>JACMOK010000133.1 GCA_014378065.1 Flavobacterium sp.
AAACCTCATAATTGTGAGGTTTTTTTTTGTTAATTAAATTTAAATTATATATTTACACGATAATTTCAAAAACAAAACAAAAATGAAAAAAATTATTTTATCAGCAATTGCTGTTTTAGCATTTGGATTAACAAATGCGCAAATGAAATTTGGTGTCAAGGCTGGATTCGTTGCTCAGTCTTACAAAGCTACTGTCGATTCAGGTTTTGGGACTGTTAGTGTTACTGGTTCCGAATCTGGTTTTTTTGGAGGTGTATTTTTAGATATTCCAATAGCAGACAAAATGCAGTTTCATCCTGAAGTTGATTTTGCAGCAATTACCAACAACAATAGCCTTGTAGCGCCATTGTTAATTAAATATTCCTTTTTTGAAGGATTTAATGCGATGGCAGGTCCTGGTTTAAATTATTCGCTTGATGCTAAATCGGACGAATTTTCTGTAAGTGCTGATGTGGGTGCTAGCTACGATATAACACAAAACTTTGGAGCTGATATTCGATATGATATTGGTTTAACTGGTGATAGTAAAATTAGCGGTTTATTTGTTGGGGCTTATTACAGGTTCTAGTCAAAAAGAAAAATTGTATACTAAAACATCCCATTGGGATGTTTTTTTTTGCCCAAATACCAGCAACTTGATTTTTTATAACAAAATCGTGAGTATTCATAAGCGTTCCGGATTGGCATAGTTCTAATTTTGGCACATAACTTTAAATAAACATATTATGAAAAAAGTCTTTTTAGCTGTAATTTTAGGACTTTCGTTTGGAATTGCAAATGCACAACAAGTACGTTTTGGTGTAAAAGCGGGTCTAAATCTTGCTACCTTTAGTGGCGATGCCGTGGGTTCAGATGTGAAAATGAAAGCTGGTCTTCATGCAGGAGGCTTGGTCGAAATCAAATTCACCGACAAGTTAGCACTACAGCCGGAACTTTTATTTTCGATGCAAGGAGCAGAAATTGTTGACAAAGGGGATAATGGCTCAGGTGGCACTTTTAAAGATGAGTACAAAAGAAACCTTACTTATCTAAATGTTCCCATTCTTTTAAAGTTCTATCCAGTAAATTCCTTTTTTTTAGAGGGCGGACCGCAAGTTGGATTTTTGGTTGATGCCAAGTCAAAAAATGTATTTACAGATACTAATGGTACCGGGACCACAATTGTTTCCACCGAAAGCGATGTAAAAGACAATTATAAATCTACTGATTTTTCATTCAATATTGGATTGGGCTATGATTTTACGCAAAACTTATTTGCGAGTGCTCGGTACAATATTGGTCTAAGCAACGTGAATGACCTCAAAGGGGCGTTTGGCATATACGAAATAGACAGAAAAAACAGTGTGCTGTCGTTTTCATTAGGATATAAATTCTAAGAACACTTCACTTTTTTAAAAAGCATCCTCTTTCGAGGATGCTTTTTTTTGTGCTAAATTAGTCATACTTTGTGAGGATGAAGTGGACTACTTATCTTAAAAGCTATCAATCGTACTTAAGGATTGAAAGAGGGCTCTCGAAAAATACTATTGAAAGTTATACTTTTGACATTGAGCGACTTTGTGGTTTTTTGGAAGCCAACGACATTTCCGTTAGTCCTATTAAAATAACAGCACACACGCTTCAAGAATTTGTTTATTATATTTCAAAAGAAGTGAATGCAAGGTCGCAGGCCAGAATAATATCAGGACTTAAAAATTTTTTTTCTTATCTGATTTTTGAAAATTATCGAGATGACAATCCATTAGAATTAATTGATACCCCCAGATTGGGTAGAAAACTTCCAGATACATTATCACTCGCAGAAATTGATGCCCTTATTGCAGCCATCGATTTAACTTTGCCAGAAGGTGAACGCAACCGCGCGATTGTAGAAACGCTTTATGGGTGTGGACTTCGCGTATCTGAACTAGTAACGCTTAAAATTTCCGATCTATTTTTTGACGAAGGTTTTATCAAAATTACAGGTAAGGGAAACAAGCAACGGTTTGTTCCGGTAGGAATGCTTACGCAAAAGTTTATTGAATTGTATAAGAACGCAGTGCGCGGGAACGGAAACATCCAGAAAGGGTTTGAGGATACGCTTTTTTTAAACCGTCATGGAAAGCAACTGACACGAGCTATGATTTTTACTATTATTAAAACGCTGGCACTCAAGATAAATCTTACTAAAAATATTAGTCCACACACCTTAAGACATTCGTTTGCGACCCATCTCCTAGAAAATGGCGCCGATTTGCGGTCGATTCAGTTAATGTTAGGACACGAATCGATCACTACAACTGAGATATACGTGCATCTTGACAGAAAGCACCTGACTCAAATCCTCAATCGTTTTCATCCGCGAAAGAATAAAAGTGGCAACTAACAACAAAAGGATTGTTTCTAGATGTGATCAAATTCTTAAAAATTTAAAAGTAATATTATACTTATAAAAAATGTTAAATATTAAGTATATTGGTTTTTAATCCGATAAATGTGTATTTAATCGATTTTTTTAGTTATGTTTGGTTCAGTTATTATGGCTACAGGTGTTAGAGTTAATCAAATTTCGCCCCAACTAATTTGAATTACAATTATGGAAACATACTACTATGCAGATTTAAAGTTACTTGAAGAACGCAACAATTTCTATAAGAAATTACTATTTCAATCTCCAGATTTGATCTTTCAATTTACGATATCCAAAAGCGGAATTCTTACTTTTCCGTTTTTGAGCAAATCGGTATTAACGCATTTTAATCTGACCCCGGAAGAGAAGAACAGCGACGCTTTTACAATACTGAAAAGTAAAATTGTTGAAGAAGATTTTAATTCCTTTCTACTTTCAGTACATGAGGCAAAGAATGAAATTAGAAACTGGACGCATGAATTTAGAGCGCGCTTGCCGATCAAAGGGGTGCGCTGGTACAAGGGCATTGCCAACGTCGAGTCGGTGGTTGACGGTGCGATAGTTTTTTATGGAAAAATAACAGATATAACAGAATATAAAGAACAGGAATTGCGGCTCAAACTGTCAGAGGAGCGCTTTCTGTTTGCGCTTGAAGCTTCGTCTGAAGGAATTTGGGACTTGGACATCAAAACAAAAAGAGTATTTTACTCCTCTCAGTCGATGAAAATGCTTGAATTCGAAGAGCAAGATACAATCGATTCTATTGATAAATGGGATGACCGAGTACACCCGGATGACAAAGAGAAATATTTGGCCGACATTCGATTGCACATCAATAACAAAACGCCGTTTTATGAAAATTCGCAGCGGGTAATGACCAAGTCAGGCGAATACAAGTGGATTTTGAGTCGCGGAAAAATTATCGAACGTGATGCTAAAAATAAACCTTTGCGAATTATCGGAACCCACACGGATATTTCTGTACAAAAGGAAAGAGAGCAAGAATTGATCAAAACTTTAGAAATAATAGGAGAACAAAATAGCAGGTTGGTCAATTTTGCTCATATCGTTTCGCACAATTTGCGATCGCATTCCGGAAATATAAAGATGTTGTTGGATATCATTGACGAAGAAAAAGATGCTGAATTTATTGAAGAAAGTTTTTCGCATTTGCGATCATCTTCCAATGCATTGACACAAACTATTGATCATCTAAAGGAATTGGTGGAAATTCAAACGAGAATGATTCATAAAAAGGAGAATCTCAATTTAAACCAATTTTTGGGTAAGACTTTGGATATTTTAGGGGAAGAGATAAATAAGAACAAGGTGGAAATACGAAATACGATTGCTCAAGAGGAAACCATTACATTTAATCCAGCTTATTTAGAAAGTATTTTGCTTAATTTTACATCAAATGCCATCAAATATTCGCATCCAGACCGACTCCCTGTGATTTCGTATTCTATTTCAAAGGAGCCATCTCAAAAAATATTAAAAATACAAGACAACGGTTTGGGTATTAATCTGGAGAAACATGGAAAAAAGATATTTGGCATGTACAAAACTTTTCATAAAAATGCAGATTCGAGAGGCATAGGATTATTTATAACAAAAAATCAAATTGAAGCTATGGGCGGTAGTGTAGATGTGAAAAGTGAAGTTGGAGTAGGAACCACATTTAAAATATATTTTAATGAGCAAGTTTAAAGAGGTTTTTGTTATTGATGATGATAAGGTGTTTCATTTTATAATAAAAAAATTATTTTCAAAAAATAATATTGATGTAAGTCCATCTTTTTATCTCAACGGATTAGAGGCGCTTGAAGAAATTAAAGAAAAAATTAGCATGGGAGTGGCACTTCCCGATTTGATCTTACTAGATATCAATATGCCGATAATGGATGGATGGCAATTTTTGGATGAATTTAGGAAAACAAAGAAGGAAACCAAGGGGCAAACCATCATTTATTTAGTTAGTTCTTCAGATAGTACTTCTGATATGAACAAGGCCAAAGAATATCAAGATGAGATTGAGGATTACTTCTTCAAACCCATGACTTTAGATGATCTGAAGAAAATATTTTAATTCATTCGTCTAAATTAAGGCTGTGCACTTCGTTGGCAGTGCGTTCGCTGCTCTCAAGGATTTTATTTAATTTAGAAGTTTGTTTGGCTAGACAGATTTCTTTTTGGCTCTTTTAAAATTCATCGCTTGGTCTTCCTCTGGGTTTATTGATTAAGCTTTAAAAGCCGTCTTAAACATAATCCACCACCATTTACTGATAATGGATTCGCTCGCAGTATTGCATGTTTCCTAGGATACTTTTTAAGATAAAAATTCCTCGCCAATGCGATGCAAAACTTTCAGCTTGAAATCAACAATGCAGTTCTCATTCTTCCGTCAAAGTTGGCCATCAGCGCCATATTTCTTATAAAATCAAATCCATTTTCGCAGATTGTATTTATTAAATTCATCTGCAGTAACTACAGATTCAATGCTGCGATTTTGCTTTAAAACCGCTAATACCCACCGAATTTTAAACTCGTAATTGTATTTGACTTTTGTTTCCATAAAAAAATGCCCCCAAATAGTGTTTACTTTTGGGGGCATTACATCATGTAAAGCTTTTGCTGCGGTATTTCGTTATTTTGCGATATTTACTGCTCTTGTTTCCCGGATCACCGTTACTTTCACTTGGCCTGGGTAAGTCATTTCGGTTTGAATTTTTTGAGAAATCTCAAACGACAAACTTGCGGCGTTATCATCAGTTACTTTTTCACTTTCAACAATCACGCGCAGTTCCCTTCCGGCTTGAATGGCATAAGCATTTTTAACACCGGCAAACCCGTATGCTACTTCTTCAAGATCCTTTAAGCGCTGAATGTAGGAATCCAGAACCTGGCGTCTTGCACCGGGTCTTGCCCCTGAAATAGCATCACAAACCTGAACAATCGGCGACAGCAATGATTTCATTTCGATCTCATCGTGATGGGCGCCGATGGCGTTGCAAACTTCTTCTTTTTCTCCATATTTTTCTGCCCATTGCATTCCTAATAAAGCGTGGGGTAAATCGCTTTCAGTGTCCGGCACTTTACCTATATCGTGCAACAACCCAGCTCTCTTGGCAAGTTTGACATTAAGTCCCAATTCTGCGGCCATAATACCACAAAGTTTAGAGACCTCGCGCGAGTGTTGTAATAAATTTTGGCCGTATGAGGAGCGGTATTTCATTCTTCCCACTACTTTAATCAGTTCAGGATGGAGTGCGTGAATTCCTAAATCAATCACTGTTCGTTTTCCCACTTCAATAATTTCATCATCAATTTGTTTGGTGGTTTTGGCCACAACTTCTTCGATGCGCGCGGGGTGAATTCGTCCATCGGTTACCAATTTATGCAAAGCCAAGCGTGCAATTTCCCGACGAACCGGATCAAAACAAGAAAGGATAATTGCCTCAGGGGTGTCATCTACAATAATTTCAACACCGGTTGCCGCTTCTAGCGCGCGAATATTTCTTCCTTCGCGGCCAATGATGCGTCCTTTTACATCATCGGATTCAATGTTAAACACTGATACGCAATTTTCAACCGCTTCTTCTGTTCCGACCCGTTGAATTGTATTGATGATGATTTTTTTGGCTTCTTGTTGGGCGGTTAATTTTGCTTCTTCGATCGTATCTTGAATGTGTGCCATGGCTTTACTTTTTGCTTCGGCTTTCAGTCCTTCCATCAATTGCTCTTTGGCATCTTCGGCCGATAAACCCGACAGCACTTCCAACTGCGTGAGCTGGCTTTTGTGCATTCGTTCCACTTCTTGCTGTTTCTTTTCTAAGATTTCAATTTTACTGCTATATTCATTGGTCTTCGCTTCAAAATCATCGTTAATCTTTTTTACTTTTGACAGTTCGTTTGAAACTAAAGATTCTTTGTCTCTGACTCTTTTTTCTACTTCGGCTACTTTTCTATCTCTACCAAGAATTACTTGTTCGTGTTCTGCTTTCAGCTCAATAAACTTTTCTTTCGCCTGCAGCATTTTGTCTTTTTTGACATTTTCTGCTTCCAAGGTTCCGTCTTTTAAAATTGATGCGGCTTCTTTTTTTGCATTCTTGATGAGGTTGGAAACATTGTTTCGTTCGAAGATTTTTGAAATTCCAAAGCCTGCTGCAATTCCGACTATTCCGGAAATAAGTATTGTTAAAATGTCCATTTTTTTTATTGGGTTTGTTATATAAAAAAGCCTACATTAGGTTGAATGAATAAACTCGATAAGACAAGTTTTGAGCTAACTCATTATTCAAGTTTCTGCGCAAGGCAGCATGCTTTAGGAATGAAGATTTGCTCATTTTAATTTGTTAGTGTTGAGTTTACCAAATATGAACTAATGTAGGCAGTATTTTAGTCTATGTTAAAGAACGTGTAATTTATTATTTGTCGAGATAAACAACTAATAAATCGTTAATCTTTTTAATTCTTTCAATGGTTTCCTTGCCATCGATAGAATTGTCTATTTGTTTTTGTTCAAGCTGGGAAGCAAATTGTAAAGCGCACATGGCCAACACATCCTGCTTGTCCCGAACCGCATAATTTTCTTCAAATTGCTTAATCATTACATCAATCTTTTTAGAAGCGCTTCGCAATCCTTCTTCTTGCGAAACTTCTACCGTTAGTGGATACATCCTGTCGGCAATTGATAATTTAATTTTAAGCTTTTCGTCCATATGTTTTACTAATCTGATAGCTGTGCTACACAGTAATCAATTTCACGAATCAACGAATTTATTTTTAGCTTTGTCTCTCTTTTATTTTCGTCACTGCCCAATAATGAATTGGTTATTTTTAATGTTTCATACTGCTTTTTTAAGGCCTCAATCTCGTTGGACTGTTTGTGTATGGTAGTAGTAGCTTTGCTTAATTCCTGATTCAAATCTGATGAAGTTTGCTCTAATCGGTCTATTTTATTTAACAATTTTTTGAGCCTACTCTCTAGAGTATCAATAATTTCTACAATTTCACTCATTATAAAATCGGGTTCATTACTTATCCGAACAAAGTTAACATTCCAAATGAATTAAACCAATTCTTTTGCTAAAATTTTGTTTTTAATCAAATGTCATTTACTAATGTTTTGAAAAATAAGCAGTTATAATCGACAAAGATTTATTTGTATGTATTAACTTTTCTTTACCTTAGCCAAAAGCTTTTTCGATGAGAGTTCTATTGCTATTTTTGATTTTTTACACGCCGATTTTTTCTCAAACCAATTACCCCAAGGATTATTTTAGATCACCCTTGGACATCCCCATGCAGCTGTCTGGAAATTTTGGGGAGTTTCGGCCCAATCATTTTCATGCCGGAGTTGATTTCAAAACCCAACAGAAAGAAGGCCTTGTCGTGCATGCCGCAGGAGACGGTTATATTTCCAGAATTAAAATCTCTACTTACGGATATGGTAAGGCCATTTATATTACCCACCCAAATGGCTACACCACGGTTTACGGACACCTACAAAATGCATATGGTAAAATAGCAACATATATCAGAGAGGAGAGTTACAAACAGCAGGCATACGAAATTGAATTGTTTCCTAAACCCGATGAATTTCCCATCAAAAAGGGAGATACAATTGGGCTTTCTGGAAATACTGGTGGTTCCGAAGGCCCACACTTGCACTTTGAAATCAGAGATTCTCAAACAGAAAAAATCGTTAATCCGCTTTATTTTGGCTTTGACCGTTTTTTAAAAGATACCAAACGCCCTGTAATTTCTGCTTTAATGGCGTATCCGATTGGCGATAGCAGCGTAGTCAATCAATCCAAACAGCCGGTAATGATTAATTTGTCATTGCAGCCCGATGGCAGTTACATTTCTGAAAAAGTGTTGGCTTCTGGCAAACTTGGCTTCGGAATTACAGCAGTCGATCAGGATGATGTATCTTACAACAACAATGGTATTTTTAAAGTGCAAGGCTATACCAACGGCACGCCTTACTTTGGATACCAATTTGACATGTTGGTTTTTGATGAAAGTCGGTATGTGAATGCATTGATTGATTACCCTCGATACCGAAAGACGCACCAACGCTTGCAAAAACTGTTTATGAAAAATGCGTATCCTCTGAGTAACATTAAGAGCAACCAGACGAATGGCATTCTTGAAATGCAACCTAATTTCTGTCAGTTGTACCGAATTGAGGTTTCAGATTTTAATGAGAATAAAACAACGATTCTGATTCCTATTGATTATTCCCCCTTGCCAGCGACCATTCAAGCCGAACCAAGAACAGCGAATTATTTTGTGAAAGCCAACAACGACAGCAACTTCGAAAAGGAAAACATGGGAGTGTATTTTCCTGCCCATACGTTTTATGAGGATTTTTATATGAATTTCGATGTCAAAAACGGAATCATGACTGTGCATGATGACACTGTTCCGGTGCATTCCAATTTTAAAGTCACCATCAACGACAGCTTGACCACCCTTCGAGAAAAAACATTTATTGCTTCTATTGACGGAAAAAAAATAAGTTACAATCCCACTAAATTTAAAAATAATACGTTTACAACTTACACCAAGAATTTAGGGCAATTTACTTTAGCAAAAGACACCATTGCACCAAAAATCGCTTTAGCTAAACAAATTAAAGGAAAGAAGTTGACTATCGAAAAGTCAATAACGCTAAAAATAACAGATGATCTATCAGGTATAAAATCTTATAACGGATACATCAATCAAAAATGGGTTCTCTTTGAATACGATAGTAAGAGTAAAAAAATAGTGTACTATCTTGATGAGGGGTCGCTTGTAGAAGGCGAAAACGATTTAAAAGTGGTAGTTTTAGATAATCTTGGAAATTCTGCTATCTTTGAAACAACTTTTTTAAAAAGTCAAAAAAAATAAATACGATGCTGTTGAAAACCAATCTCAAAATTTTCTATTTTCTTTTTTTATCGATCAGTCTTGCAGGTTATGCGCAAACAGCTAGGGTAAAGGGAGTAATATTAAACGAAAGCAATGCACCGGTCGAAGAAGTCAATATTAGCGCAAACGGACAAAATGCAAAAACGAATGCCAATGGGTTTTATGAATTGACAGTTCCTGCTAACCAAACATTAAACCTTATTTTTACCCATGTCACGCTAAAAAAAAGCACATTGACAATAGAATTAAAACCCAATGAAGATTACGAATTAAATGTCGTGATGAATGATAGGGAAGAACAACTGGGAGAGGTGACGATTGTCAACAATAGAAAAAGAGTTCAAGGCATTGTCAACATTGAACCCGAAGTGATCCGAAAAATTCCTGGAGCCAATGCGGGCGTGGAAAATATTTTAAAAACCTTGCCCGGTGTCTATTCCAACAATGAATTGAGTACGCAATACGCGGTTCGTGGTGGCAATTATGATGAAAATTTGGTCTATGTAAACGAGATAGAAGTCTACCGGCCATTTTTAATACGCTCCGGTCAGCAGGAGGGGCTAAGCTTTACCAATACCGATTTGGTCGAGAATGTTGACTTTTCAGCGGGCGGTTTTCAAGCCAAATATGGGGACAAATTGTCTTCGGTTTTAGACATCACTTACCGCCGGCCCACCAAGTTTGGGGCTGCCGCAGAACTTAGTTTTTTAGGCGGGAGCGTTGCCGTAGATCTGGCTTCTAAAAATCAGAAGTGGACGGCCATAACCGGGGTTCGTTATCGCGACAACAGTCTTTTGGTCAACAGTCAAGAAACGCAAACCAATTTCCGTCCGACTTTTGCCGACATCCAAACTAATGTTAATTATACTCCTTCCACAAAATGGCAATGGAGTTTTCTTGGCAATATTTCACAAAACAAATACAATTACCAACCTTTGACAAGGGAAACAAAATTCGGAACTTTTGCCGAACCTATTGCCATACAAATAAATTATGAAGGACAGGAGAAAGACCGCTACGACACCTATTTTGGCGCTTTAAAGTCCACGTTTAAAATCAGCGAAAAACTGACCTTAAAATTCATCGGCTCTGCCTATCATACTTTAGAGCAGGAATACTTTGATATTTTTGCTGCCTATGCTTTGGGAGAAATTGACAGTAACATTGGTTCGGAAACTTTTGGAAATGTCTCGTTTAGTCGGGCTATCGGAACCCAATTGACCCACGCTCGTAATGATCTTGACGCCCTGATTGTCAATGCCGAAGTAAAGGGATTTCATGATTTAAAAAAGCATCAGGTGGAATGGGGTTTCAAATATACGCGCGAAGATATACGCGACCGAATTGTAGAATGGGAAGTGATTGATTCTGCAGGATTTTCTTTAAATCCGCCTAAATTGCCACCACGAATTGACTTTCCGATTAACGATCAGCCAGAAAATCCTTATGTTGGTCCGTTGGTTCCGTATAAAAATGTAAGGGCAAAGAACTATGTAACCATTTCAAGATTCTCTGGCTATGCACAGTGGAGCTTAAAAAATAAAATTGGCTCAAGTGATGTTTGGTATAATGCAGGGGTAAGAATGCACCAATGGCAAGTTTCAGGAAACCAACTCAACGGCAACAGCCAAATCGTGTTTAGTCCGAGAGCACAATTCGCGATCAAACCCGACTGGGAAAAAGATATGGTATTTAGAATTTCTGGTGGGATCTATTATCAGCCGCCTTTTTATCGCGAATTAAGAGACCAGAATGGCCTGGTGCAACCCAATGTAAAAGCGCAATCGGCGGTTCATATCGTCTTGAGTAATGATTATAGTTTTAAAATGTGGGAAAGGCCATTTAAGATGGTCACCGAGTTGTATTATAAATCGCTTGCCGACGTAAATCCATATACTTTAGAAAATGTTAGAATCCGCTATGCCGCTGATAATTCAGCCGTGGCTTTCGCACAAGGCTTAGACTTGAGACTGAATGGAGAATTTGTCCCCGGTACCGAATCTTGGCTAAGTTTCGGCTATTTGAAAACAGAGGAAAACATCAACAACCAAGGCTACATCGCGCGACCTACAGACCAAAGATTAAAATTCGGTATTTTGTTCCAAGATTTTATGCCAAATATACCAAGTGTTAAAGTCTATTTGAATTTGGTTTACAATACCGGATTGCCTGGCGGATCGCCTTCTTACGCCGATCCGTATGTCTATCAATCGCGGCTTAGAGATTATCGCAGGGCGGATGTGGGCTTTTCTTATGTGTTTACCGAAAAAAATAAAACCAGACCCGAAGGACACTGGTTGAAGAAATTCAAAGATTTTTCGATAGGTTTTGAAATTTTTAATATGTTTAACAATCAAAATGCCATTACCAATACTTGGGTCAGGGATGTGTATGAAAAGACACAATCTGCTATTCCCAACTATTTGACCACAAGAGTTTTCAATGTCAAATTGGCCATTCGATTATAATCGCAAGATAAACTTTAAAATTGTATAGATTTGAAATGCCATTTTTATAAAAAGACAGACATGAAAAATAGATTAGTTTTCCTGATTGCAATGCTGGTTTTACTTTTTGTAAATTGCAAAAAGGAAGCACCTGAAAAGCCGAAAGTGATTTATGACACGGCTTCAAAATCAAAAGAGCAGCCCATAATTGATACCACCCAAATAGAAATTGCCGATTTGCCAGTGCAGATGCAAGGCACAAATTATTTGATATTTCCCGTGGGTGATTTAAACATTTATGGTAGGGGTTCAAAATCGTATGAATCTACTTCCAATGGCAATGACCTCAGACTTAAGATATCCAATTATAGCGAAAATGAAATCACGGGCTATTTGAGAAATTTTAAATTTCAAGAAATTGGTTCCGATTCTATAAAATCGTTAACTACCAAACCAATCCTAATTCAAACGGCTACTTATTTAAAATCAGTATCCGACAAAGCCAAACAGCAAGTCTTGGTTTACACCTTAGCAGATATGGATACCAATAAAGACGGCAAATTAGATTCAAACGATATTAAATCACTTTACGTTAGCGAAATCTCAGGCAAACGTTTCAATAAATTATCTGCTGATTTCCAAGAGTTAATCGATTGGAATCTAATTGAATCGAAGAGCCGATTGTATTTTAGAACTATTGAAGATACCAACAAAAACGGGGAGTTTGATAAAAATGACATCTTGCATTATCATTTTGTCGATTTGTCTTCGAAAGAGTGGAAAGTTTACAGCTACAATCCGATTTAAAAGGCTTAAATTAAAATATCACTTTCCAGATCTGATTTTTCGATTTTAAAGTCATAACCCAGCCGCTTTACCAATTCGATGACAAGGTTTTTATACCAGTTTTCCGATTTGGGATGAATGTAAATTTTCTCTATAAGTTGGCTGATGTCAACATCGATCTTCAGCCCATTGTCGATGGTTAAATTATGGGAAGTGACATCTGAAATAATTCTGATCTCCCGCTCATATTGAAAACTTTTACGTTTGAATAAAAATGGGAAAAAAGTATTGTCAAACGGGATGTACTCTTTTTTATAATCAATGTAATTTACTTCTCCGATATGCTGTTCATAAGTTTGTTCCGGAACTAAAGCTTCTTGAATTCTTTTTAGTGTGGATTGGATTGCAAGCCCTTCGCTTTTTTGAGTGAAAATCTGCCACATGGCAAACGACTCATATTCATTGATGTGCCAGCTGCTAATGACCACGTTGGTACGGTGGATTTTGTAGTAGTCTAGAAATTCTGGATTGTTCACGGAAAGCTTGCGTATTTCCTCGAAGGTAGGTTCGCTAAAGGTGCCTTCATATTGGTCTTCAAACTTGTCAGACCGCGACATGAATAATTTTTTATACAATAGTAAATCAACAAATTTTGACAAATCAAGGTATTTCCATACAATTGTCGAATTTTCTGGAAGTTTGATGTTTTTGTCTTCGAGGTACATTTTGTTTCTGTAAATTGTGTTCAGCTAATGTTGCTTCGGTGATCAATTAAAATTACTCAAAAGATTGCATATTGACCAATTTATTATAAGTGCCATTCAATGCAATCAATTCGTTATGTCGGCCTTGCTCAACAATCTTTCCTTTCTGCATCACCACAATCAGATCGGCTCTTTGTATAGTCGATAAGCGGTGTGCGATGACAATCGAGGTTCGGTTTTGCATCATGTTTTCTAAAGCCACTTGTACGAGTTTTTCACTTTCAGTATCCAAAGCAGAGGTGGCTTCGTCGAGTATCATTATTGGTGGATTTTTCAAAACGGCACGGGCAATACTCAAACGCTGTTTTTGGCCACCCGAGAGTTTGTTGCCGCTGTCTCCTATATTGGTATAAATGCCGTTAGGCAAATCGTTTACAAATTCGTAAGCATTGGCAATTTTTAAAGCCTCAATAATCTCCTTATCCGTTGCATCGAGTTTTCCAAGCGAAATGTTTTCCTTGATGGTATCATTAAATAAAATGCTGTCTTGCGTTACCAAGCCCATCAATCCGCGCAGCGATTTCAAATCCATATCTTTGATATTGACCCCATCAATTTTAATTTCGCCTTCGTTTACATCATAGAAACGCGTCAATAAATTGGCAATTGTGCTTTTTCCGCTACCCGATTGCCCAACCAATGCAATGGTCTGTCCCTTATTAACTTCAAGTGAAAAGTCTTTTAATACATTTTCTTTTTCATATCTAAAACTGATATTCTTAATCGAGATGACCGCCTCAAAACTATTTTTTTTAACGGCATCGATTTTACTTACAATTGGATTTTCCTGATCTAAGATTTCCAGCACACGTTCGGCTGCGGCATTTCCTCTTTTGATACTGTACGACGCTTTAGAAATAGATTTGGCCGGAGTCAGAATATTATAAGCCAAACCCATATAGGCAATAAAGGAAGCGCCATTGAGTGTTTTTTCGATTAAAACCATGTGGCCTCCATACCAAAGTAAAATGGCAATAACCATAATGCCCATGAATTCACTCACAGGAGACGCTAGATTTTGACGGTTTCCAATACTATTCGATAAATTAAAAAAACGATGGGTGGAATCCTGAAATTTCTTATTAAAATAACTCTCACCGTTAAAACCCTTTACCACCTTCAACCCGCCAAGGGTTTCTTCAATAGTAGATAAAAAAGTGCCTTGCTCTTCTTGGGCCCTGGTGGATTGCTTTTTTAATTGTTTTCCAATCAACGAGATTACATAACCTGAAAGTGGAATAAAAACAAACACGAAAATGGTCAATTTCATACTGATGGTAAACATCGTGATAATGGTAAAAACTATGGTCAGCGGTTCTTTAACCACCATCTCTAAAATAGATAGAAAAGAAGTTTGCACTTCGTTTACATCACCGGCAATCCTTGAAATCGTATCGCCTTTTCTTTTTTCTGAAAAGAAAGAAAGCGGCAGGTCGATTGTTTTTTTATACATCGCGTTACGCATATCTCTTAAAACGCCATTTCTTAAAAAAGTAATGAAAAACATGGCGAAATAATCTGATAAATTTTTCAATAAAAAAATAGAAATGATCATCGCAACCATAATAGACAGAGTATATCCTACACCGTGAGCATCAGTGGCCGTGGTAATGAAGTAGCTTAAGTAATCTTCTAGAAATGTTTTTAGTCCTGATAATCCATGATAAACTGGCATGGCTGTGTTTCGCTTGCTTAAATCAAAAAGTACCTGCATCATCGGAATTAGCGAGATGAAAGAGAGGGTTCCGAAAAAGGCATACAGGATATTAAAAAAGATGTTTAGGTAGGCGTATTTTTTATACGGGATAATAAAAGGAAATATTTTTCTGAAATTATTCATGAAATTATTTTTAAATCGTGTAAGATGTTTTTGATTTGCTGGTCCAATTCCATCTCTACCTGCAGCGCATTTTCGACCCGATCCAACGCTGCATTCACACTGACATAAAATTTTATTTTGGGTTCTGTCCCGCTAGGTCGCGCTGCAATTTTAGCGCCGTCTTCTGTATAATAAATCAGCACATCTGATTTTGGGATATTCATGGTTTGGATTTCACCTGTCAGTAAATTTTTTGCAACCGAAATTTTATAATCTTCTAGCATGACCACGCGTTGATTGTTAATTTCCTTGACAGGATTCTCGCGCATGTCAACCATCATCTGATTGATTTCGGCCAAACCTTCAATTCCTTTCTTGGTCATAGACACCAAATGTTCTTTGTAGAAACCAAAATCAACATACAAATTCAGCAATTCTTTATAAACCGAACTTCCATTGGATTTGGCCTGTGCGGCAATTTCACACATCAATAAAGTCGCTGCCACCGCATCTTTATCCCGAACGGCATCACCCACCATAAAGCCGAAACTTTCCTCGCCTCCTCCTATGAATTTTTGTTCGGGGAAATCTTTGATCATTTTGGCGATCCATTTGAAACCCGTCAATCCCACTTTGCATTCTACGTCGTAAGCGCTCGCCAGTTCCATCATCATTGGCGTAGAAACAATAGTTGAACCTATAAATTGTTGTCCGTCAATTTTGCCTTGTTTTTTCCATTGCTCCAACAAATAGGCCGTCATTAAAACCATCGTTTGATTTCCGTTGAGCAATGTCATTTGGCCTTCATTGTTTCTAACAGCAACACCCAACCGGTCGCAATCCGGATCGGTCCCTATCACGATATCGGCGTTTAATTTCTCTGCCATCGCCAAAGCCATCGTTAATGCTTCTGGCTCTTCAGGGTTCGGAGACTTAACTGTGGGAAAATCGCCATTGGGTTCTGACTGTTCTGGCACCAGATGAACATTTTTATAGCCTGCTTGCGCCAAAGTTTGCGGCACCGCCTTTATCGAAGTACCATGTAGCGATGTGAATACAATGTTAAGGTTTTCCTTGGCGGTGGCAGGCGTATTAAAACTGGCGTTTTCAATCGTCGATTTTATAAAAGCAGCATCAATTTCGGTATCAATATATTGTATCAGTTTTTCATTCGCTTTAAATTTAATTTCATCGTATTTTAAGGCTTCAATGACTTTGATAATTTCGGCATCCTGCGGCGGTACCAATTGGCCTCCGTCTTCCCAATATACTTTATAGCCATTGTATTCGGGCGGATTGTGAGAAGCGGTCAAAACAATTCCCGCCTGACACTTTAAATATTTGAGTGCGAAACTTAACTCTGGTGTCGGGCGCATATCTGAAAAAAGGTAGACCTGAATCCCATTTGCCGAAAACACATCAGCGACTACTTTGGCCAGCGTATTGCTGTTGTGTCGGCAGTCATAGGCAATAGCGACTTTTAAAGTTTCCGTTGGAAAAACCTGACGCATATAATTGGAAATTCCTTGCGTATTTTTGCCCAAGGTATATTTGTTGATTCGGTTGGTGCCAACGCCCATTATGCCACGCATTCCGCCAGTTCCAAATTCAAGATTCTTGTAGAAACTTTCTTCCAAATTTTTCGGCGCTGAAGTAATCATCGTTTTTATTGCTTCTTGCGTATCTAAGTCAAAAGTCGGCGTAAGCCATTCGTTGACAGTGTTAAGTATGTTTTGCGGAATGTTCATGGTTCTTTTATTTTTATTTTTGAGAAGCTGTTTCCTGCTTTTCGTTCCAATCTTTTGTTTTAAAAGACACGACGACTGTCTCGTCAAATCGTTATGAGCGATGAAAATATTTCAATTCAATCGGTAAAAATTATTGAGTAGGCTGTATAAAATTAAGGACATCCGAAATTTTATAGCGTTCCTCATTGTTTTTGGTACGCAGGATAATCTCACCCAGAAATCCAGCCAGAAATAATTGGGTTCCGATGATCATGGTGGTCAATGCAATATAAAACAATGGATTTTCGGTAACCAAAATCGTTGGCAATCCGGCATATAATTTGATCAGTTTGAGGCCAATAATAAATCCGGTAGAAACAAATCCAATCATAAACATGACCACGCCGAGCGCGCCAAACAAGTGCATCGGTCGTTTTCCAAATCGCGAAAGGAACCAAATCGTTATTAAATCGAGAAACCCATTGAGAAATCGTTCCATGCCAAATTTCGTTTCACCGTACTTTCGTGCTTGGTGTTGAACCACTTTTTCTCCAATGTTTCCAAAACCGGCATTTTTGGCCAAAACCGGAATGTAGCGGTGCATTTCACCTGAAACTTCAATATTTTTCACAACAATATTTTTGTAGGCTTTCAATCCGCAATTGAAGTCATTTAGTTGTACACCTGACGTCTTTCTTGCGGCCCAATTGAACAATTTGGAAGGTAAGTTTTTAGACACTACTGAATCGTAACGTTTCTTTTTCCAACCCGAAACCAAATCAAAGCCGCCGTTTTGAATCATGTTATACAGTTCCGGAATTTCTTCAGGATTGTCTTGCAAGTCGGCATCCATCGTTATCACGACATCGCCCTGTGCTTTGTCAAAGCCAGCGTGTAATGCTTGCGATTTACCGAAATTTTTTAGAAAGCGAATTCCTCTTACCTCAGGATGTGCGGCGGAAAGCTGCTCGATGATAGACCACGATTTGTCGCTGCTCCCGTCATCAATAAAAATAACTTCATAAGTATAATGATTGGTTTTCATTACCGAGACAATCCAATTCAAGAGTTCTTGTAACGATTCTTCTTCGTTGAGCAGCGGAATTATGATTGATACATTCATCAATTAAAAACTTTGGGGTTTGTCTTTTTTAACTATTGCTCCGATAATAAGTGAGTAGATCAATCCCAAAAAGCAAAACATAACAATGGTCGCCGGAATGGCAATCACCGGATTCATGAATTTCTTGGTCCATGACAAAGCCATTTCTAGTTGTTCGCCAGTCATGTCAGGACTTTTTTCGATCATTACAGCTTTGGTCTTTCGAAGTATTTCTTCTACAAACTCAGGAAAAATAAAGTTAAACACCACACTAAACAATGCATAGAGCAATCCGGCAATCAAACAAACAGTCACGCCAGTTTTTAGGCTCTCGCCAAAAGAAATATATCCAAAGTTCGATTTTTTAAAATTATGGCAAGCCACGATTATCAATACCACGGGCAGTAAAAGGTAATTGCTAGCATTCATTATCAAGCCTGCGGTAGGGTTTGATATCGGATCAACATTCATCACATAAGCGACCATAAATTCCAAAATCATAATGATGCCAAAAAAAATCCCTAGTGGTAAAGCTGATTTTGAGGTTGAGGGCGTAGTGTTTGCGTCCATGAACGGGTTGTTTTTAAATTAATTTACAAATATAACAATTCCCAATTTACACGAGGTAAAAATCAATCCAGATATTCATTTAAAAAAAACCAAGAAACATTTGATTATCAAAAAATAAGTGTAAATTTGCACACTCAAAATAATAAAGCAAAAACAAAAAATTATGATTGGGTTTACACCTTTTCAATTTAGAAAAGCTTCAAAACTTAGTTGCAATCAATCAGAAAAATAATTACAATGAAAAAAGGAATTCACCCAGAAAATTACAGATTAGTTGCGTTTAAAGACATGTCTAACGACGAAGTTTTTATTACAAAATCTACTGCAGACACGAGAGAAAATATTACCCACGAAGGAGTTGAATACCCGGTGGTAAAAATGGAGATCTCAAGAACCTCGCATCCTTTTTACACTGGTAAATCTAAACTTATCGATACTGCAGGACGTATTGATAAATTTAAAACCAAATATGCCAAACACGGCAAATAATTCATTGCCAGTTTTTTACAGACATTAAAGCTTCCCTAACCCGGAGGCTTTTTTTATTTTTATCTCCAGCAAAACTTTGTAACTTTGAGACTTGCTAACTTTTGAAACTTCATTCGATGAACTATATACTTTTTGACGGAACGGTTCGGAACGCCCTTTTGCCGTTTACTTTTACACGACCAGTGGCTGATATACGAATAGGAATTCTGACCATCAGAGAAAAATGGGAGAAATACTTGGGCACCACGACCACCACTTTAACCGAAGAATACCTGTCGGAGAAATTCCCGATGGTCGAAATGGAAGAAAACGTAATGATCAATGCCTCTTTCTTGCCCAATGATATCTTGGCCGAAATGGTGACCAATCTAGAGCCCAATCAGGCAATTTTTAAAGACGAAGAAGTAATTGCTTTTTACACTCAAGATACGCAGGAGGAAGTCGATTTTGATACCTATGAAATCTTAGAGTACAACGATGAGTGCCTGTTTATCGCCCATAGTTGGGATATTTTTGCCAAAAACGATGCTGCCATTCGCGAAGATTTTGAATTGCTAACCGAAGACCGAACCTCACAACCCATCCCCAAAAGCGTCAATGCCATAGCGCCAGAAAACATATTTATTGAAGAGGGTGCTAAGTTGGAATTTGTAACGTTAAACGCTTCTAGCGGACCCATATATATAGGCAAGAATGCTGAAATTATGGAAGGCTCCGTCATCAGGGGTCCGTTTGCACTTTGCGAAGAAGCCGTAGTCAAATTGGCCGCAAAAGTATATGGTGCCACTACAGTAGGACCCCACTGCCGCATTGGAGGCGAAATTAGTAACTCGGTGCTGTTTGGTTATTCCAACAAAGGGCACGATGGCTTTTTAGGAAACTCAGTATTAGGCGAATGGTGCAACATAGGGGCTGACAGCAACAATTCAAACCTCAAAAACAACTACGAAGAAGTCAAATTGTGGAGTTATGAAACCGAAAATTTTGCCAACACCGGTTTGCAATTTTGCGGATTGATGATGGGCGACCACAGCAAATGCGGCATCAACACCATGTTCAACACCGGAACGGTAGTAGGAGTCAGCACCAATATTTTCGGCAGCGGTTTCCCGCGCAATTTTGTGCCGAGTTTTTCTTGGGGAGGCGCTTCCGGATTTACCACTTACCTGACCAAAAAAGCGTTTGAAACCGCCAGAATCGTAATGTCAAGACGCCACATTGAATTTGATGACAAAGAAATGAGAATATTGGAGCACGTTTTTGAGGACACCAGAAAGTGGCGAAAAGAATAACATATGCTACACTATATCGCTTTGTAGTTTTTTTTTGAGCTGTTTCCTGCTGTTTGCTCTATCTTTTCCTGGCCAAAAAAGCCAGAAAAAGGATGCCGCTTCCATCAGGGCTATGGCGTGAGTAAAATTCAAATCATTTTAAATAGCTTTTTACCACGCACTCAACCAATACGCAATGTGCGACACCACCATTACCATCACTACTATATTGTCATAGTCTATAATAATTGATGGTATTGTTTTTTTTCTTTGTTGTGGCTCCTAGACTTTGATTTTGTTTTTATAAAAGCGGTGAGGGTAATGCCTCCAATTAAAGTTATAGAAACATTAGAAAAAAACTGTCTTTTTACACGCGGGGTTGCAAAGCGAATTTTTTGAAGGCCGGTGTCGGATTTAAGCACTTACAAAGAAGTCCGTTTTGAACGCAAATCATGCTAATTCTTAAAACCAATTGGTGCAAATTGTTGTGATTTCGGATCACCTTTTTTATTCAAACCATAAAATTCTTTAAAATTGTCGACATTTTTTTTATTTTGAAAGCGGTATCCAAAGTACAGTCTACCGAGGAGTGGTTGTTATATGGCTTCCAAAGTCATGGCTTTTCGAATAATTTTACCAAACCAATAATTGTGTGTAAATTTGCAGGTGCGTTTATGCGAAGGATGTTTCACTTCAATTTTATTTTATAAGAGCGCCAACAAAAATGTTATGAACAACAGAAAAAAAGTGGCTTTTTATACGCTGGGTTGCAAACTGAATTTTTCGGAAACAGCCACTATTGCGCGAAATTTTACTAATGAAGGCTTTGACAGGGTAGATTTTGAAAGCGCGGCAGACATTTATGTGATCAACACCTGTTCGGTAACAGAAAATGCCGACAAGCAGTTCAAGCAAATAGTTAGGAAAGCCATGAAGCAGAATGACAAAGCCTTTGTTGCTGCCGTAGGTTGTTATGCCCAGTTGAAACCAGAAGAACTGGCAGCGGTAGATGGTGTGGATTTGGTTTTGGGTGCTACCGAAAAATTTAAAATTACCGATTATCTCAATGACCTGTCTAAAAATGATTTTGGCGAAGTGCATTCTTGCGAAATTTCCGAAGCCGATTTTTATGTTGGCAGTTATTCGATTGGCGACAGAACCCGGGCATTTTTGAAAGTGCAGGATGGCTGTGATTATAAATGCACTTATTGCACGATTCCGCTTGCAAGAGGAATTTCAAGAAGTGACTCTCTGCAAAATGTGTTGGACAATGCAAAAGAAATCTCATCTCAAAACATTAAGGAAATTGTATTGACCGGCGTCAATATTGGCGATTATGGCAAAGGAGAATTTGGCAATAAAAAGCATGAGCACACCTTTTTAGAATTGGTGCAAGAACTCGACAAGATTGAAGGCATTGAGCGTTTGCGCATTTCTTCTATCGAACCCAATTTGTTAAAAAACGAAACGATTGAATTTGTCTCCAAAAGCCAAACTTTTGTACCGCACTTTCACATTCCGCTTCAATCCGGGAGCAACGCCATATTAAAATTGATGAAGCGCAGATATCAAAGGGAAGTATATACCGAGCGCGTGAACAAAATCCGAGAAGTCATGCCACATGCCTGCATTGGCGTAGATGTGATTGTTGGTTTTCCGGGAGAAACGGAGGAGCGTTTTTTAGAGACCTATCATTTTTTAAATGAGCTGGATGTTTCGTACCTCCATGTCTTTACTTATTCGGAGCGAGACAATACCGAAGCGTCACTGATGGACGGCATTGTTCCAGCCAATGTGCGGGCCAAACGCAGTAAAATGTTACGCGGACTCTCGGTTAAAAAACGCAGGGCTTTTTATGAAAGTCAATTGGGAACCCACAGAACTGTGCTTTTTGAAAGTGAAAATAAGGAAGGCTACATCCACGGTTTTACAGAAAATTATGTCAAGGTCAAAACACCATGGAATCCAGAATTAGTCAACACCCTGCACGAAATCAATCTGACTAAAATTGACGAAGATGGCAGTGTAAGGATGGAATTTTTAAATGTTGTGGTATAAAAAAAACAGCTTAGAAATCCTAAACTGTTTTTTTTGATAATGTATTTTAAATTTTAATTCCGGGAGGCAATAAATCTCTGTAAATTGTATTTTTTCTAAAAAATAAGGCAATCTTGGGAAGAATTGGAACTACTTTTAATTTGCGTTCATAAGCAATGTTCATGATGTTTTTGAGTAAGTCGTTGACGAATTCTTCATCAGTAAAGGTATCGGGAACATTAATCTTGGTTAAAAAAATCTTTTTCTCTTGAAATGAATATTCTACAGAAACCAATCCTTCGGTTACCGTAGTTTCAAATTGCCTGGCAAAAGTGTTGTCTTTGATTTCCATTGCGATCGCTTCCATAAAATTTGTTTGTTTGTTTACCTCACAAAGGTACTCATTTGAAGTTCCATTTCAAATGATTTGGGAAGCAATATTAGTCGAGGTTTCTGGCAATCATAAAATAGTAATAATTTTATCTTTATTTTATAATACTTTACAAACATTACGGTAATTTTATGTTCGTTTAGGTCGATTGGTGTTTAAGCTGTCGGCAAATAACTATCAAGTCTATGAGTAAAATTCCTGTTTATTTTATGCCTGGACTCGCAGCAAGTTCTGCAATCTTTGAGCGAATTAAATTACCTACTGCTGTTTTTGAAATGTATTTTTTAGAGTGGCAAATTCCCCATAAAAATGAAGAGTTGCACTTGTACGCTCAAAGAATGGCGGAATTTGTAAAGCATAAAAATCCGGTTTTAGTAGGGGTTTCATTTGGAGGGGTTTTGGTACAGGAAATGGCACAATTTTTAGATTTACGGAAGTTGATCATTATCTCTAGCGTCAAAACCAATGCTGAAGTGCCGTTGCGAATGAAAATTGCTAAAACTACCAAGGCTTATAAATTGGTGCCTACAACTTTACTTCAGAATATCGAAATTTTAAATAAATTTTCGTTTGGCTCAATGATTCAACAGCGTTTGAAATTGTATGAAAAATATTTATCTGTTCGCAACAAAGTGTATTTAGAATGGGCGATAAAGCAAATGGTGGTCTGGAACCGTACCGAAGTCGATAAAAATGTCACGCACATTCATGGCGATGCCGATGAGGTTTTTCCAATTAAAAATGTCAAAAATTGCATCACTGTAAAAGGCGGAACTCACATCATGATCATAAGTAAATTTAAGTGGATCAACGAAAATTTACCCAAAATAATTTTAGGTGAATATCCATAAACAAACCCTTTTTTGTAGGTTTACAGCATCATTATAAAAGTGAAAAGAAAATGGACTGGATAAAAAAAACAAGCCTTATCGCATTGATCGTAGTGGCAAGTGGGACTTTAATTTACGGAACATCTACCGAAACCAAGAATAAAATTACGCACGAAGGTACTTCACGCTTTTTTCCCACAGCTATAGATTTTGCAGGCGAACAAGCGCCGTTGCAAATTTCAGATGTACGAGAACGCTTGGATCGAGAATTACTCGTCAATGCCAATTTAGATGCATCCACGTTATTGATTATTAAAAGAGCCAATCGCGCGTTTCCCATCATCGAACCCATTTTGGAAAAATATGGTGTGCCGAATGATTTTAAATATGTGGCGGTGATTGAAAGTGCGTTGCTTAATGCCGTTTCACCCGCTGGCGCGAGAGGAATATGGCAATTTATGCCAGAAACTGCAAAAGAGAAAGGCATGGAGGTAAATGAAATTGTTGACGAACGGTATCATTTGGCAAAATCGACAGAGGCCGCCTGTAAATATTTCTTGGAAGCCAAAGCCCGTTTTGGGACATGGACATTAGCTGCAGCGTCTTACAATGGAGGAATGAATGGCGTAAATAAGCAGATCGAAATTCAAAAAGCAACAGATTACTACGATTTATTGCTCAATGATGAAACCTCAAGGTATGTGTTTAGAATTTTAGCACTTAAGGAAATTATGAAAAATCCGGACAAATATGGATTCATAGTAAATGTTGACGAATTGTATGTCAACCTGCCTTTGAAAAAAGTCACTGTCGACAGTTCTATTACCGATCTGGCGGCCTTCGCCAAATCGCAAGGTATCAACTATAAGATTCTAAAAATTCACAATCCCTGGCTGCGTGACAAAAAACTGCTGAATCCTGCTGGGAAAACTTATGAAATTGAAATCCCGCTGAGTGGCTACTAAGTAAATCGGGGAGAAGTATCTTTTTTAGCGGTGGCCTAATCGATTTCGGCTAATGGCTCTTTGGCTAGGCTTTTTTTGGTTAAAAAACTAGTCAGTCGCTGGTCAAAAATGGTATAATTCAGTTCCATTGCTTTTTTGAAAGGGGTTTTTTTGGGAATCGGAATTCCTCCCCTTTTGATATCAACAACTTCCAAATTACCATTCAAAAAATACGAGGTCGGAAAACCCAAAGTGTGTTTTAAAGTGGCCACCACGGCACGGTCATTTTTGTAAGATTCATTGGCATAACACACTTTAATATTGTTGTTGAATTGTCTCGATATTTTCTTTATATCATTTTTAACATCCCAGAATACCACAATAAATTGCATGTCTTCCTTATATTTTTTCGCTAATTTATTCAAGGCTGGAATTTCTCCTTTGTTTAGAACACACCAAGAAGCATAGGTAATAATAAAAACAGGTTTCTTTATTTTGCTCAGTTTTACTTTTTTGCTGTTGACACTTTTAAAGGAATAGTCGTCAAATTTAGAACCCACCAAATGATCTTTCACCAAAGAATCAAACAACGCATTGCCTTTTTCGATATGTCCTTTGTCAAATTCTATATCGGTTTCGGTATTGTATTTTTTGATATTGTTTTTTATCGCGTCAGAGAAAGTGATGGTTTTTTCCTGACTAAAAGTAGACGGGCAATACACAAGAGAGAATATAAGTAGTAAAATTAATCTCATATTTTGTTAAATCTTGATTAATATCAAACGAAATTAACAATAATATCAATACAAAATCATTTGTAGATTAAAATATTTACAAAAAAACCATTCCGGTAAAGAAATGGTTGCCTATTTTCAAGATCTAAAAATTTTTACATTTTTTTCATCTGTTCTTTCATCATTGTAATTTGCTCTTTCAATAAATTTTGTTTGTCCAGTTTTTTGGCTTCGTTTAAAAGAGTCGTAGCTTCGAGCTTTCTTCTTCTCGTTAAAGCTACACCCGCCAAATTTAATTTCGCCACTGCCAAGTCCATGTCCATGTTCAAGCCCAGTAAAATGGCTTTTTTAAAATATTTCTCGGCTTGAATTAGGTTGGTCTGCGAAAGCATGATGCCGTGCAGGTAATTAAAATAGCCTTGTTGCTTTCTAACCAAAGCGGTTTCGGGATTTTTAAGATAAGCCAACCATTTTTGAGCACCTGCAAAATCCTGCTTTCTCAATTTTAAGAAAGCCAGTAGAATAAATTCGTTTTTATAATATAGAAAAATGGGAATGGCCGAAAGTAAAATAAGAAAAATCCCGTTGCCAATATTTCCCTCTGTCATTTGCCAAATACCAGTAGCTACAATCAATCCGGCGAGTATCAATTTAATATTTCTGTGAAACATAACGTGTGTATTTATCAGTGCGCAAAGATAGTAAAAGGATTTGAAAATATTTTTATAAAACCACTTGCCAGAAAAAAAAGACTTTGTATATTTGCACTCGGTTTTAGAAACACAACTGCTAAAACAATTAGGCAAATAAAATAGATTTTAAAGATACAAACCCATGAGTAAAAGAACCTTTCAACCATCGAAAAGAAAAAGAAGAAATAAGCACGGATTTATGGACAGAATGGCTTCTGCAAATGGAAGAAAAGTGCTTGCCCGTAGAAGAGCTAAAGGCAGACACAAATTGACCGTATCTTGCGAACCAAGACACAAAAAATAATGTTTACAAAAACAGAAATAAAGGCGTTACTTCAATTAGTATCGCCTTTTTTTATACCTTGTCGTGAGCTAATTTAAATTTTTCGGCTGCTGTTTTCCGCTTTGCGATTGCCTTTTTTTGTTTTTTATCTGAAGTACTGTTAGCGCCTTTGTTCAAAAACTAAAAAGATGCTCGCTACAATCCGGGCAAGGCTGCACAACACCACAACAACTATCCAATAATCTAAAAGTCCAACGGTCTAATTTTATAACTACACTATGCCAAAAGACAATTCTATTCAATCTGTATTAATCATTGGTTCTGGTCCCATCGTGATCGGACAAGCCTGCGAATTCGATTATGCGGGTTCTCAAGCCGCACGTTCCATCCGAGAAGAAGGCATCGAGGTCATTTTGATCAACTCAAATCCTGCCACCATCATGACCGATCCCAGTATGGCCGATCATGTGTATTTGTTGCCCCTGACCACCAAATCAATTATCCAAATTCTCAAAGCGCACCCGCAAATAGATGCTGTATTGCCCACTATGGGCGGACAAACGGCATTGAACCTTTGTCTCGAAGCTGACGAAAAAGGAATATGGCAAGATTTTAATATAAAATTAATTGGCGTCGATATTAATGCCATCAATATTACCGAAGACCGCGAACAGTTTAAACAATTGCTGGGCAGAATTAACATACCCACAGCGCCTGCAAAAACGGCCACATCGTTCCTGAAAGGAAAGGAAATTGCACAAGAATTCGGTTTCCCGCTGGTCATTCGGCCCTCGTTTACTTTGGGAGGTACCGGTGCTGCTTTCGTTCACAAAAAGGAAGATTTTGACGAATTGCTGACCAGAGGTTTGGAAGCTTCTCCTATTCATGAAGTTTTGATTGACATGGCTTTGGTGGGTTGGAAAGAATACGAACTCGAACTTTTAAGAGATAAAAACGACAATGTTGTGATTATCTGTTCTATAGAAAATATGGATCCGATGGGCATACATACGGGAGATTCGATTACAGTAGCTCCCGCTATGACGCTTTCGGACACGACTTTTCAGAGAATGCGCGACATGGCGATTTTAATGATTCGCAGCATCGGAAATTTTGCGGGCGGTTGTAACGTGCAGTTCGCCGTTTCTCCAGATGAAAAGGAAGATATTGTGGCCATTGAAATTAATCCAAGGGTTTCGCGGTCGTCGGCCCTGGCTTCCAAAGCTACGGGTTATCCAATTGCAAAGATTGCATCTAAGCTGGCCTTGGGGTATCATTTAGACGAATTGCAAAACCAAATTACCAAATCAACTTCAGCGCTTTTTGAACCGACTTTAGATTATGTCATCGTCAAGATTCCGCGTTGGAATTTCGATAAATTTGAAGGTTCCGACCGAACTTTAGGGTTGCAGATGAAATCGGTAGGCGAGGTGATGGGTATTGGTCGTTCCTTTCAGGAAGCCTTACACAAAGCCACACAGTCGCTCGAAATTAAGCGCAATGGTCTGGGCGCAGATGGCAAAGGCTACAAGAATTACGAACAAATTATTGAGAAACTTACCTTTGCAAGTTGGGATCGGGTATTTGTGATTTATGATGCGATCGCGATGGGAATTCCGCTGTCTAGAATTTACGAGATTACAAAAATTGATATGTGGTTTCTAAGGCAATATGAGGAATTGTATGCGTTGGAAAAGGAAATTTCCATACATAAAATTGATACACTGCCCAAAGATTTATTACTTGAAGCCAAACAAAAAGGCTTTGCTGACCGACAGATTGCTCACATGATGGGCTGTCTCGAAAGCCAAGTTTACAAACTGCGCGAGGAGCAGAAAGTTAATCGCGTGTATAAATTGGTAGATACTTGTGCTGCCGAATTTAAAGCACTCACGCCATACTATTATTCTACATTTGAAGCCGATATAGAAACGGCAAACGGCGAAACCTATGTGCACAATGAAAGTATTGTTAGCGACAGAAAGAAAGTTGTGGTGTTGGGTTCTGGTCCAAACCGGATTGGCCAAGGCATCGAGTTTGATTATTCTTGTGTTCATGGGGTTTTGGCAGCCAAAGAATGTGGTTATGAAACCATCATGATCAATTGCAATCCCGAAACCGTTTCAACCGATTTTGATACGGCGGATAAGCTCTATTTTGAGCCTGTTTTTTGGGAACACATCTACGACATCATCCGCCATGAAAAACCCGAAGGTGTGATCGTGCAACTGGGAGGCCAAACTGCTTTGAAATTGGCTGAAAAATTAGACCGTTACGGAATTAAAATATTGGGAACCAGTTTCGATGCTTTGGATTTGGCCGAAGATCGCGGTCGTTTTTCAGAACTTTTAACCGAACTCAAAATTCCTTTTCCTCAATTCGGAATAGCAGAAACAGCAGATGAAGCATCGGCTTTGGCAGATGTGCTTGATTTTCCTTTGCTCGTTCGCCCGTCTTATGTTTTAGGTGGGCAAGGGATGAAAATTGTAATCAACAAACAAGAGTTAGAAGAGCATGTGATCGATTTGCTAAAAAATATTCCGGGCAACAAATTGCTGCTGGATCATTATCTGGATGGCGCCATCGAAGCCGAAGCGGATGCGATTTGCGATGGTGAAAATGTATATATCATCGGAATAATGGAGCACATTGAACCCTGTGGGATTCATTCCGGCGACAGCAATGCGACTTTACCACCCTTTAATTTGGGCGAGTTTGTGATGCAACAAATTAAAGACCATACCAATAGAATTGCTTTGGCACTCCGTACCGTAGGTTTAATCAACATTCAGTTTGCAATTAAAGACGATACGGTATATATTATTGAAGCCAATCCAAGGGCTTCCCGAACGGTTCCTTTTATCGCAAAAGCGTATGGAGAACCATACGTTAATTATGCGACCAAAGTGATGTTGGGTGTAAATAAAGTGACCGACTTTACTTTCAATCCCCAACTGAAGGGCTTTGCAATCAAGCAGCCCGTTTTTTCATTTAGTAAATTCCCCAATGTCAACAAAGCACTCGGACCCGAGATGAAGTCAACCGGCGAAAGTATTTTGTTTATCGACGATTTAAAAGACGACCAGTTTTATGAATTGTACAGCAGAAGAAAAATGTATTTGAGTAAGTAGCAACAAAGCACAACAATAAAATTGAAATCCAAGCCCAGTTTTAGAATTATTGTTTACAAAATGAAAAAATACTAACATCAAAACCAATTTGTTAACGATTATTGAGGCTTTAAATCTTTTTTTAAGTTAAATATTAACTTACCTTTAACAAGGTTTGGAGCCTTAAAGATACCGCCACTTTTTTTGTAAGCAATACAATTATTCTACACCGACTATGGTTTGTAAATACGCGACTTGTTTTTCTATATAGAGAGATGGACTCTGATATTATTAACTTTTACAAAAATAATAAAGCATGACCTAACCAACAAAAAAAAGAAAGCCGCTGCTCGATGACCCTTAAATAAAACGATTCCTCAAAAGTTTATCTAAACCGCCCGAGTTTAGTAAAAAAATTTGTTACAACTACTCAAAACCGCCAATATGAAAACCAATAAACCCTTTGTTCTAATTGTTTTATTAATTCTATTCCAGAATGCTTCTGCACAATGCTGGAAAGAGATTGCCGCCGGGGCATACCATTCTATAGCCATAAAAAGCGATGGTACACTATGGGCTTGGGGTAGAAACCATTACGGACAACTTGGCGATGGCACCACGGTAAATAAAAATGTACCAACTCAAATTGGTACTGATACCGATTGGGCCAGCATAGATGCCGCCAGTATAACAACAGTAGCTATTAAAACCGACGGTTCTTTATGGGCTTGGGGCGATAATAGCCATGGACAAATTGGCGACGGCAACCATGGACCGCTTGTTTTTAATACTATACCTACTCGTATCGGAACCGATACAGACTGGATTAAGACAGTCACATCAGTTTACCAAACTTTTGCCATAAAAAGCAATAGAACTTTGTGGGGTTGGGGTCAAGGAGAATACCTTGGAAATGGTGATACGATCGATCATTATACTCCATTTCAGATTGGAACAGATTTGAACTGGTCTGAGATAGTAACGTCATGTTGTAATAGACTCGCACTAAAAGAGGACAATACTTTATGGGGTTGGGGTCAAAATGACAACGGTGCCTTGGGAACTGGAGTTTTAACAACACCTATAACAATACCTACCCAAATTGGCAACGGCACAAACGATTGGTTTAAAATTTCAGCAGGCTTTAATGGTAACGCAAGCACCACAAGTATGCTATTAAAAACCGATGGAAGTTTATGGGGCATGGGAAGCAATCAATTCGGATCGGTAGGAATAGGAAGCATTGCTTCAGGCATTTTGATACCTACTCAGATAGGCAATGAAACGGATTGGATCTATATAAAAACAGGTGGCGGAACAACGTTTGGCATAAAAACAAATGGCGAGCTGTTTGGCTGGGGTGGAAATTTTGTCGGACAACTGGGAGACGGAACTTTAGAAAATAAAAATGTTCCTGTTGCTATTGGTTCATCAACAATGTGGAAAAAAATTGTCACGAATGGAGGGCATGTTTTAGCTCTGTCATCTGATAATACTTTGTACACTTGGGGTTGGAACCCTTACGGGCAGTTAGGCGATGGTACTTTAATAAACAAAAATGTTCCGACTCTATTAGGAAATCCCTGCTCTTTAAGTACAAATGACTTAAAAATCTTTAAGTCGTTTCAAGCCTACCCTAATCCAACAACCAATGCAACTGTTGTTAGCTATGTTTTAGCTGAAAAGTCAAATATCACTTTCACCCTTTCCAATAATTTAGGGCAAATTGTTTATCAAAAAAACAAAACAAGCAATCTTGGTGAGAATCAGGAATCGATTGACTTGAGTAGTTTCAGTTCGGGTGTTTATTACATAACACTAAAAACAACTAACGAGCAGAATACTATTAAAGTCATCAGAAATTAATTTTTTAAACGGAAGGAATTCCGCTGCTTTTGGCACTCCATTCAGTAAATAAGTGAAACTTAACGGCCAATAACAGCGTCACTATTTTATCTTACACTAACTTTAAAAAAAGAATGGCTTTTGCTAATAGCTGCTAAAACTCATGCCTGATTAAATTCGTTTTTCCCTACAGAATATTCAGTTACAGAAACGTCCCAAGGAATCCCATAGAAACGATCTTGGTAGTTTGCTTCAAGAAGATTCGCGCCATTTATACTTAACTTATTCTTATATTTGATAAAAATCTACTTATGGTAAAGGCAGTATTAAATAGAATTTCAATACGAACCTCGTTCCTGTTGCTGTTTTTATTAACCACCACTTTATCCATTTATTCTCAGAATTTTACAGATACCAATTTACCTATTGTACTTATAACTACAGGTATAGATCCCAATACCAATTTGCCGTTCCCTATTTTGGACGATCCTAGAATTTTGGCGTCGATGAAAATCATTAAAAGAACTGACGGTACTAGAAATTACCTAACCGATCAGAATACGTCAGCATTTTTAGATTACGATGGTAGAATTTCAATCGAGATTCGCGGTTCGTCCTCTCAGGATTTGCCTAAAAAAGCGTACGGATTTACAACACTTCAGGCCGACAATCTCAGCAATAACAATGTAAGTTTGCTCGGGATGCCCAGTGAAAACGACTGGATTTTAAATGCATTGGCTTTTGATCCGTCTTTAATTCGCGATTATCTTTCGTATAATCTCGCAAGACAGCTGGGCGAATATGCTACGCGAACCGAATTTTGTGAAGTTGTGCTCAATGGAGAATACGTAGGCTTGTATCTTTTACAGGAAAAAATTAAAGCCGATAAAGATCGGGTCAATATTCTTAAAATTACCACTCAAGATGTTTCTTTGCCCAACATATCGGGAGGTTACATCACCAAAACCGATAAAACCACCGGCGGTGATCCCGTGGCCTGGACCATGCCTTCTTATGTAGGTCAAAGTGATTTTATTCATGATTTACCCAAACCCGCAGATGTAACCGTGGGGCAGGATGATTACATACACGGAAAATTCACCGATTTAGCCACTAGCGCGCAAACCAATAATACAAGTTTGACTACCGGCTATCCCTCAATTATTGATGTTCCGAGTTTTATAGATTTTATGATACTCAATGAACTGTCTTCAAATGTCGATGGCTATCAACTCAGCACGTATTTTCATCAGGACCGCAATGGCAAATTGCGAGCAGGACCTATCTGGGATTTTAATTTAACCTACGGGAATGATTTATTTGTCTACGGTTTAGACCGAAGTAAAACCAATGTCTGGCAGTTTTCAAACGGAGATAATGAAGGACCCACATTTTGGAGGGATTTATTTAATGAACCCAATTTTAAATGCTATTGGTCTAAAAGATGGAACCAGTTGATTTTATCAGACCAGCCACTCAAACACAGTAACTTAGTGATATTGATTGACAATGCTGTAAATTATATAAGTGAAGCGACTGTTAGAGAAAATGCGAAGTGGGGAACAATTCCAAATCATGCAGCAGAAATTTTTAATCTTAAAGTATTTTTATATTTTAGAACCAATTGGATTAGCAGCCATATCGGTTCCTTTTCTGCTTGTAATGCTGTCACGACGCCCGCGTTGGTAATTGATAAAATAAATTTTAATCCGGCAACTTCGAATAATTTCCCGGTAAGCAATGATCTGGAATTTATAGAGATCAAAAATACAGGAGCAACGACCATAAATTTAACCGGAATTTATTTTAAAGAATTGGGAATTACCTATAAATTTCCGGCAAACTCTACCATTACGGCCAGTCAGACGCTTTATCTGGCCAGCAATTCGCAAGCGTTTCAGCTAAAATATGGGGTTACAGCTTTCGATCAGTTTACTAGAAACTTGTCAAACAGTTCTCAAAAATTAGTATTGGCGGATGCATTTGGAAATATCATCGACACTGTAGAATACCACGATAGCTCACCTTGGCCTGATGCGGATGGAAATGGGAATTATTTAAAATTGATCGATACGGCATTAGACAATAGCTTGGCTTCGAGTTGGACGGCGGCAAGTGATGAATTCTTATCCAAAGCTTTATTCCGTTCGGGTGCAAAGTGGACTGTCTATCCCAATCCGGTCGGCGATATCTTATCTATTCATGGAGATAGTCAAATTACAAAAATTAAACTGTACGACGTATTGGGTACTTTAATGTTTGATAGCGTAGAAAATTCAGCGACTGTAACACTTGATTTTAGTCGGTTTCCAAGAGGTGTTTATTTTTTAGTTGTTACTGATGATAACGAATCGGTTTACAAAAAAATCATCAAGAATTAAATTCACTCAGATGGCGTTCCCAAACAATATTAATGCAAAGGCAAAAGTTGAAATTAATTCTGGATTTGGAACCAATGCCAATAATTATGGAGGGCGGTTTATAAACAAGGACGGTTCGGCTAACATTGAAAAAAGAGGTATACACTTTTTGAACCGCATCAGTTGGTACCATACGATGATTGCCATGCCCCGATGGAAATTTTTAGGAATTTTAATTGCTTTTTATATCGGAGTCAACTTTTTTTTTGCGGGTATTTATTATTTTATAGGAATACAATACCTTGCTGGAATTGATCCAATGGGTTCTGAATGGGTAAAATTCGGAAAGGCTTATTTCTTTAGTGCGCAGACTTTTACAACAGTGGGTTACGGTCATATCAGCCCAAATGGTTTTCTTACAAGCGCTTTATCTGCAGCTGAAGCTCTAACTGGATTGTTGAGTTTTGCCATTGCGACGGGTTTATTCTTTGGAAGGTTCAGCAAACCTACCGCTTTTTTAAAATTTTCACATCACGCTTTAATTTCCCCATACAAAAACAAAACTGCCTTGATGTTGCGATTGGCGCCTTACAAGAATACCCGACTAACCGATGCGGAAGCAAAAATAACGTTGGGAATGACTATTGAAGAGAATGGTACAAAAGCCAATAAATTTTATACTTTAGAATTGGAAATGCAGCAAATCAACTCGTTAAACCTGAGTTGGACATTGGTTCATCCTATTAATGTAAACAGTCCGCTTTATAAACTTACAGAGGAAGATTTTAGAAATATTGATGGCGAAGTACTCGTTTTTATCAAGGCTTTTGATGATATGTTCAGCACTACTGTTGCCGCGAGTACCTCGTATACTTTTGCTGAGTTGGTTTACGGCGCCAAATTTGAGCTGATGTATTCTGAAAACGAAGCCAATACCAAAACAATATTGCACCTTGACCGCTTAAATTCGTTTTATAAAGCCAGTTTAGAATAAATAGCTCCAAAAAAAGAAGTTTTTTTTTATTTTACAGTATATTCCGTTTTAACATTTACTTTATTGGAAACTTTGCTTTTAACCATTGAAGGAATGGCGATAGCGTAATCGTCGGCATTTACATAAAAATCGGAAATTATTTCTATACCACTTTCTACTTTTTTGATTTTTGCGGTCATGCTAATTTCTTTTGATTTTCCGTGCATTTCCAATTTACCTTTTATTGTATATTCTTTAGCGGTCGCTGTTAAAACTGATACATCAAAATTATCGATTTTTCCTTTAAAAATGGCTTTTGGATAGGAGTCGCTTTCGACGTAATTTTCATTAAAGTGTTCTTCCATCAAAGCGAGTTTAAAACGAAATCCTTTCATCAATGCGAGTGTAGCAATTTCTCCTGTCTTGGAATTTAGCACACAGGTGACGCCATCATTTTTTGCTTTCACTTCTTCAAAAGCGGGAACAGAAGCTTCAAACGTAATTTTGCCTGTTTTGGTGATCATTTTATCCTGTGCGAATGTTGCCAGCGCAACAAACAGTAAGCTTAATAAGAATCCTTGTTTCATCATGTTTTTATTGTTGTAAGCCTTCGGTGTTCCATCTGACGATCAGATCAATATTTGTTTGTGGCATTCGTGGCCCTCCATTGGGCATCAAACCTGGTTGACCATTTTGGCGCGATATTCTGTCCAAAAGACCTCGATTTTCAATAGCAGTTTTTACGTTATCGTAAGTGGTTAATGGCATTGGCGCACCATTTACTGGAACATTGGCGTGACATGTAATACAATTATTATCAATAATTGCTTTGACGCGGCTTGTATAAGTGACATTTCCTATCGCTATTGGCTCAGTTAAATCTGATGTACTATCATTAACGCAGCTAATGGTTAAAAAAGCAACTGATATTGAAATTACACCTTTTTTCAAATTCATTTTCATAGTTTTATTCAAAATTAAATAATTAAAGTCATATAAATGCAAACAAAAAATAATAATTAAATTTGTAATCTAAATTCTATAAAGATGAGAAAAAAAGTAATGATTGTGTTGGCATTTTTAATTGTTGTTGGCGTTGGCTTGTATTTATACCTGTTCAAAAATCACCGCGATATTTCTTCTGAATCTGCAGATTACAAGCTATCCGTAAAGGAGTTACAACAACAATTTGCAGAGAACGATACGCTGGCCAATAAAAAATACGCCGACAAGACTATTGAAGTATACGGTAAAATTACTGACATAGATTTGCCAAGTCATACCGTTACAATAGATGAGAAATTATCTGCAGTTTTTAGGGATTCTGTTTTAGATCATCTTGCTGTAGAAAAACAGACTTTAATTAAGGGTCGTTTTGTAGGGTACGATGACTTGCTGGAAGAATTTAAAATGGATCAGGTCTCATTATCAGAATAATTTTTTTACGAAAGTGGCTTTTATAATTACATTTGTAAACCGACTTTAGTTCTTAGTCGTATGTACAAATAAACAAACAAATCAACCCCGCATTTTAATTAAATTTTATGAAAAAAATAGTTGCTCTTTTTTTACTTCTTCCTTTTTTAAGCTTCTCGCAAGATGATCTGTTGGCTGGCTTAGACAGTGTTCCAAAAAATCAAAAAGTAGAATCGGCCTTTAAGGCGATTAAGATTATCAATATTGAATCGACCAAAGTGGCTGGCAAAGGCGACTTGTATTTTATAGTGGCGCACAGATTTAGTTCAGTTAAAGATGGCTTCGAAGGTTTTTACGGTTTAGACAACGCTGTTACCCAGATAAAATTTTTGTACGGATTAACGAATTGGTTGACGCTAGGAGCAGCCAGAAGCGAGCAGGCTTATGATTTTTCTGCGAAATATAGGTTACAATCGCAAATCGAAAACGGATTTCCGGTTACCATTGTAGCATTTAATAGTTTGGCATTTAACAATACTTTGAAAGAAAGTAATCTGCCGAAGTTGAAATTTGAAGATCGCATGACTTATGTCTCTCAAATTTTGATTTCTAGAAAGATTTCTCAGAAATTGTCACTAGAATTGGCTCCGACTTATTTTCATGAAAATTTTGTTGAAAATGATTTTCAAGACAATTCACAATATGCGATTGGGCTGGGAGGCAGGTTCAAATTAACCAAAAGGTTGTCAATTAATATGGATTATGCTGCACATTTAAATAGAGCCGCCAACTCTATTTATAAAAATCCGCTATCTGTGGGCGTTGATATCGAAACTGGAGGACACGTTTTTCAAATGCATTTCACCAGTTCTCAAGGGATTCACGAAGCAGGATATTTAGGTCATACCACCGGAGACTGGACAAAAGGAGATGTTTTCTTTGGCTTCAACCTTTCTAGAGTTTTTTAGTTAGTTATTGTGCATAAAAAAACCTGTCTTGAGAAAGACAGGTTTTTTTTATGTAAAAATGTTTTATTTTTTTACAAATTTTTGAGTGTATTGTTTGCCTTCAGCATCTTTAAGCACTAAAACGTAAGAACCCGTTGCTAATGCTTTTACCTCGAGTGATTGGTTGGTTAGCTCAGTATTTATAATTTGTTTACCACTTAGGTCGAACACTTGCGCCGTTTTAACTACTGCCGATTTGTCATTAAAAACTACGTTTAGTACTTCATCAGCCGGGTTTGGATAAACACTACAAACGCCATTTGCTACTTGATTTACAGCTAACGGGAAACTACCTTCTACTATTGTTAACGCCTGATTGCTTGACGGATTCATTATAGTATCTACTGTACCTGATGGCCATCTAACTACAACTTTCTCAATCGCATTTGCGGTACCAATACCGAAATGTGTATTCAAGGAACTCATATGGCTAAATCCTTGTCCGCTTCTAACTTCACGAATTTGTTTGCCCCAAGTTCCGTAAATTTCTACTCTCGCGCCAATTCCATTTCTATTACTTTCAATGCCTTGAAGTTGTACTTTTAACCATTTGTTTGGATTTCCGCTGTTGTAATAAACTTTATTTCCAGTTTGAACATCCAGAAAACCGTCATTGTTCAAGTCGCCTATTGCACCTTCGCTAAATGGCAAATCATATCCCGTAAAAGTCATGTTGCCATTATTCATGTACAACTCTTTTCCATTTTGCCAAAGAAAATCTACAAATCCATCATTATTAAAATCAGCGGCTTGAATTTCCCATGAACCTACTTGGGCTGCAATGCCAGTAGTTGCATAGATATCCGTAAAAGTTCCATCTCCATTATTGCGATACATTCTATTTTGATCAGAGATATTAGAAAGTAAGAAATCTAAATCGCCATCATTGTCAAAATCTTCTACGGCTGTCGACCACGATTGCGCGTGATCATCTACACCAGCTAAGGGCGCTACATCCGTAAAAGTTCCGTCGCCATTATTTCTGTACAAAAGATTGATTCTTTTCGGATCGTTTACATCAGCACCACCTCGGCATTTGGCTTCATACATGTCCATATCGCCATCATTGTCATAGTCTATCCATATCGTTGCATAATTACCACCCTCGCTGCTGGTTGGGAAAAGACTGTAATCGAACACTAAATTTCCAGCGCCGTCATTTCTGTAAGGGTGACTTTGATTTACGTCGTGACAGGCCCAGAGATCTAAATTCCCGTCGTTATTAATATCGATAAAATTCGTTCTTTGGGTAAAAATATTTTGAGGGTAGGCAATTATAGAATAGTTGCTGCCGGTGTCGTCTGCTTTTAAAACAGTAACCCGACTTCCGTTGCCTAAAGCCAAGTCATTAAAGCCGTTTCGGTCATAATCGCCAGAGGCTATGCTCCAATCTGGGATATTGACTGCTGTTGCAAAAGGTATGATGCTGGTGTCAAATCCGCCAATGGTTTTTTGTTTGTATATGGTCATTTGATTTGACTGCACCGTCACAATATCATCTAGAAAGTCATTATTCATATCCGCTACGCAGCAGATAGACGAATTTCCGCCAAAAGTTTGAGAAGTAAAAGTAATTCCTTGGGCACTCAGAAAAGAGCTGCTACCCAAAAAAATAAACATAAAATAGTAATTTTTCATAATGGTTAATTTAGTTGTTGATTAATTATTTTTTATTGGCACGGATTAGGCAAAGAATTGATCCAGTCTCTAATTAACTGTACGCCCTCTTCGTGTATTAAAGTTCTTCCGATAATTGGCATCATAACGGCTCCTTCTGTCGAATTTAATCTGTAGATTAGCTCTGAGTGTTCTGAATTTCCGGCATTAATTATATATGGATTGTCCTCAATGGTAAATAAGGGAACCAGGCAAACGCCAAACAAATTCATATCGGTATTGCTAAAGTTGAACCGCTGGGCCACATAATCACAATGTCCGCCGTCGCGATGACAGTGAGCACAATTGATATCAATGTAAGAACGGGCTCTCAACGCTAACGATTTATTGGTGTCTTTCCAATCTACGGTGGAGTAAATGGAACTGGTAGCGGGTAAACTGCTGTCAATGTAACCTACTGACTTCCAGCGCTGCAATTGGTTTTTATACACATTACCATAATTGTATACAGTATTGAGATTTTGAGGTTTTGGACCAATTGGAATGCTTATTTCGCCAGTTTGATTTGGGTTAATTTTGTGGCAGGTAGTGCATTCTGTTTGCGATGGAATTTTATAAGTGGTAGATTTGGTAATATTGTTTTCTGTCCAAGTAACAGGAATAAAAATGCCATTTCCTTCAGTATCCAAATATGCCTCAGTTTGACTTTCATTCCATACGTAATCGTATAATTTCCACCCATCATTTTTTCGAATTAGCAATCTTGTTTCGATTATTTTCGTGGTGTTCGACGGTTGTACGTTATCGTAATAAAAAGTTTTGATGAGCACCGCTCCTACAGGAAAATTCAAAACATTATCATCACCATTATAAGATGCATGAGTTCCTTTAGGCATCCAAACAAATCTTTTCTTGTGTGCATAATCTGAAAACAGGGAACTTGCGGGTTCATAAGGCAAGACCAGATAACCGGGTTTTTGATTTCTAAGTAATCCGATAAAAAAATGGTAATCCGATAATTTTGGCAATGGTACCTGCGCCATATCAAACTTGACTGGAGCAGTGGTAACTCCACCATCTTTTCCTGTCTCGGCATTGATGGTTATATAGTCTGAATCTTCATCATTAGAGCAAGAATGCAGCATTACTGACAAAATGAAGAGGGCACCTAGAATGAAGTAATTTTTTTTCATGTATTTTTTTAATAGCAAACCAAAAATAACAAAAAAATTACAACTGACATCACAATATCATAAGTATTAATAAATCATTTCGTTACGTCAAAATTTGATGGCTTTTTTGGAGTAAAAAAACGGATATTGGTTGATTTTTCAGAATTAATTTTTGAGAAAGTTATCAAAATTATTATTCCTGATTTTTATTTTTTTACATCTTGAAACCAGTTCCGACAAAATTATCTAATGCTTTGAACTTCAACAATTCTCCTGCTTTAATCGGATTTTAAAGATCCAGTGTGTCAAACGAAGCTTTAACACAATAATAATCTGTAAATTTTTGAAGCGCTAGCAACTGCTATCTTATCTGATAGCGAAAAAATAAAACCGCCATGGATTTTCCACTAATCTGACAACGTGATTTTGCAGGCTGCTACCTTTCTAAATTCCCAGTCATGATTATCTCAAATTAAAAGGGGAATTTTCTTTTTCGACATTTGTAACAAAATAATGGCTGTCTCCCCACCAAGGAAAGCTTCGGTATCTTTCCACATAAGTAACTTTAACGTATTGTCCTTGAAAAGTTTTTAAATCCGCAATCACCTTTTTATCGCTGTCGAGTACCGAGAAAGAAAAAATTTGTGCTCCAGAAATTCCCTGGCTCATTTCACCTTCCCAAGTTTTAAAAACAACACCTTTATTGCTCACTTTGATGAGTTCCCCGGCGCGCACGCCCTCACTATAAGTTGCATAATACACAAACATCAAATAAGCAGCAACTCCGATGACAATAAATACTAAGATGTAACTAATTATTTTTCTCATTTACAATTCATTTAAAAGTTCATTTTCTGCTTTTTCTGCCCTGTGCAAAACGTTTTCAGGCAGGGATTTTTTGGCTTTAGCACCCATTTTTTTCAATTTTTCTACACTGGTTATCAGATTGCCTTTGCCTTCAACAAGTTTATTCATAGCATTGTCGTATTCGGTTTTGGAATCCTTAATTTTGTTACCGACTTTAACCAAGTCGGTAACAAAGCCTTCAAATTTATCATATAAAGCCCCGGCCTGGCGTGCAATTTCGTAGGCATTTTCTTGTTGCTTTTGATTGGCCCACATGCTGTCTATAGTGCGTAAAGTGGCAAGCAACGTCGATGGTGTTACGATGACAATGTTCCGTTCAAAGGCCTTATTGTACAGCGCCGTGTCTTCATTCAAAGCAATTGCAAAGGCGGGCTCGATCGGAATAAAAAGCAACACGAAATCGGGACTTTCTATTTCGTATAAATCGTGGTAATTCTTTTCTCCCAATTGCTCGACATGACGACGAATTGAGCTAACATGTTCCTTTAAATAGTTGATTTTTAAATTATCGTCTTCCTCATTAATATATTTTTCATAAGCCGTCAAGGAAACTTTTGAATCAACCACCATTTTTTTTCCATCGGGCAAATTAATCACTACATCAGGAAATATGCGTTGGCCGTCAAGATTGGTGTGCGACTGCTGCACAAAATATTCGCGGTCTTTTTCCAAGCCTGATTTTTCCAGCACGCGTTCTAAAACAAGCTCACCCCAATTGCCTTGCATTTTGCTATCGCCCTTAAGTGCTTTGGTCAGGTTCATGGTTTCTTTGCTCATCTGCTCGTTCATTTCTCGCAAACCCAGAATTTGCTGGCGCAGGGCGGCATGATAATCTATGCTTTCTTTGTGGGTATCGTCAACTTTCTTCTCAAATAATTGAATTTTATCCTGTAATGGAGCCAAGATATTTTTCATATTCTCTTTGTTCTGTTCGGTAAATTTTGTTGTTTTTTCTTCTAGAATTTTATTGGCTAAATTTTCAAATTCTTTCGTGAATTTTTCTTGGAGTTTTTCTACTTCCTGTCTTTGTTCTAAATTTCTGCTCCATAAATTTTCAAAATCAACTTCTTTTTTCGAAAGCTGAATGGCAAGGCTGTCTTTTTCGGTTCTGATTGATTCTTTCTCAACATGTGCAAGCTGTAGTTGTTTTTCGAAACCCAGTTTCTCAATAAAAAGTTGTTCTTTTAGGATGGTTTGCTGCGAATTGATACTGATTAATTTTTCCTCAAGACTGATCTTTTCAGACTGAAACCGAGCAGAAAAAATAAGTTTTCCAATAAAAATACCTATTGATAATGCAATAACAAAAGTGGTTAAAATACTAATTGTGGCGTTCATATTACTTCATTTTCTATAAAGTAAATATATGTATTTATTGCCAAAAATAATTTTAAGACATTAACTTCTTTAGGATTACTAGCATAAAAAAACGACTTACATTTGCAAGTCGTCTTTTCAGGGGTGAACCAATTATATATAGAGAGTTAGTTGAATATGTGAAATTTTTCATCAAATTCTTTATGTTTGATTCTTCTTTCAGAGTAGCTGTTGTAAATCAAATTTCTGAAACGGCGTTTTCTTCGGTTTAATGCTGGAATGCTGTAAACAATACCAATCACAGAAATGAAAAGCAATATCAACCAAGTCAGCATATAAACAATGTAGTTTAAATCATTTGAATATTTCAGATTTGTACTAAAATAAAAGCCTGAAAACACAAACACGATAACGGAAATAATTAGGGAAATAAATTTCATGATTTTAATTTTAATCGTACTTAAATATTTTTCACTAAATTAACACCGCGGTCAAAATAAAAAATTATACAATTTGTAAAATGTTTTATGTAATTTCTATTTAAGATGGAAAGATGATTTTAACGGATGACATTTTTATATATATTTGACCCGAATTATTGATTACGCGATGACCTATAAAATATTGGTCTCAGGAACAATAATTTAGAAAGTCGCTGATGCATTCGTAAAAAGGTGTCATCCAGATGTTGCAAACAGTGTTTATGTTGATCATCCTTATTGCGCAGTTTTTACAATTGCTGATATATGTGGGATACCATTGTGAAGAGCTAACAAGAGAACATAAGCAAGAGTATGTGCTGACTTATTGCGGTGCGAAAGACATCGAGTCGCAACATCATTTTTTTCTGAGTCCGCTGCGACCACGCACGAACCTTTTGTAAACGTAAGGTAGAAATTGTTATGATCTATGAAGGGAACTGTGGCGGAATATTATCGGACATATTTATAATCCCGAATTTAAATTGCCTCAGTACGTCCAAGGCAAATGGCACCATATTTGGTAACTGCGGAAAATATTTTATACCTATTTAATCAATTGGATTTTTAAACTACAAACTATGAAAAGAAAAATTACACTGAATTTGTTCTTCCTATTTATGACAATGACAAGCTTTGCCCAGTATGCTCCGGTTGGCCACCTCACTGTTTTTTCCGAAAGCGGAGATAAGTTTTTCCTCGTTTTAAACGGAGAACAACAAAATGACGTGGCGCAGACCAATATTCGGGTCGAAGATTTAAACCAGCCTTATTACAGCGCTAAAATTATTTTTTCGGACAATACGATCCTAGAAATTTCAAAAAATTATTTGCCTGTAACCGACGGTGATGGAGTTTACAAAGATGTTACTTACAAGTTAAAAAGTGACAAGAATAACAGATCAAAAAAGAAACTGACTTTCTTTTCAATGATTCCGGTAGAACAAGGGTTTATTGCACCCAGCAACGTATACGTTGTTCACTACGGACAACCGGAGCGGAATGTGGGCTACACGCAAACCAGTACCACAACTACCGTTGGGACGGGCGTTAATGCCAATGTTAATGTGGGCGGCATCAGCATGAATGTTAATATAAATGATCCTTATGGCACCTCTGTCACTCAAACCACAACGACGCACACCACAACAGACAATCATAGTCAACACATAGAGGAAGCGCCACGAGGTTGCGTTTCTCGTTATGCCATGGGTTCTAACGATTTTTCAAGTGCCTTGAGCACCGTTAAAAACCAAGGTTTTGACGACACCCGCTTAAAAACTGCAAAACAGATTGCTTCTGCCAATTGTTTAAATACCAACCAGATTACACAAATTTGTCAATCGTTCGGATTTGAGGAAACAAAATTGGATTTCGCCAAGTTTGCCTATGATTTTTGTGTAGAACCAAAAAATTATTTTAAACTCAACAATATTTTTGGTTTTAGTTCTAACGTCGATGACCTGACCGATTACGTGAGAAGCAGAAATTAAAAAAAAACGCCTGAAGATTAATTTTCAGGCCTTTTTTTATTCGTCAAGTTTGATGTTGCCGCGGTCTTCATGATTATCAGGATGGGAATTGGGGTAACGGTTGGTCGCAATATCGGAATTGTGGTCTTTGTTTTCAATCGTTTTTTTTAGTTCTTCGTCGTTGCTTACGCCCCGGCTTAAACTTTCGTTTTCATTCCAATTTCTTTCGCCTTCTATACCTTCATTTTTAAGATTTCCATCTATATTTCTGGCGCGTTCCACGATTTTACTATTGCCGTTTTGGTCTGTTTCCTTTTCCGACTTCATTTTAGATTGTGAAGGGTCGTAATAATCTGAAACGTTTTCCCCGCTAAATCCCTCATTTAAAGCTTGGGCATTGTCTATTTTTTTTGAGCCTAAATCATTCGTTTCCATAATCGTATTTTTTTAGTTAAGCATTAAAGCTACAATAAGATTACGTATTTATATTCGCAATGCGTTTTCATTTAACATTGCATTTGGAGTAATCGCATCTTAAATTTGCAAAACAAAACTATCTTTGCGTCTGTAAATTTGTAGCCATGCAACACCATCATTTTATCGTTCACAAGCCCTATGGCTATCTGAGTCAGTTTGTGTATGAACTAAAGAGAAAGAAAAAACTGTTGGGTGAGCTGCATGATTTTCCTTCAGGAACTATGGCCATCGGTCGGTTGGATGAAGATTCAGAAGGGTTGTTACTGTTGACTACCGATGGAAAAGTTAGCGAAAAGGTCAGAAGTAGAAAAGTGGAAAAAGAATATTTTGTGCAATTGGACGGATTGATTGACCCCACGGCAATTAGCAAAATTGAAGTCGGAGTTGAAATCGGTTTCGATGGCAAAAAATACATCACTCATCCTTGTAAAGCTTTCATTTTGGAGACAATACCACCGTTTGGGACGAGAGGGAAAAAAATTAGAGACGAGCGACATGGTCCCACCTCTTGGGCCTCCATCGCAGTTACCGAGGGAAAATTCCGTCAAGTTCGAAAGATGACTGCAGCAGTCGGATTCCCTACTTTACGATTAATTCGCGTTCGCATTGGAAATATACACCTCAATAATCTCAAAGCCGGAGCTGTCATTGAAGTGGCTCACTTTTTTATGGATGCTGAGAGAGACAGTAATCAGATAACCTAAATTTTGCCTTATGTTGAATATTGTTTTAGTAGAGCCCGAAATTCCGAACAACACCGGAAACATTGGTCGTTTGTGTGTGGGTACCGAAAGTCGTTTGCACTTGATTCATCCTTTCGGATTTGTCATTTCAGATAAAAATCTTAAACGCTCGGGTTTGGATTATTGGGTACATCTGGATTGGAAACAATATCAGAATGTCGAAGAATGGGCGGCGCAAATTCCAGATCGCTCGCGTGTTTTTCTCTTCAGTTCTCATGCCGAAAAATCGTATTTGGAGAACGAATTTCGAGATGGTGACTGGTTGGTTTTCGGAAAGGAAAGTGTGGGCTTGAGTAATGCCATGATGGACTTGTTTCCCAAGCACCTCAAAATTCCTATAGCTCCACTGGTGAGAAGTTTCAATCTTGCCAATGCCTGCGCCTTTGTGATTGGAGAAGCCAAAAGACAAATTGGGAAATAGATTGCCAAATTTTTCTATATTTGAGAGGATTCAATTTCAACCTTAATTTATGGCGGATAAAAGCGAACTCAGAAGCACTATATTCAGACATCTGGATGGATTAGCAACCGCTCCTGTTGCGATTGCATTAGAAAAAAAAGGGGTTTTAAAATTTTTACTGCAAAATGATGAAACAACTCTGACTGAAATGACTTCTCGTTTCAACGCGAACGAAGGATATCTCAATGTAGGACTGCGTCTGTTGTGTTCGCAAGGATTTCTGGATTATCATATAGACAACGCGACGCAAGAAATTACACTAACCCAAAATTCCAAGACAAGCATTGCGTTCGCTCACTTTTATTTATATAAAGATGTCGTCGATCTGTTGCAGTTTTCTACCCAATTTCATCCCCGACTTTTTGAAGAGGAACCATTTAAAAAACTGAATGCCATTTTTGAAAAATACAGAACCAATTACGGGCTTGTTTTTTCTGAAGATCCGTTGACTAATGAAATACAGCATCAGATTTTGAAACACATTGAAGGCTATTTGGTTGGTCCTACTTTGGTTCGGCTGGGCATGAACGGGATGTTTCATAAATATTTTATGGAGAGTTCTTTTCGTCCGGAGGAATTCCACAAGTCGCCTGAATTGTTTGTAAAAATATTGGATTTCTTCGCCTACCTAGGGTGGTTTAGAGAAAGGAGTGGAAATTACCAATTCACCGAATCTGGATTGTTCTTTGCCAAAAGAGCCTCGGCTTATGGCGTAACCGTTTCTTATCTGCCCACGTTTGCCAAAATTGAGGAATTAATTTTTGGCGACCCATCTGTGTTGAGAGTGCAGCTCGACGGAACTGTTGAAATTCATGTAGATCGCGAGATGAATGTTTGGGGCAGCGGCGGCGCTCACGATACTTATTTTAAAGTAGTTGATGAAATTTTAATCCGGTTGTTTAATCTGCCAATCGCCGAACAACCGAAAGGAATTTTAGATATGGGTTGCGGAAACGGTGCGTTTTTACAACATATTTTTGAAGTAATTGACCGACAAACTTTACGTGGGAAAATGCTCGACGATTATCCTTTATTTTTGGTAGGCGTCGACTACAATCAAGCGGCATTAAAAGTTACAAGAGCTAATCTAATCAAGGCCGACATTTGGGCCAAAGTAATTTGGGGCGATATTGGTCGACCAGATATTTTAGCACAGGATTTATTGGAGAATTACGCTATCGACTTAAAAGATTTACTCAATGTGCGTACTTTTCTAGACCACAACCGCATTTGGGAAAATCCTGAAAAAGAAACGCAAGATATCAGCCAATCGAGTGGAGCATTTGCTTACCGAGGCGTTCGCATCAGCAATAATTTGGTCGAAGACAATTTGCTCCGACATCTGCAAAAATGGTCGCCTTATGTCAACAAATTTGGTTTGCTATTGATAGAATTGCATACTATTCACCCCACCATAACAGCAGCAAACTTGGGAAAAACTGCCGCGACTGCATATGATGCCACCCATGGTTTTTCAGATCAGTATATTTTAGAAATAGAAGTGTTTAACCGCGTCGCTGCGGAAGCGGGATTGTTTCCGGATCCAACTGTTTTTAAAAAATTTCCAGAGGCAGATTATGCCACCGTCAGCATTAATTTATTAAAGGGAAGGTAAAAATTAATTAACCAAATAATTCGAATAGGACTTTATTATTTTATTGACAGTGCTTTCCAAAGAAGGTTTCACTTCTTCAAAATCGTCTTTTAATTTTCCGTTAGGGGTGTAGAAATCTGATATTTTAGTCTGGGTTAATACTTCGTTTGCATAAATTTCGTTAACCGTAAAAGTCAAGACATATTGTTGATTTTGCGTAAAGTTAATTTTCAGCGTATACTTGATATTATAATCATACTGTACCCCAAAATTCCTATAGAAATAAGCATTTTCTTTAACTGCGCCAATGGTTAGGCTCTTATCAGTGACGTCAAAAACATCATATCCATTTTTGTTATAATAGGCTGCCCACGATTTGGAAAGCGCCATCAATTTTTCTAGCGGTTTATTGGGAGTTTGCGCCTCTACGGGTGCAAAACCTTGCGGAGTCATCTCCAGTTTGGATTGCGACCAACTCAACGAAAGCGAGCAGAAGCATGCAATTATTAATAAGTGTTTCATGTTAACAAAGGTAAAGAACAGAATGACAGTTTAAAGATCTTTAAAAATAAATTTCCCTTTAACCGCATCAAAAAAAATATTTTCGTCTTTAAATAAATTGTCAAAAATTCCTTTAGAAATGAGCTGACAGGGTTGATCCTGAATCACTTTTTGGGGAGTCATAATGACTATTTGATCGCTTAATTGGATTGCCATATCGATATCGTGGGTTGAAAATAAAATGCACTTGCCGATTTCTTTGGTGAGTTGCTTCAACAGTTTAAAAAGGGAAACTTTGTGCAGCAAATCCAAATGGGTGGTGGGTTCATCCAAGATAATTAAAGGAGTGTCTTGCGCTAAAGCTCTTGCAATTAAAACTTTCTGTAATTGCCCGTCGCTAATTTCATAGTGTTTTTTGGCTACAAGATGTTCGATCTGTGTTAACGCTATGGCTTCACTGATCTTTTGCAAATCGTTGCCTGATAATTTTCCAATCCAGTTGGTGTAAGGTTGTCTGCCCAGCGCGACCAATTCAAAAACGGTCAGATTGCTTGGAGGCAGTTTGTCGGTTAAAACCAAACTCATCTCTTTTGCGAGCGCTATGGGTGTAAATTCGTTGAGGTTTTTATCTTTCAAAATCACATCGCCGGAAAGTGGTTTTTGAATACCTGTCAACGTGCGCAACAAGGTCGATTTTCCGATACCATTGGCTCCAATCAAGGCAATCAATTTTCCTTTTTCTAAACACAGGCTAATAGCGGAAGCTATCGGAGACACCGCTTTTTTATGAGTGTAGCCAACGCTTAGGTTGATTGTTTTTAAAACGATTTTATTTTGCATCATAACATCGGATTTCGTTTCCTTACGAGCAGCCATACTACGATAGGAGCGCCTATAATGG
>JACMOK010000023.1 GCA_014378065.1 Flavobacterium sp.
GCTACAGATCACTGCCCGTTTATGTGGGAACAAAAACTAATGGGTAAAGATGATTTTTCTAAAATCCCAAATGGTCATCCAGCAATCGAAAATCGTATGGAATTACTTTTTAGTGAAGGGGTAAATAAAGGCAAAATTTCGTTAAACAAATATGTAGAAGTCGCTAGTACTAATGCTGCTAAAATATTTGGTATGTTTCCCAAAAAAGGAACTATTGCTATTGGAAGCGATGCGGACATAATCATTATTGATCCTAATGAAAAACATATTTTATCCGCAGCGACGCATCACATGAATGTTGATTATAGTGCGTATGAAGGTTGGGCATTGACTGGAAAAGTGAAAACCGTTTTATTACGAGGTACCATTGCCATTGACAACAACCAATGTAAGGTAGAAAAAGGCTTTGGTCATTTTATTAAACGAAATAAAGTAAACGGTAAAATATAAATTTATGGCAAGAATAGTAAAATCAGGGTTGATACAATTAAGTTTGGCTATTACCGAGGGAGAAGGAACGATAGCTGAGATCATGGAAGCTATGGTACAAAAGCACATTCCTTATATTGAAGAAGCGGGAAGGAATGGAGTTCAAATATTATGTTTTCAAGAAATTTTCAATACGCCTTATTTTTGCCCTGGACAAGACAGTGCTTGGTATGCTTCGGCAGAAAGCGTTCCCGGACCAACCACCGAAAGGATGCAAGTCTATGCCGAAAAATACGACATGGTCATTATTGTTCCCGTTTATGAAAAAGACAAAGCTGGCGTTTTATACAACACCGCAGCAGTTATTGATGCCGATGGAACCTATTTGGGTAAATATCGTAAGAATCATATTCCACAAACAGGTGGTTTTTGGGAGAAGTTTTTCTTTAAGCCAGGGAATTTGGGATATCCCGTTTTTCAAACGAAGTACGCGAAAGTAGGAGTTTATATTTGTTATGACCGTCATTTTCCAGATGGAGCTCGTTGTTTAGGCTTGAACGGTGCCGAAATTGTGTACAATCCTTCTGCTACAACCGTTGGACAATCACAAAATTTATGGAAATTAGAACAGCCCGCTCATGCTGTTGCAAACGGCTACTTTATGGGGTGCATTAATCGTGTAGGAATTGAAAAACCTTGGAATTTAGGACGTTTTTACGGAACATCGTATTTTGTAAATCCTTTGGGCGAAATCATTGCCTGTGCGTCAGAGGATAAAGACGAATTGTTAGTAGCAGAGTTTGATTTAGATTTAATAGATGAAATTAGAAGTAAATGGCAATTTTATCGTGACCGAAGACCTGAAACTTATGGAGAAATAGTTGCTCCTTAATAATTGTAAAGAAATATTGATATGAGTATTAAAAGTAATAGATTAAGCATTGTTGAATATCAAGAGAATTTCTCGGATATTCATCCACCATTTGAAACTAAAGATGCAGCTTTAGTCGAAGCAAACCGTTGTTTGTTTTGTTATGATCCGCCTTGTATGAAGTCGTGTCCAACATCGATTAATGTTCCAAAATTCATCAAACAAATAGCCACCGAAAATATAAATGGGTCCGCACATACCATTTTATCGTCGAATATAATGGGTGCTAGTTGTAGTAAAGTATGTCCGGTGGAGAAATTATGCGAAGGCGCTTGCGTATATAATTTAATGCATGAAACACCTATTCATATTGCCAAATTGCAACGTTATTCTACAGGAATAGCCTTAGAAAAGAAATGGCAATTATTCAAAAGAAAACCATCCAAAAATAAAAGAGTAGCCATCGTTGGTGGTGGACCGGCAGGATTAAGCTGCGCCCATACCTTGAGTAGAGAAGGTATTGATGTTACTATTTATGAAAAAGAAAGCAAAGCAGGTGGATTAATGACCTATGGAATTGCAGCTTACAAAGTAACGCCCGAGTTTTGTCAAGAGGAAGTCGATTATATTACTGCTATTGGCGGAATTGACATAAAATACAATCAGGAATTTGGAAAAGATGTGACATTAGACGAACTAAAAAATGACTATGACGCGGTTTTCTTAGCTTTTGGAGTGGGATTGGCACGGCAATTAAATATTAAAGGAGAAAATCTAGAAGGCGTGGAAGATGCTATTCGATTTATATACGAATTAAGAAATAATGACTTTTCTAAAATTGCAGTGGGCGATAAAGTAGCGGTAATCGGAATGGGAATGACCGCTATTGATGCTGCAACACAAGCAAAACGATTGGGAGCTGCAGATGTAACATTAGTCTATCGAAGAACCCAAGATGAAATGCCATGTACGGAAAATGAACTGGATATTGCCAAATTAGACGGTTGCAAAATTATTTGGTTAGCATCTCCAAAAGAAATCAAAGGCGAAAATGGTAAAGTAACGCAACTTGTATGTGATGTTATGAAATTAGGAGAGCCCGATGAAAGTAGTAGAAGAAGCCCTATAGTTTCGGGTGAGACTTTTACTTTAGATGTCGATATGGTAATCAAAGCAGCAGGACAAACACCTTTTGAAGAATTGGTAAATGCCAATCAATTTAAAAATGCAACCGGAAAAATAGTAGTTTCCAACAAAACTAGTACCAATATAGAAGGCGTTTTTGCTGGAGGAGATTGTGTCAACGGAGGAAAAGAAGTTGTTGATGCTGTACAAGCCGGAAAAGACGGAGCAGCAGCAATTGTAAAACACCTTTTTGGTACTAATTATATTCTAGAATCAGAAATAAAACCAGCTTTCAACAATTAAAAAGAAAAAATTATGGCCGATATATCAACTGATTTTTTAGGAATAAAATCACCAAATCCTTTTTGGTTAGCTAGTGCGCCACCAACAGATAAAAAAATAAATGTAATTCGTGCTTTTGAAGCCGGTTGGGGCGGAGTTGTTTGGAAAACTTTAGGTTCTCAAGTAAAAAATGTATCTTCTCGTTATTCCGCTCTTGATTATGGAGGCAAACGAATGATGGGTTTCAATAATATAGAATTAATAAGTGACAGGCCTTTAGAAATAAACCTCCGAGAGATAACAGAGGTTGTAAAATTGTTTCCCGATCGAGCTATGATCGTTTCATTAATGGCAGATAATGACAGAAAATCATGGCATGATTTAATAATGAAATGCGAAGATGCTGGCGCAATGGGATTTGAGTTAAACTTTGGATGTCCTCACGGAATGACTGAAAGAGGTATGGGTGCAGCTGTAGGGCAAGATCCAGAAATTGCCAAAATGGTAGTAGAATGGGTCATGGAAAAAGCAACAATACCGGTAATTACAAAATTAACGCCCAATGTGCACTCGGTGGTACCAACTGCCCGTGCTGCTGTCGAAGGTGGAACAAATGCTTTAAGTTTAATCAATACCATTCAAAGTGTTACAGGTGTTGATTTAGACACCTTAGTTCCTAATCCGTATGTCGCTGGTAAAAGTGTTTTTGGCGGGTATTGTGGTCCAGCAGTAAAACCAATTGCGCTAAAAATGTTGACCACCGTAGCTCAGGATTCTATTGCTTCTA
>JACMOK010000134.1 GCA_014378065.1 Flavobacterium sp.
TCATTATCAAAAGATTTGATTTCGTTTTTAAATCCATCCAAATATCCGCCTTCTTTAGATTATTTATTAATGACATTGGGTGTGGCATTTCTTTTCTTAGCAAATGCTGAAAAACTAAAAGGAAAAGTAGTTGATTTCTTTAGCACTTTTGGCAGAGTTCCCTTTTTCTATTACATTATACATCTCTATTTTATTCATCTTATTGCGCTACTTTTTGCACAACTTTCGGGATTTGGATGGCGAATAATGATTCTGCAAGATTGGGTTACGGAAACGCCAACCTTAAAAGGATATGGTTTTCCGCTTTGGGTAGTTTATGCGGTTTGGTTTGGTGTTATTCTATTGCTTTATCCATTGTGTAAAAAATTTGATCAAACTCTAAAAAATAAGATGCTAATTTGGCTCTAACTTGCTCGGAAAATAAAAATAACTTTCTTCTCCTTTTGTTAAACTGGCTTGGCTCAATCAGATTGGAAATCTGTCCGTCTTTTAATTGATTAAACAATGCATTTTCAGTGTCGATTGACATGAACTCAGCGGTCAAACTAAGCGCAATTACTTCCAAATCAGACATTTTGTCCTTTCCGCCAGCTCGATATTTACATTCTAAATCACAATTCAAAGAACTTATAACTTCTAAAACTCTAAAATAATTTTTTACTATATTTGACATAGATATTGGTTGTTTATCGACTTCAATATACTGAATTTCAGTATCTTGGCCAATATCTAATCAATGTTTTTTACTTTAAATAATTGCACCCAACGGGTTATTTTAAATTGTTGCAACTCCCAGCAAATCAAATTTAGGATTTAATAGGTAAAAGTTAATCCGATTCCAAAGCTCATATCGCTGTCGTAATGCGAAGAAATTGAAACGTATTTTCCGGCAATATATCGAAATCCTGCCATATATTCTTTATCTGTATTAATCATCATTGCAAATCTTAAACGTGGCGAAACAGGAATATCCTCCCGACTGAACTGAAAACGAAACTTTCCGTCACTGTCTATTCTAGCATCGGCCAAAAATAACATCGGCAAAGTATAAGAAACTCCCGCCACTGCCGCGCTGCGGTGATTTTTATTGCTTTTCTGTCCAAACCAGTTTTTTTCTTCCCCTCCAAAGATATTTTTTGGACCACCTTCTTTTTTATAGTGATAGTCGTAGCCCACGTAAGGATACCACCACTGCATCCGCCCCATATATCGCCCGACCATGGTTTCGCTTTCGTAACCGTGCATGTCACGGTAGCCAAGGTGCCACAAGGTGCTGGCTTTCCAACGTGTTTGCGCCAGCATAAATTCGCCTTCGCTACCATTGGTTTCTATGCCAATGCGACCCATTGGATGAAATTTCCTGTCATCGGAATTCAACCTGCGTTTTGCTAATTCGGGATCGGTAATATCGGTTTTGTCAACCAACGGATTGTCATAGCTGAAAACCCTTCCCATTCCGCTCATCATATGATATAAGATATGGCAGTGAAAAAACCAGTCGCCTCCGCTCTCATTGGCAGCAAACTCTATTGTGTCTCTTTCCATTGGCATAATATCGATGATATTTTTCATCGGGGAATAATCACCCTGCCCATTTATCACCCTAAAATCATGGCCGTGCAGGTGCATCGGATGGCGCATCATGCTATTATTATACAATACGATGCGCAAATTTTCACCTTTCTTGATCATAATTTTATCGGTTTCGGAAACTACTTTATTGTCAATACTCCAGACATAGCGGTTCATATTACCAGTAAGGTCAAATTTCAATTCGCGCCATGGGCCTTCGGCCAATTTCGTTTTCTCGGGTGCCCGGAGCATGGCATAATTTAAAGTAATCATGTCTGGATTTGTAGTATCCATATCCATTTCGGCCATGCTGTCCTGATGGTCATTCATCTGCATTTCCCTGACGGGTTTTTTGGACTTTTCGCCGCCATCCGCTGTAACATCTTTTATTTGCTTTCTTTCCATTTTGACAGCTTTCGGATTTTCGGGTCCGGTGACTTCCGGATACATGACCGTATTCATATCCATTTCCTGATTTTGCATCTTCATGCCGTCCATTTCGATCATGTTGCCCTGCATGTCCATCATTTCATTCATCATCTTCATTCCCGCAAAATATTTCAGCGTGGGTAATTTTTTGGCTGGTACCTTTTCGCCACTTCCGAGCCACATAGATGCCGACTTGGTGCGGTCTTCAGGAGTAACCAGAAATTCATAACTTTTGTTTTCAGGGATAGTCAGCACTACATCGTAAGTTTCAGATACAGCGATGGTCAGCCGATCTACTTCTACCGGTTCTATCTCATTACCATCTGAGGCAACCACCGTAATTTTGCCTCCAGAATAACTAAGCCAGAAATAATCGGATGCGCCGCCATTGGCAATACGCAATCTCACTTTATCCCCAGCCATAAATTGTGGCTGCTCGCTTTGATTTTTGCCATTAATTAGGAAGTTGTCGTAATATACATCGCTAACATCCATCGCGTTCATGCGTTTCCATTCATTGTTCACTTTGGTGCCAAAATGGCCTGTTTTTATAGCTTCTACATAACTTTGGGTGGTGCCTTTTTTTATCGAAAACCAATCTGTTGCGCTCCTGAGACTGCGGTACACTTCTTCAGGGTTCATATCTGTCCATTCGCTAATGACAATTGGAATCGTGGGAATGTTCCATTCTTCTCTTTTGTTCATGATGAACGCACCATACATACCTATTTGCTCCTGCAATCCACTGTGACTGTGGTACCAGTGTGTACCATGCTGGACAATTGGAAACTTGTACAAATATTCGGAATGTGGCTTGATGGGCATTTGGGTCAAAAAAGGCACGCCGTCCATTTTATTGGGCAAAAACAGTCCATGCCAGTGAAGAGAAGTTTCTTCGTCCAACTCGTTGTAAACATGGATTTCAGCTGTATCGCCCTCAGTAAATGTTAATGTAGGCATTGGAATTTGACCGTTAACTGCGATTGCCCTTTTCTTTTTCTTGCCGTATGTAACTATTGTATCCTTGATGTGCAAATCATATCGAACAGTGCGCGGCAGGTTTTTTGTTGCCATTGTTTTTACGGGCCCAAGGTTTTTCTTTGCCATTTTTACATTAGCCATCAACTCATCGCTGCCTTGCATGTCCATATTCGTGGCGCTATGCTCAATGCCTTCCATGTTTTCTGTTTTCTCTTTGACGAGCTTCATTCCGCATTTCGGACAATTACCCGGTTTGTCTGAATGGATTTCCGAGTGCATAGGACAGGTATAGGTTACTGGCTGTCGCTTATTTGACATCGGCATATCCATTTTATTTTTGGTTGCCGCCTCAGGCTTTTCCTTTATCAGTTTCATGCCGCACTTAGGGCAATTTCCGGGTTTGTCAGCATGAATTTCAGGATGCATCGGGCAGGTATACGTTGTCGGAGCAGATTTTTCGGATGATGTCTGAGCGCTGTCCTTCCTGTTTTCTTTACGCAATTCCATTTTATCTTTCATAGCGGAAGCTTCCGCAGACATCGGCATATTATCGATCTTCGGTTCACCTACGGTCATAACTTTTACTCCTTGAGCGTTTTGCTTGGTTGTATTTGTCTTGGAATTCTCCTTTTGGAGCATCATGTTGCACTTTGGGCAGTTTCCCGGTTTGTCGGAGTGAATTTCGGGATGCATCGGGCAAGTGTAAGTTGTTACCCCCTTTTTGCTTATTACAGTAGCTTCGCTTTTTGACTTTGCTTTTTCCTTCACGAGTTTCATTCCGCATTTTGGACAGTTCCCTGGTTTAGACGCATGAATCTCAGGATGCATCGGACAGGTATAAGTTACAACCTGTAACGGTAGTTTGGCTTCTTTTTTGGTTGCCTCCATTGCTTTCATTTGTTCAGCGTGAACAGCCTGCAAAGCAAGTGCAAGAACGAATGTAATGAGTAGCTTTTTCATCTGGTATATTTTCTTGTAATCAATTAAAGTTTTAAACTGCGTAATCTTAAGGCGTTAACGATCACTGAAACCGAACTAAAACTCATCGCCAAAGCAGCGATCATTGGAGAGAGTAATATCCCGAAGAACGGATACAAAACTCCCGCCGCAACAGGCACCCCCAGAACATTATAGAAAAAGGCAAAGAATAAATTTTGTCTGATGTTTCTCATTACGGCGTGACTCAGGTTTTTAGCTTTTACAATCCCCTGCAGATCTCCTTTTACCAAAGTGATTTTGGCACTTTCAATGGCTACATCCGTTCCTGTCCCCATTGCAATTCCGATGTCGGCCTGCGCCAAAGCAGGAGCGTCGTTTATACCGTCTCCAGCCATTGCCACAACTTTACCAAGTGCTTGTAACCGCTTGATTTCTAGTAATTTGTCTTCGGGTAGGCTTCCTGCCATGTAAGAAGAAAGGTTTAATTCGGCTGCGACTGCTTTTGCCGTATTTTCATTGTCCCCGGTAATCATAATTACTTCAACTCCCTGACGGATCAGTTCTGAAATAGCCATTTTGCTGGTTGCTTTTATGGCATCTGTGATTGCTACGAAGCCAACGACAACATTGTCTACAGCGATATACGAAACTGTTTTTCCTAGCTTTTGCTCTGCGATGATTTTATCGTCTATTTCCACAGCAATGCTTGCACCTATTTCCGCCATCAATTTTTTATTGCCCACGCCTACTTTTTTATTGGCAACCGTTCCGGTAACTCCCATGCCTGTCACCGCTTCAAAATCGCTGACGTCAATTAATGAAATATTTTTAGCTTTTGCAAAATTAACTACGGCCTGGGCTAATGGATGTTCGCTATATTGATTCAGTGATGCAATATTTTGCAGCAATCCATTTTCGTCGTTCTGTGAAGAAAACACTTTTTCTACGGATGGTTTTCCTTCTGTTATCGTACCGGTCTTGTCGGTGATCAAAACATTGATTTTGTTGAGGTTTTCCAAAGCTTCCGCATTTTTTATCAGTACTCCGGATTGTGCTCCTTTACCCACGCCCACCATCACTGACATTGGCGTTGCCAGCCCTAAAGCGCAGGGACAGGCAATAATCAGAACTGCAATGGCATTGATGAAACCGTAGACCAATGCGGGTTCGGGACCGAATTTTGCCCAGATAAAAAAGGTAATAACAGAAACGATCACTACCACCGGTACGAAGTATTTGGCAATACTGTCTGCCAACTTTTGGATGGGTGCTTTGGAACGACTGGCATTATTAACCATTTGGACTATTTGGGAAAGCAGGGTTTCTGAGCCTACTTTTTCGGCTATCATTACGAAGGATTTGTTGCCGTTGATCGTTCCCGAACTTACCGCATCGCCTGCTTTCTTGTCAACGGGAATGGGTTCTCCTGTAATCATCGACTCATCGATGGTGCTTTCGCCATCGGTTATTTTGCCGTCAACCGGAATCTTATCACCAGGCTTCACCCGAAGCAAATCTCCTTTTTTAATATCGTGGATTGAAACCACCTGATCTTTTCCGTTAACGACCAAAATGGCCTCGGTAGGTGCCAATTTCAATAATTCCTTAATAGCACTGCTTGTCTGGCTGTGCGCTTTGGCTTCCATTAACTGCCCTAATAACACCAATGTCAGAATTACTGTTGTCGCTTCAAAATAGAGTAGCACCGTGCCGGTTTCCGTTTTAAATTCTTCCGGGAAGATTTGCGGAAAAAACATGCCTGCCAAACTAAATAAGAAGGCTACTCCAGTGCCGATTCCAATGAGCGTAAACATGTTCAAATTCCATGTCACAATGGAAGTCCAGGCTCGAACAAAGAACATCCAACAAGCATAAAACACTACCGGAAACGCAAGCACCAATTGTACCCAATTCCAGTATCGGACCGACATGATATTCGCTAATGGATTGCTGATCATCATTTCCATCATCGCAATGGCGAAGACCGGAACAGTAAAAGCCGCCGCTATTTTCATTTTAAAGAGCAAATCTTTGTATACCTTATTTTCCTCACTCACAGTAGGGTCTATTGGCACTAAGTCCATCCCGCAAATAGGGCAGGAACCGGCAGCATCTTTAATAATTTCAGGATGCATCGGGCATGTGTACAGTATTTCAGCAACAAACAGCTGCGCTTCGTTAACCAAAGGCATGCCGCAAACCGGACAATCTCGTGCTTTGTCGTATATTTTGTCGCCCTCACAAAGCATCGGACAAGCATACACTCCTGGAATAACGGTTGCTTTTTTTATAATTTTCTCTTTTTCAGAGTCGGTTGAACTACAACACGATTTTTTTTGGGTGGTTGTTGCCGTTTCATTTTCCTCCTTTATCATGCTAGGCAATGAAATGCTATATTTTCCAACCTCTGACAGGGTCTTTTGCATTTGCTGCAACGGCGTGTGTCTAATCATACTTATGGTAGCCACCGGAGGATCTAATGCAACAGAAGCTTCAATTCCTTCTATTGAATTTAGCGCTTTTTCAACGGTGCTACGACAACCGTTACAAGTCATTCCCCCAATGTTGTAAGTATGTTTCATCTTTAATAATTTGCTACAAATTTCTGGCTTCATTGCCTTTTGAAGTTGCATAATTATGGGTTTGATTTGCAAGATTTACAAATCTTCAATTTGTTTGCGCTTGATCGATTTTAAATTCTTAAAATAGGTGGGAGAAAAGCCAGTCGCTTTTTTAAATTGATTGCTTAAATGGGAGACGCTGCTGTAATTTAAAGCGTAGGCTATTTGGCTGAGTGATAGCTCATCATAGATAATTAATTCCTTTACTTTTTCTATTTTTTGATTAATGAAGTATTTCTCAATCGTAGTGTTTTCTACCTCTGAAAATAAATTACTTAAGGTATTGTAATCTTGCTGTATTTGTTGCGACAAATAATCTGATAAATTTGATTTCAAATCATTGTTTTTGTTTTGAACCAAATCAATAATTAAAGTTTTTATTTTATCAATTGTTCTACTTTTCTTATTGTCGATTAAATCAAATCCAACGGCACGAAGGCTCTTGAGTAATGTTATTTTTTGTGCTTCCATCATCTCGTTTTCGAGTACCGCTTCTCCTAATTCTACTGAAAGCGTAGCGATACCAAGCGTCTCAAAAGTCGACTTTACGACCATGATGCATCGACTACAAACCATGTTCTTGATATAGAGTTTCATTACAATCGATTTTAATTTCATCTGAGGTTTGGAATTCAACGCCTCGCTTACCCGGTTCACCAAACAAAGTTACATTGCACAGTAAAACTAACAAAATAAAAAGGATCAGAGTTTTATTTTCTGAATTCTGACTGCATTTAAAATAGCCAACAACGCCACACCAACATCCGCTATGACGGCCTCCCATAATGTAGCAATTCCGCCTGCACCCAAAACCAAAACAAATAATTTTACAACCATGGCCAAAATAATATTTTGCCAAACAATTTGCTTGGTTAGTTTACCGATTTTTATTGCCATCACAATTTTTGAAGGCTGGTCGTTTTGGATAACAATATCTGCGGTTTCTATGGTCGCATCACTGCCTAAACCGCCCATCGCTATTCCGGCATCTGCCAATGCCACGACGGGCGCATCATTTATGCCATCGCCGACAAAGGCAATATGTCTGCCTTCATTCTTTAATGCCTGGACTTTTTCGACTTTGCCTTCAGGGAGTAAATCGCCGAAAGCATTATCAATGCCTAATTTTTTGGCAACTTCATCGACAACACTTTGCTTATCGCCGGAAAGCATGACTGTTTTTATATTGAGCGCATGCAATTCTTTTATAGTCTGTACGGCATCTTCTTTGATTTTGTCTGCAATCGTGATATGGCCTTTATATTTTTTATCGACGGCAACTACAACAATCGTATAAACAATGCTGTCAATTTCCGCAGGATAATCGATATTAAATTTCTTCATCAATTTTATATTTCCGGCCAGGACTTCTTTGCCGTCGATAGTGCCTTTGAGTCCATGCCCTGAAATTTCTTCAACTTCTGAAATAGTTAAGTCTTTTATGGTTTCTTTTCCAGCGTGCGCTACTACAGCTAATCCTATTGGATGTGTTGACTGACTTTCGATGGCTGCCGCTAGTTTCAGCAAATATGATTGTTCAATATCTTTAGCAACAATTTCCTGAACGGCGAAAACACCTTCGGTCAGCGTTCCGGTCTTATCCATTACAACGACATCGATTCCTGTCATGACATCAAGAAAATTAGACCCTTTAAACAGAATGCCATTGCGCGACGCCAATCCGATCCCTCCAAAATAGCCCAGCGGAATTGATACCACTAACGCACACGGACAACTGATGACTAAAAACACCAATGCCCTGTAAAACCAAACGTTAAAAATATAAGGATCGGTAACAAAATAAGGTACAAAGCAAACGGCTAATGCCAATGCAAAGACAATGGGCGTGTAGATTTTCGCAAAACGGCTGATAAACAGTTGTGTTTGAGATTTCCTTGCTGTTGCATCCTGAACCATTTCAAGAATTTTACTCAGTTTGCTGTCGGTAAACAATGAAGTCACTTTAATTTCAGAGACGGTATTGAGGTTAATCATTCCAGCATAGACAGTTTCACCTTTGGCTTTGCTATCAGGCTTACTTTCCCCTGTGAGCGCGGCGGTGTTAAATGACGCTTTTTCAGAAAGCAGTTCGCCATCAAGGGCTACCTTTTCGCCAGACTTCACCTGTATCACTTCACCCAATTTTACCTCTTTTGGGTTTACTATCTGAGTAGTTCTGTCGCGCATAACCGATACTTTATCGGGGCGAATATCGAGCAGTGCTTTGATACTGCGTTTGGCGCGATTAACGGCAGCATCCTGAAACCATTCTCCGATGGAATAAAAAGCCATGACGGCAACGCCTTCGCTGTACGAGCCAATGGCAAACGCGCCAATCGTGGCCACACTCATAAGGAAAAATTCATTAAAGAAATCAAAACGAATGGCTTTACGCCAAGCTAGATAAATTACATTATAACCCGCAAGCAGATAGGCTATGCCAAAAATGATGAGGTTTACAGGAAATGCCGCGACGTATTTGAAGCCGAATTCCAACATTAGCATCGCAAACAGAATGACTATTGCGAGCAACAGTTGCCAATGGCTTTTCCAACCGGCATCGTCTTTGGCACCGTGGTCATGACCATCATCGTCGGAATGTATTTCAGTACTTTGATTTCCTAATTTCTCAGATTTTATTTCTTCTTCCGGATTTTTTGCGGTTTCCATTTTGATAGATTTAATTATTTCGGAATTATTCTTCTTTCTCGCTGTTTTTCATTTTCGAAAACAGATCGTCGGCGCTGATGGTTAGCAGCATCCAGTTTGTATAATCCGTCCCTTCATCAAAAATCAATTCGGTAAAGTTCAGTTCAGTTACCCCAACTTTGACATTTATCAATTTGTATTTCGTCCCTTTTGCATCTCCGTTACCATCTTCAATAAAAATGTATTTACTACCCTGATATTCTACAATAGCTTTTGAAACAACTGCCGGTACTTCCTGCGTACCGCTTTCTACTAATGCCTTTAGATACATTCCCGATAATCGGCTTTTATCTTCTTTATCAAGATGACAATGGATTTGTACCGTTCTTTCACTGCTGATTTCCTTACCGATTAAAGCAACGGTCGCCATTCTTTCTTTGGTTTCGTTTGCCAAAGTGAAGCGCACTTTTTGCCCGATCTGAAGTTTTGATACGTCTTTTTCAAAAACCGTTAACTCGGCATGTAAATGGCCAGTATCTGCAATTTCGAAAAGTAGTGTCGTGGCATCTGCATAGGCACCGATATTCGTCTTTACTTTGGTCACGTAACTATTGATCGGTGAATACAGCGGAATGGCATTTTGAATATTGCCTTTCTCCAAGGTTCCTATGTTGATGTTCATCATCTGAAGTTTTGTTTTTAAACCTGCACTCGAAAAACCTGTATAAATACTGTCCTGCTTTTTAAGTAATGCCCGACGCGCATACAAGTATTGCAAATTGATGCAGGCTTGTTTTATGCGATAGACCAGTTCATTTTTTGTAATTCCCGCCCTTAATTCGCTGCTTTTTATCTGGGCATTTCCCAACGCCGCATTTGCCGAAAATACTGTTGGGAATGGAATGGTTTGCGAAACTGAGTAATAGCTGTCATTTTTGATATAGCCGTTGTACTGCCCGAATTGGCCTGAAAACTGCATTTTTGGAATCTCGACCGAGGCTTTCCTTAGTTGCTGTTGGTATTTGATATCCGATTGCGAAGTTGCGATTTCCCGATTGTTTTTTAAACCCTGTTCGATGCCCTCGCTTATAGTCAGCGGTTTTAAAAATTTCAAATCAGATGTAGAGGCAACACTAAAAGTGTCAATCGGGTTGCGGTAAACAATCCGCTAATCACAACAGCAGCCAATGGTTTGTATCGTCCTGAAAAAAGTTTTCACTTATTAATATTAATCCTGTAATAAGTTTACAGTTAAAAATAATCCTAGAATAGGTTTACAGGTACACAAATCTAGTTTAATTCTTAATCCTTTAATAAGTTTACAGATTCTTTTTTCTGATAATAGTTTCTCCATTGTTTTTCTACATTCTGAATTTGATTTTCATGCAAATAATTCGGGGTCATGTTCCCTATGCTCATGTGTGGTCTTTCTTGGTTATATAATTGTATTACCGCATCTAATAATTGTTTAGCTTGGTTAAAATCCTCGACAATACAATTCTCTAAATATTCGCCTTTTAAAATGCCATTAATTCTTTCTGCAATAGCATTTTCAAGAGGATCGCCGTTTTCAGTCATACTTATTGCAATTCCATAATCCTGTAATAAGTTTACATAACTAGCACTGCAATACTGAACTCCTCTATCGGAATGATGGATTAGCCGTATTCCTTTTTTTACATTTAAGAATGCCATTTTTAAGGCTTTTAAGCTTTCTATTGCTTCTAAAGTTTGAGCCAAATTATATCCCACTATTTTATGAGAATAAGCATCTGTAATTAACGAAATATACACAAAACCTGTTTCTATCTTCCAGTAAGTAATATCACTAACAAAAACCCAATATCCGATATGGAGAAAATCAATTTAAAAAAGTCGCTTAATGAACAAATGTAAATCAAAAAGTTTAACTTAAAAATCAAACCAATTGGTCTAAGAAATAGGGAGTATTACAGTCCATTGTGTTTTTTCCAAATTTCCAGCTTACTTAATCCACTTGTTAAGTAATCTTCAATAACTAATCTACGTTCCTCAATAGAGAAAGAACTCGCAACTCTTAATCCTAAAATAGGTTGACTTTTTTCCATTTTTTTTTACACTTTATGTATAAACCTATTTCAGGACAAGACATCTTGAGAAA
>JACMOK010000135.1 GCA_014378065.1 Flavobacterium sp.
CCTTTTCGCGAAGAGAAAACAAATTTATAATCATTGTTAAATCGCTTTTTAATAATAAAGGTTCCCATTTTGACAAATAAATTGTGATAAAAATAAAAAAGCTTCAAACTAAGTTTGAAGCTTTTGTACTCAGAGCGGGACTTGAACCCGCACGAACATTGCTGTTCACTGGATTTTAAGTCCAGCGTGTCTACCAATTTCACCATCCGAGCCGTAGAATTTTGAGCGAAAAACGGGGCTCGAACCCGCGACCTCGACCTTGGCAAGGTCGCGCTCTACCAACTGAGCTATTTTCGCATTTTATTGAAGAACCGCAATAGTTGTAACGTATTGCGAGGGCAAATCTAATACTTTAATTCAATTTTACAAATGTTTTCTTTAAAAAAAATATACATACAGTTTAACCCGCTGATTGCCTTTTTATTAATAAAATGAGAACTACTTTTTTGTTAACATTCTTTTAATTTCATTGAGTTTCATCATAGCTTCAATTGGCGTAAGAGTGTTAATATCTAAATTCAATATCTCCTCCTTGATTTCTTCCAATAATGGATCATCAAGATTAAAAAAACTCATTTGCATTTCCGTTTTTTCCGCTCTTATGCCGTTAAGTAGTGCACTCGAATGGTCTTTCTCAAGTTTCTTTAATAATTTTTGCGCTTTTAATATTACCGTTTGTGGCATCCCTGCCATTTTTGCTACGTGGATCCCGAAACTATGAGCACTACCTCCTTTGACTAATTTTCGAATAAAAAGAACAGTGTCTTTAAGTTCTTTTACCGAGACATTGTAATTCTGGATTCTGGGCAATAATTCAGTCATTTCGTTGAGTTCGTGATAATGCGTTGCAAAAAGAGTCTTGGGTTGTGACGGATGTTCATGCAAAAATTCAGCGATGGCCCACGCAATAGAAATACCGTCATACGTGCTGGTTCCCCTGCCAATTTCATCTAACAAAACCAAACTCCTATCCGAAATATTATTTAAGATCGAGGCCGTTTCGTTCATCTCAACCATAAATGTCGATTCTCCCATTGAGATATTGTCACTCGCCCCAACCCTGGTGAAAATTTTATCCACAGTTCCCATTCTGACACTTTCGGCGGGAACAAAACTTCCCATCTGCGCCAACAATACGATCAATGCCGTTTGTCTTAAAATAGCGGATTTCCCCGACATATTTGGACCTGTTATCATAATTAACTGCTGGGTAGCTCGGTCTAAGAAAACATCATTAGCAATGTAAGGCATCCCGACGGGCAACTGCTTTTCAATGACCGGATGGCGGCCGTTTCTAATGTCTAAGTCAAAAGTGTCGTCTAGATCGGGACAGATGTAATTATTTTCAATCGCCAACTGGGAGAATGAAGTTAGACAATCCAGCTGTGCCACCAAATTGGCGTTCAATTGCACTGGTTTGATGTATGTCGCAAGCCAATTGACCAACTCCTCAAACAACGCAACTTCAAGTTTGTAAATTTTTTCTTCCGCGCCTAAAATTTTTGATTCATATTCTTTTAATTCTTCTGTGATGTAACGCTCTGCATTGACCAATGTCTGTTTGCGGATCCACTCAACCGGAACTTTATCCTTATGGGTATTTCTCACCTCGATGTAATAACCAAACACATTATTGAACGAGATTTTCAAAGACGAAATGCCCGTTTTTTGTGATTCCCGCGTTTCAATACCTTCAAGATATGCCTTGCCCGTAGTAGATATTGCCCGCAAATCATCCAGTTCTTCATTGACGCCGTGGGCTATAGCGTTTCCTTTTACAATAGCCACCGGCGCCATTTGATTGAGCGTAACATTTATTTTTTCGCGCAACAAATCACAACTGTGCAAACTATCGCCAATAATTTTTACTGCTTCTTGCTGACTTTCCAGCGCCAAAGTTTTGATCGGAATAATAGCATCTAACGATTCTTTCAAATACACCACTTCCCGCGGCGAAACTTTTCCTGCTGCAATTTTCGAAATGAGTCTTTCCAAATCGGAAATCTGCTTGATCTGATGCTGCACATTTTTCAGCACCTCTTGATCCTCTTTGAAATAGGCAACTACTTCATGTCTGCCCTGAATTTTTCTAATGTCTTTTAAAGGTAAGGCCAGCCATCGTTTCAGTAGACGACCTCCCATTGGTGAAAGCGTTTTGTCGATAACGTCGAGTAAGGTTACTGCATTGGGGTTATAACTATGGTACAATTCGAGATTTCGTACGGTAAAACGATCCATCCACACATAAGCATCTTCGGCAATTCTTTGTATTGAAGTGATGTGTTGCCGTTTGTTGTGCTGGGTTTCGGATAAGTAGTAGAGGATTGCGCCACTTGCAATAATGGCCTCAGGTAATTCCTCAATGCCAAATCCCTTTAACGAAATGGTTTGAAAGTGATTGGTCAAAATTTCGAGTGCATAATCTTCCTTGTAAACCCAGTCTTCGAGATAAAAATTGTGATAATCATCCCCGAAAATCTCCCTAAAATTATTTTTGTGGGTTTTGGGGATCAGCACCTCGCTAGGATTGAAATTTTGTAATAATTTATCAATATATTCTTCATCGCCTTGAGCAGTCAGAAATTCTCCCGTAGAAACGTCTAAAAATGAAATCCCTATGTTTCGCTTTCCAAAGTAAATCGACGCCAAAAAGTTATTGGAATTAGACTGCAAAACCTCATCATTCATAGAGACGCCTGGAGTTACTAATTCTGTAACGCCTCGCTTTACAATGGTTTTAGTCAATTTGGGATCTTCAAGTTGATCGCAAATCGCTACTCGTAGGCCTGCTTTTACCAATTTGGGCAAGTAAGTATTCAGCGAATGGTGTGGAAATCCAGCCAAAGCAGTTTCTGTTTCCGAACCAGCGCCGCGCTTGGTTAAAACAATTCCTAATATTTTTGAAGCTCTAATTGCATCTTCACCAAAAGTCTCATAGAAATCGCCCACTCTAAACAACAAACATGCATCAGGATATTTCCTTTTAATTTCGTTGTATTGCTTCATTAATGGCGTTTCTTTAACTTCTTTTTCTTTGGCTGCCAAGAGTCGTTGATTTAGATTGGTGTGTAAACTAGAACCGCGAATTTAAAAATTTTATACCGAAATATAGGCAATCGAATTATTAAATTAAATTTAAGAAAGATTTAGGAAGTTGTTTAAAAATTTTATATAGATTTGTGCTTTAATTTTAATTAAAACAACAATGAAAAAAATAGTTTTATTAGCAGTATTAACCGTTTTTGGTGTAGCCACGTCAACTGCTCAGGCCAAAAAAGCCACTAAAGCTGCGGCAAAAGTGGAAACTTCAAAAAAAGCAGAAAATCCAAAAGTGGATGGTGCTGGAATGGTTTTCGAATCTGAAACGATTGACTACGGAACGATCCCTCACAATGCAGATGGCAAACGTGAATTTGTCTTTGTTAACAATGGAAACAAACCATTGATCATTACAAACGCACAAGGATCTTGCGGCTGTACTGTTCCGACTTATCCAAAAGAGCCTATCGCTCCGGGTGCTAAAGCAGTTATCGGGGTAAAATATGCTACCGACCGAGTTGGCGCTTTCACAAAAACAGTAACCCTGACCTCCAATGCAGAAGGAATGGCTTCAAAAATACTTACCATTAAAGGAACCGTTCAAGCCGACGAAACTCCAAAAGGGTAATCCATTCATCTCAATATTATAAAAGCTTCCTTTTTCAGGAAGCTTTTTTTTTACTATTAATACAACTATTGTATGCGAAAACTTGAAAATAGTGAATTGCACAGAAAATCGATTGCCGATTTTAAAAAAGCCTCCAAAACCGCTATCATTCTTGTTTTGGACGATATTCGCAGTTTACACAACATCGGTTCGGTTTTTAGAACCGCCGATGCTTTTCTGATAGAAAAAATTTATTTGTGCGGTATTACTGCTATTCCGCCTCATAAAGAAATTCACAAGACTGCGCTTGGCGCCACCGAAACCGTAACTTGGGAATACGGTGCAGACGTTTTAACCGTGATTGAAAAACTTAAAAAAGAACACGTTAAAGTCTATGCCATTGAACAAGTCGAAAATGCAATTCTACTGCAAGATTTTAAACCGGAAGACGATCAAAAATATGCACTGGTCTTTGGCAATGAAGTTTTCGGCGTCAATCAGCAGGCAATTAAAATTTGCCATGGTACGATTGAAATTCCGCAATTGGGTACCAAACATTCTTTAAACATTTCAGTTAGCGCTGGCATTGTTGTGTGGGATTTATTTACAAAAATGAAGATCAACGACTAATTTTATGGTGAATTTCTTCAAGTATAAAAACATAATCTTCCTGATTTTTAACGAAATCCTTGTCTGAAACGTCAATGATCAAAACATTCAAATCTGGTTGCGATTTAATATAATCCAAATAACCTTTATTGATTTTATCAAGGTATTCGGCGGGAATTTCTTGCTCATAGCTCCTACCGCGTTGCTTGATGTTTTCCAACAAGCGATCGGTATTTTGATAGAGATAAATATACAAATCGGGTTTGGGCATTTCTTTGTAAATAATCTCAAACAGCTTCCTGTACAGTCTATACTCATCATCTGTTAACGTGACTTTGGCAAAAATTAATGATTTAAAAATATGATAATCGGCCACAATAAAATCTTTAAACAAGTCAAATTGCGCTAAATCGTCAGAAATTTGCTGGTATCGGTCGGCTAAAAAAGACATTTCTAACGGAAAAGCATAGCGGTTCTGGTCTTCGTAAAACTTGGGTAAAAACGGATTATCGGCAAAACGTTCCAATACTGTTTTTGCATTAAAGTCTTCTGCAATTTTTGTAGTTAGCGTTGTTTTCCCAGCGCCGATGTTACCTTCGATAGCAATATAATTAAAATGTTCCAACTGTATTTTTTGCAAAGGCGACTGTAGTTTTTGTATCACTTTACAAAAGGTTTTGTCTTCAGAAGCTTGGAGTAATTCAGGCAAATACTTTTGCAAAATCGGGTGCCGCCAATCCAAATTCAAATCGCGCATCGGCAGCAATACAAACATCCTTTCCTGCATGTGGGGATGAGGCACCTGTAGGTCTTCAGACATAATAATTTCCTCATCAAAAGCAATGACGTCAATGTCTATGGTTCTCGACTGGTATCCCTCGGTTCCAAAACGCACCCGTCCCAATATTTTCTCAATGGCCAGAACGCCAACCAAAATTTCATGTGCTTCCTTCTGGGTATGCAAAACTAAAGCACAATTGTAGAATGCATCACTTTCAAAACCCCAAGAAAGGGTTTCATACAATTTAGAAATTTTGACTACTGTTCCGATTTGCTGATGAATGGCTGCAATGGCAGATTCGATATTTTCTAAACGATTGCCTTGGTTGCTTCCTATCGATAGAATGACTTGGTGTTGGTTGTTCATATTAACCACAAATTAACTAAAAGAATTTTAGAATAAAAGTATATTTGCACCAACTGTTAATAAATTTATTTTAGAATTTAGAAGTAACTTTAACAGCCCTATGTTAACTAAGTCACTAAAAAATAAGCTATGAGATTTTTAGGAAATGTATTGGCCACTATAGTGGGAATTTTTGTTTTTTGTATGATTTCTTTTTTTGGAATTCTTCTGGTGGTGGCCATTTTTGGCGGTGGTTCAGACCATGTGGACGTAAAAAAAAATTCGGTTATCAAATTGGATTTGTCGGAAGTAACAAATGATTACGCCGGCAAATTTAATTATAAAGAGTTTGATTATTTTGAAGCCAGACACGATGGCCTATCAGATATTATTAACGCCATTAAGGCCGCTAAAACCGACGATCATATTAAAGGAATTTCGATCCTCAACGACAAATCCAATCTGGGCGTTGCACAAATACACGACTTGCGAGAAGCGTTAAAAGATTTTAAAAAATCAGGTAAATTTGTGATGGCGTACGCCAATTTTTTTACACAGAAAGAATATTACTTAAACTCGATAGCCAATACCATATATCTCAATCCGATTGGCGAAATGGAATTTAAGGGCTTGTCATCTGAAATCCTTTTCTTCAAAGATTTCCAAGAAAAATATGGCATCAAAATGGAAGTCATCCGCCACGGCAAATACAAAAGTGCCGTAGAACCGTTTCTCGAAAACAAAATGAGCGACGCCAACCGAGAGCAGATTTCTTCATTACTTCGTTCCGTTTGGGCATCAATTGCTGATGACATTTCAAAAAGCAGAAATATCCCTGTCGCCAGACTCAACGCAATTGCCAACACCCTTTCAGCCAGAACTCCTGAATTGGCAAAAGCAAACAACTTGGTTGACAAAGTGGTTTACGAAGACGTTTACCACGATGACATTCGCAAAATTCTAAAAATCGACAACGATAAAGATTATAACGTAATTCCAGTTGCAGACTATGCACAAAATGTGGCCACGACTTCCAAAGATTCCAATATTAAAAATAAAATAGCCATCATCTATGCCCAAGGAGAAATAGGAAGCGGAGAGGGCGATGTGAATACAGTTGGAGAAGAGTCTATGCGCCGTTCGCTCCAAGAAGCCAAAAAGGATAAAAACACGAAAGCGATTGTATTGCGCATTGACTCGCCTGGTGGAAATGCATTAACTTCCGATTTAATTTGGAGGGAAATCGAATTGACCAAAAAATCGAAACCC
>JACMOK010000136.1 GCA_014378065.1 Flavobacterium sp.
TCAAAATGGTCGTTTAATAATCCGGTACTGAATTTTACAGTATGTTTTCGGGTGTTGAAACTGCCAAAGGAATTTGAAATTTCTCCCAAAGGAGTTTGCGCGAAATTATCGGTCAATAAATTGAGGCTTGCGCCAAAAGCACCGGCACCATTGGTCGAAGTTCCAACGCCGCGTTGTAATTGAAGACTTTCGACAGAGGAAGCGAAATCGGGCATGTTGACCCAATAGGTACCATGGCTTTCTGAATCATTATATGGAATGCCGTTAATGGTAATATTGACCCGTGTGGCATCGCTGCCGCGCACGCGAATACCGGTGTATCCCACACCATTCCCAGCATCAGAAGTGGTGACGACTGAAGGTAAATAATTCATTAAAACGGGAATATCTTGACCCAAATTTCGAAATTTGATTTCCTTTTTGTCGAGATTGCTAAAACTCATCGGTGTCTTGGAATCGACTCTGATCGCCGAAACCAAAATTTCATTGAGTGTATTGACATAGGTGGAATCCTTTACTTTCTGCTTGGCCACTTCCTTGGTTGTAGTGTCTTGAGCGAAGGCGTCCAAACTAAAAAGCGATAAGACGATTGCGGCCACCGCGTTAGGGATTGGAGCGAAGTGCCGTGCACTGCGAAAAGCCCGACCCGAAGGGAAACGTCCAGAAAATAATAGTGCTGTAAAAGTTTTTTTGCTGTCAGCAGATGGTGATAACGTATTCATTCGTAAAAAGATTACGAATAAAAGGGGGAATTATTCTTAATTAATAATGATGTTTCCTTGACAAAATGGATGGCATACGCACTACTTTGTCGTTTTTCCCTTAACAGCATTACCTGTTCAGGTTCGTTGGGTATAATCTCAGCTCGTTATTTAGAGCACCCCTTTGAGACAGTACAAAGTTAAAAAAAAAACAATGCCTTCAAAATGTAGCCTACAAAAATTTATTTTTATTTTTGAGCGTAAAAAAAAATCATCCTTCCCGATAACTCAGCAAAGATGATTTTTTAAACAAAGCGTCTAGCGTGATCTAACATTTTCAATCATAATTTTCACTTCACCACTGTTGCTCGTATCGCCAATGTTTGGAAGGCGCCAGTTAACCGTTGCAAGTGGCGTTGCCGTATCGGAGTTTACAACCGATTCTAGCCCGCTATACCGACCATAGTTGAGAAAACAATTGTAGCCCTGACTTGTGTTGCCAATATAGAGTAAAGAAGCATTTGCAACATTTCCGCTAAGTGTAGTTAAGTAGGTGCCATTTTCGTCAATGATAGCGCCTTTTACCCATTTCCAGACAGGATATTTATCCGACCGAGGATTATTGGGTTGTGACAATATTCCATAAAGAATCGCCATTTTATCGGGATCTACCAGACCCAAGTCACCCTGCCGGATGGAATGATCAATGACATGATAAGCATCTATAGCGAAATCACGGTCACTTACTGTTTCATAATCATAGTAGGTGACGCTGTGACCGGGCATAATAATTAAAGGCCTACCTGCTTTGTACCATATATCAATAGGGTCATTGAGGTCGTAGCTGCTTTGCGCACCGAGGGCAAAAATTTCATAACGGTACCGGCTATTGTTCGTAATTGTGAGACTATGGGGACGCAAAGGAACTCGATTAATAGTAGAGTTAATTGGAGTGGTAAATTCCTCGCTGTCTCTGTTACAAGAGACCAAACTTACTGTTGTGAATAGCAACACCACGGCTGCCAAGCACACTTTTATATTTTTATACATAATGTGAATAATTTAAGATTTTTAATTTTGAAATCTTGCGCATCGCAAAACTTCCAGTAAAATAATGTTATTAGTTGTTTACCAATCTGAAAAACAAGCACCTTCTAAACAAGATTGCAATTTAGCGTGCTGAAAATATCGTGACTGCAAAGCGCAACACGTGCTAAAATTTGAAGCAGCGATAAGGCAGGCCTGCCCGTTCTTTCTGCCGTTACTGTTTTGTTGATTCGCTACCTTTTAAAGTGGCTGATAAAACTTCTAAATTGCTATTAATCGCAATAGAAGCTGCGGCTGGATTTAACCTGCAGTGCCTGAATATTTGAATATTGGAATTGCAACAGCAGATTAGTTTAGATCATTTTATACCATCCTAAAGTTTTGGATGGTATTTTACAAGTGAAAAATAGAATACCCGTATTTTATTCCATTTGGAACGCAATCTTAAAAGCATCAGATTGGAACGTACCAATTACCTATTCTAATAGCCCTACGACCATTCATTTGGGATTATAAAGTTAGGAAGAATTTTAAATCTTTAAAAACGATAATTTTATTTGTGAAAAGTTTAGTAAAATTTTATCAAGAAAACTTTTCTGTTTTTTTAAGAGTTGCTGCAATGCTTTAGTGCGAGGCAAATTTAAAAATGCCCCCGACGAAATTTGATCGTAAGAAACACCTTCCTAATGCCAAAAAAAGAGAGGTTATTTAATAGGATTTTTATAGTTCATTGTTACTCCAAATCGGGTCGGCGGCGCGTCTGTTTAATTTCGGAGAGATTTTTTTTGTATTTTAATCTTTTTTTAATGACTGATTTAGGAACTTTAGTCGTTTTTCTGATCTTTGGAATTTGTATTCCTTTGGTGATGATTGCAAGAAAGCGCTTGGTTACTATGGCTTTGTTTTTAAGCTGACTTCGGTCTTCATCACAGTTTAGAAGCAGTATGTTTTCGGAAGTCAGTCTCGACGCTAATTTAGAAAGTAGAACCAGTTTCTCTGCTTCGGACAAAGCTTGAGAAGCTACTAAATCGAACGTCAAAATCACCTTCGAAGCAACCTTGTTTACATTTTGTCCGCCAGCCCCGGAGCTTCTGACTGCTTTAAACTGCAATTCGGATATAATTTTTTCTTTATTCACAATTCCTGAGGCTGATGGGCTGATTTTAAAAGGTCATTCACTGTTTTTACGGGATTGAATGTCGCAAGTGGCACTTCCACAAAAAGCGTTATCCATTTGGCCATTGCGCCATTCCACAAACCGGGCAACTCATAAGCTCTAATTTCTTTGCCGTTTTTATTTTTTTGCACGATAAAGCCGCTATCGTGATCAACAAACTTTTGCAAATCAAATGTCTGCCCTTTAAAATTTTTAATGCCACAGACCAGATCTACCGGGTTAAAATGCGTAGAACTTTCTAACAGTTGCAGTTGCTGTGGATTATGA
>JACMOK010000024.1 GCA_014378065.1 Flavobacterium sp.
AAAAATAGAAATCTTGTAACAAATATAGCTAATTTTATAACTTAAAATTCTAGTAGATATTGTTAATTAAGATTTTTTAAACTGTTAATTGTGATTTGCTAATTTAAGATCGCAGCAATTCCAGGCAAGATTTTTCCTTCTAACATTTCTAGCATAGCCCCGCCACCAGTAGAAACATAGCTCATCTGATCTTCGAGTCCGAATTGTTTTACTGCTGCAACAGAATCACCTCCGCCCACCAAAGAAAAAGCTCCTTTTTTTGTGGACTCGGCGATAAACTTCCCCAGTTCGACGGTTCCATTGGCGAAATTTGGCATTTCAAAAACGCCCAAAGGCCCGTTCCAGAGAATGGTTTTGGACTCTAAAATTACTTTTTTAAAATTTTCAAGCGATTTGGGTCCCGCATCCAATCCTTGCCATCCAGATGGAATTTTATCCACGTCTACAATCTGAGTTTTGGCTTCGTTTGAAAAGGAATCTGCTGCAATCACATCTATCGGAATATGGATCTGAACTCCTTTTTCTTCAGCCAATCTTAAAATTTCAAGCGCCAATTCCTGCTTATCATCCTCACAAATCGAATCCCCAATTTTTCCTCCTTGTGCTTTAATGAAAGTAAAAGTCATACCACCGCCAATAATCATGTGGTCTACTTTATCTAAAATATTTTCGATGACCGTAATTTTAGAGGATACTTTAGACCCTCCCAAAATGGCAATTACAGGTTTCTTACTGTTTGTTAATACCCGATTTAGACTTTCTATCTCTTTAGCGAGTAAAATACCGAAGCACTTTTGTTCGGGAAAAAATTGGGCAATGATCGTAGTTGATGCATGCGCGCGGTGTGCCGTACCGAAGGCGTCGTTAATAAATATATCACCTAATTCTGCTAAAGATTTGGCAAATATGATTTCTCCTGCTTCCTCTTCATCGTGGAAACGTAAATTTTCAAGTAGCAGCACCTCTCCAGGTTTTAGATTTTCTGCCGCCAATTTGGCTTTACTCCCTATACAATCTGATGCGAATTGCACAGAAACGCCCAATACTTCTGAAGCCGTTTTCAGAATATGGTGTAACGAATATTTCTGCTCAATTCCTTTCGGTCTGCCGAGATGAGACATCAAAATTACGCTGCCACCATCGTTTCTGACTTTATCAATTGTTGGTTTTGCAGCTTCGATTCGGGTGGCATCAGTGACGTTGAAATTTTCGTCCATTGGCACATTAAAGTCAACTCGTATTAATACTTTTTTATTTTTGAAGTTGAAATCGTTTATGGTTTTCATAAGAAGAATAGAATTGGTTCAACAAAGGACAAATATACAATTTTAATTTTTTGGGATATTACGTCTTTATTCACGGCAGCAACTTAAAAAAATCATAGGCGCCCAAACGGCAAACTGTATTACTTTTTAAAACTTTCTGCTATATTTGCTCATGCAATTTTCAGAAATTTTAGGACAAGATTATATTAAAAGTCACTTGACAAAAAGCGCCACTTCGGGAAGGATTCCGCATGCACAGTTATTTATTGGTCCTGAAGGCAGCGGCACTTTGGCAATGGCGATTGCTTATGCGCAATATATTTTGTGTAATAACGACGGAAATGAAAATACCGCGGGAAACGCGGCGTGCAATATGAAGTTCAAAACGGTTTCTCATCCAGATTTACATTTTATATATCCTACCGTAACCACAGAAGAAATAAAGACGAAACCAAAAAGCATCGATTTTATTACCGAATGGCGACAGTTTATTTTGGAAAACCCTTATGGAAGTTTGTTTGATTGGTATCGGGTTTTAGGGGTTCAGAACAAACAAGGAGAAATTCGTGTAGAAGATGCGCAAGAAATTCTTAAAGCTCTTTCTTTAAAAGCATACGAAGGTGGGCATAAAATTATGATTGTCTGGATGGCTGATAAGCTGAATATTTCCGCCTCCAACAAATTGCTCAAATTGCTTGAAGAACCAACAGACAAAACGGTATTTGTTCTGATTTCTGAAAATGAGGAGGACCTACTGCCAACCATTCGCTCGCGCTGCCAAATTTTAAATTTTACTGCGCTACCAGAAAAAATAATTGCCGAAGCACTCGTTTCACGTGAAAATGTAGATCTCCGAACAGCAACAAAAATGGCGCATCAAGCCCAAGGAAATTTTAACAAAGCGCTCCAATTACTTTACGAAAATGGGGAAGATGTTTTTTTTGAAAAATGTTTTGTCGATTGGGTTCGTGCTGCTTTTCGTGCCAAAGGAAATGCGGCCGCCATTCAAGATTTGATAGCTTGGAGCGAACAGATTGCTGCCTTGGGAAGAGAAACCCAGAAAAAGTTCTTGGGTTATTGCATAGAGATGTTTCGCCAGGCGTTGTTGCTGAATTACCAAACCACCACGCTAGTGTATATGGAGCCAAAAATTGAAAAATTTAAACTAGAAAATTTTGCGCCATTTGTAAATGGAAATAATATAACCGATATTTTTAAGGAGCTTTCTGAAGCGTTGTATCATATAGAGCGAAATGGAAATGCCAAGATTATTTTAACCGATTTATCTATTCGGCTAACGCGTTTAATACATAAAAATTAGCTTATGTTTAATGTCGCTTCCATTTTAGTGTTGGTGTTGTTGGCCGTTACTTTTATTCAGTCTGGTTACGATAAGGTAATGGATTGGAAAGGAAATGTCAGTTGGCTCAGAGACCACTTCGCCGAAACAAAATTGAAAAACCACGTCCCCTTGGCCCTGTTTCATATTTTGGTTCTAGAGCTGATTTCCGGGATTTTATGTGTTGTGGGTTGTATTGAATTGGTGGTCAACAGCGGCAGAACTTTTGGGCTTTACGGTGGAGTTTTTTCTTGTGTCACTTTAATCATGCTGCTTTTTGGTCAACGATTGGCCAAAGATTATGATGGCGCGCGAACAATTGTCATTTATTTTATTCCCGCGGTAATGGCGGTATATTGGTTAAGTTAAATTTCGACTTAAGCGCATTTAATCCCGCTTTAAACAATTTTAATTCATCCCAGGTAAACATGCTACCGTGTTTTTCCTTTAGCGGATTAAGAGAATCTTCGTCGTATCCTCTGAATGCAATGCCCAATTCTTTTATCTTATCTTCCGGCAAAACAACTGAAAGGTTTATTTTGTCGGCTTCTATAAGTTTTGCCAAATGGCTGGTGATGGTTTGTGGCGTAAGTTTTCTAATATTGGCGATTTCTTTAATAGAATTGGTTTGCAGCCACAATTCGTAGGTCTCCTGCACCGTTGATTTCTTTGGTTCTTTGGTCTTGTTGGCTTTTTTGGACGCATATATTTCTACTTCCATGTCATCATCTTCTATCATCGTTATGTGTTGGGCTTTAAACTTAGATTGAACTGCTTCCAATGTATCAATTCTATAATTTCTGATAGCCTGAGAATTTAGATTTTCTTTAGAAATTGTTGCTCCTGCAGCTACGACCTTTATCAGTAACTTGGCCTTCATCAGTCGCAAAACCGCTTTAGTTTGTAGTTCTTCAAGATACATTAGCTCCTCAAAATACGCTTTCGTCTTTTTAAGACGTCTGACTTCTTCAAGCTTCCAAAATAATGATCTGACCAGTTCATCCATCGGTAAAAAGAAATAATCAAATGCAGCATCAATTCGATCGGAGATAAAAATCAAGTCTAATGCATCTTCCGCAAAAAGCTTATCTAGCTGGGCGCGAAATTTTCTGGAGGGCGCAACTAAATGCCCTATATTTTCCAAATTTATTTTTGCCCAGGGTATGTGTTTGGATTTTTCGGCGTTTTCAGATTTTTCGCCATAGCTGAATTGGTGGTTGCGCCATTCCTGAGCAAGGTCAGTCCAACTAAACGCGTTATGCAAATAATTATGAATGAATTTCTTAGTTTCCATTTTTAAAGCACTTTCTAAAATCGCATCATCGGCTTTGTTCAAAGAATAATCCATCACATCTTGGTCGTTTGAAATCCCGTTCATCTGCAAGGGAGAAAGCAAAACCAAGCCGTCTAATGATCGCAACCGCGATAATGCCACATAGGCCTGCCCGGGCATAAAAACTTGCGATACATCAAGTGCGGCTTTTTCAAATGTCAAACCTTGACTCTTGTGAACGGTAATGGCCCAAGCTAATTTGATTGGATACTGAACGAAAGTACCTAGAATTTCCTCTTCGATTTCTTTGGTCATCTCATTGACTTTGTAACGCATGTTTTGCCATTCGTATCTTTCAACTTCGATCGTTTTATTTTCTTCCGGAAATCTCACCCATATTTCTTGTTCAGACAGCGAATGAATAAAGCCCATTTTTCCATTAAAATATTGCTTTTCGAAAGACAGATCGTTTTTTACGAACATGATTTGAGCACCAACTTTTAATTGTAAATTGGCGTCGACCGGATAAATTTTTTCGGGAAAGTCTCCCACAATTTCTGGTGTGTAACATACCGATTTCGCCGGTAAAGCTTCCAAAGCCTTTACATTCATTGCATCTGCTTTACTGTTGTGGGTTGTTAAAGTAATGTATCCTTTATTGGTACTGAAATCGAAATTGGGATTGACAAACTGATTGAGATATTGAATGTCTTTTGTTGAAATCTGATTGTTTCGCAAATGATTTAAAATCGCAATAAAAGCATTATCGGTTTGGCGAAAAATTTTAGAAAGTTCAATGTATAAGGGTGGATTTTGCTGAATGACGTGCGAATGAAAAAAGAATTTTCCTTTGTAATATTTTTTTAAAACCTGCCATTCGTCATTTTGAATCACCGGAGGCAATTGAAGCAAATCACCGATGAACAAAACCTGAACGCCACCGAAAGGCATTTTTATCTTTCGGACTGATTGCATCATAAAATCTATCGCATCAAGTAAATCGGCGCGCAACATACTCACTTCATCGATGATTAGCAATTCCATGTTGCGAAGGACTGCCTTTTTTAAACCACTCATTTTAAAGTGCCTCGCCAATGTGGCTTTGCTTTCAAACTTAGCGGCTTCAGAAAAATGTGGTACAATGGTTTCTGGAATGAACCCACCAAAGGGCAACTGAAACATCGAATGAATGGTAACTCCCGCTGCGTTTAATGCCGCAATGCCTGTTGGCGCAACAACGACGGCGTTTTTGTGGGTGGATTGGAGGATCTCTCTTAAAAGTGTAGTCTTTCCGGTTCCGGCCTTACCCGTAAGAAAAAGCGAGCGCTGGGTTTGGTTGATAAATTGCAGGGTAAACTTTGCTGCTTCAGATAAATTTTCCATTTGGCGTAGATTTTAAAGTATAAAAATATAGAAAATAAATATATTTCGAAACAGCATTGGCAAACTAATGTCATCGGTTATAAAAAAGCCTTCGATCCGAAATTCAGAACGAAGGCTTTTGGTTTTGTCTTTACAAAATTATTTCTTCTTCTTCAACGCTTCAATTTCCTTTTTTGCTTCGGCCTTTGCATCCGTTTTATCTTCAGTTTTTGGCGTTGCCTTGTACTTGTCGTTGAGTATCTTAACAATCTCTTTTGTGATGTCGTACTTGTCTTCGGCATATAAAATAGAAACGGCTTCTCCTGTTCCGTAGATGTAGCCATAACCCTTTTCTTTACCGTATCCTTTGATAAATTTCTTAACGTTTTTGACCAACGTATCCATTTCTACACCACTTTCCTGTTGCAATTGTTGCAGCATCGCCTGTTGGGCATAACTTAATTCTTGTTCTCTTTTTTGCAATTTTGCGCCATTTTCCTGCGCCCACGCCTGCCCGTTTGCTTGTGCATTTTTCTGGAAATTGGCGGCGTCTGATTTGAAACGAGCGACCTCGGCCTCTAGTTCTCTGCCCATCTCTACAGATTTGGCTTTGTATTTTGATTCGATGTCTTTGGCTTCTGCATATTCTTCTAATAACTTCGATGTATCCACATATGCAGTTTTGATTTCCTTTGCCGGAGCCGATTTATTATCGCAAGCAATTACGGATAATGCCAGTGCGATAATTACGATTGATTTTTTCATTTTATTTTTAAGGTTTTAATTTTTTATTTCGATTTCAAAAGTATACTATTTTTAAATTATTTGCAATCAGCATGAAAAGTTTCACACGGAATTATAATACAACTAAATAAGTATTCCTTATACTTTTCAAATTATTCATAAGTCAATACTATTGTTTTTGGCTGTCGTTACTTGCTTTTAAGGAACGTTTTTGTGTTTACGGACTAATTTGTCTTTTGTTATCAATTGCGCCACAGAACGGTTTATTTTACCTTTTGCTGTTTTTTATGACGTAAATATGTGAGGAATATTCCAAAGTCTGTTTTGCTTTAAAGTTTGACCAAATGCCAATAATAAACGCACTAAGATAATTCATCTTGCCTGTCTTATATTTTTCTGACAATAACGACACATAAAAGGCATCATAACGCATGGGTATAACTTTTTCTAATTGTAGTTCTTCCCTTTCAAATAAAATGGTGATTGCCTTTGTAGAAAAATGCCATAAGTGCCGCGGAACATCATAGGCAGCCCAATAGCTACCATAATATTTGGCATCGAAAGAATTAAAATTGGGTACCGCTATTAAAATAGTTCCGTTGGGTTTTAAAAGCCTTTTCAATTCTTTAATTTGCAGTTCAAGATTTGGTATATGCTCTAAAACATGCCACATCGTAATTACATCAAACGAATTACTATGCAAAAAGACGGTACTTTCGACAAAGGCGCCTCCTTTCTTAACGGCAATGGCTTTCGCTTTAGTATTCGGCTCAATTCCTTTGCCATTCCATCCGTTTTTTGTAGCAGCCAATAAAAAATCTCCTGTCCCAGCACCAATGTCAAGCAAATTTCCTTTTTGTCTGTGAGATCTATTAATTAGTTTAATCTTATTTTTTAGTGTTCTGTTTTTTACCAATTGATATACTTTCTCAAAAAGAGATCTTTGCCCATCTGTATGAGAAATATAATCTTCACTTTCATAATACCGTGACAATTGATTTTCCTGGGGCTGAGGATGCGTATATACCAAATCTAATTCGGTATCCTTACACAGTTCGAAATTTTCTTTGGTGACAGAATAGTCTTTAACTATAAGGAATTTGTTGGCGTTTGAAGGATTCATTATTGGTTGTAATATTCGTCTTTTAATTTTTTTAAATAAGTTACCGCTATATTTTGAAATAAAGAATCCTGCGCCAGGCAATCCTCATTAAAACTGTTAATCATCGAAATAGCAATAAATTTTCTAGAATCGCCATTCTTTGAGTTTTCGGGCTGCTCGTTTTTAACGGCATAATGGCTGCTGTCAAAGTATTTTTCAAACTCGGCATTGTCATAAATAATGATTTTATATTTTTCTTTTTCGATCGTTACCCAATACTCTTTCTGAAGATAATTTTCAGATTTTAATCTAGTCGAGAGATACTGTTCGATGGGAATTTTAGTAATATTATTCTCAAATATAAAACTTGTTAATCCTTTGCTTCCTATAATCTCTTTCCCATTCGGCACTAAAATATAGTCTGTAATCTGTATGGTTTGGCGTCCCAAAACGCAACTATTTAAAAGTAGCAATGGTAACCATAGCATGATGCAACGCTTTGTTAGGTATGTCGAAACTGATGGTTCCACGTGAAACATCATCTTCCCATGTGAATTAGCAGCACGGATATGTCACTGGGCGAAACGCCACTTATTCTTGACGCCTGAGAAATCGTAACAGGGCGTATTTTATTTAGTTTCTGCTTCGCTTCAATAGACATCGATTTGATGCTCTCATAATCAAACATTTCTGGAATTTTGACGTCTTCCAAACGTGTTAATTTATCTGCGTTGTTTCGTTCCTTATCAATATATCCGGCGTATTTCAGCTGAATTTCGGCCTGCTCCAAGACTTCGCCATCCAGATTATTATCGTTGACGTAGGCAGAAACTTTCTCAAATCTTAACATATCTTGAAGGCCAATCTGCGGACGTGAGAATAACTTAAACATTTTATCGGATTGAACAATTAGCGTCGATTGCTTCGCCTCTAATATTGGGTTGGCTTCTGCTGAAGTAATGCTAGTTTCCTTAAAAAAAGAAACCATTTTGTTAGACTCTCTGAGTTTGTACTCCATCCTTCGCAGTCTTTTTTCGGACGCCAGACCAATCTCGTAAGCCATTGGCGTGAGCCTGAGGTCGGCATTGTCTTGCCGCAATAAAGTTCTATATTCGGCACGTGACGTAAACATTCTGTATGGCTCCTCTGTACCTTTTGTGATTAAATCATCAATTAATACACCAATGTACGCCTCGTCTCTTTTTAAAATGATCGGCTCCTTTTCTTGAATTTTTAAAGCTGCATTTATACCTGCCATCAGACCCTGCGCAGCCGCTTCTTCGTATCCTGTCGTGCCGTTTATTTGGCCAGCGAAATACAAACCCTTCACCAATTTAGTTTCTAAAGTATGCTTTAGTTGCGTCGGAGGAAAATAATCATATTCGATTGCATAACCAGCCCTAAGAAATTTAACTTTCTCAAAACCCACGACCGAGCGCAAGGCTTTAAATTGAACCTCCTCTGGCAATGATGTCGAGAATCCATTAACATAAACCTCAACAGTATGCCATCCTTCTGGCTCTACAAATAATTGGTGCCTTTCCTTGTCAGCAAAACGATTGATTTTATCTTCTATCGACGGACAATACCGAGGTCCAATACTTTTAATCCTGCCATTAAACATTGGTGACCGATCGAAGCCCTGTCTTAAAATATCATGCACTTCAAGCGAAGTATAAGTCATGTGACAAGATTTTTGAAATGTCAGCGGCTTCGTCGCGTCTGAATAAGAAAATTTATCGGGCTTAATATCTCCTTTTTCTTCATTCATTTTGGTATAATCAAGCGATCTCCCATCTACTCGAGGCGGAGTACCCGTTTTCATCCTGCCAGATTCAAAACCAGAATTTACCAGATCTTCAGTGATTCCGTAGGATGCTGACTCTCCTGCTCTACCGCCGCCAAACTGCTTTTCCCCGATATGAATCAGTCCGTTTAAGAAGGTGCCGTTTGTTAATATGACAGCCTTACCTGTAATTTCGAGTCCCAATGTAGTTCTTATACCTTTGATATTGCCGTTTTCTATTAAGAGTCCCTTCACCATTTCTTGATAAAAATCAAGATTTGGCGTACCCTCGAGCATTAATCGCCATTCCTCAGCAAAACGCATTCGATCACTTTGAACTCGTGGAGACCACATCGCGGGTCCTTTTGATTTATTGAGCATCTTGAACTGAATGGCAGTCTTGTCAGAAATAATTCCGGAGTAACCACCCATCGCATCAATTTCTCTAATAATCTGACCTTTTGCAATACCGCCCATTGCGGGATTACAAGACATCTGCGCGATGTTTTGTAGACTCATCGTGACCAGTAAGGTTTTACACCCAAGGTTCGCGGCAGCAGCAGCAGCCTCTGACCCAGCATGGCCGGCACCTACAACAATCACATCATATTGCTCTTGAAACACTTAATTTTGTTTTTAAGTTAAACTTGTTTATTGTTCCACGTGAAACAATTTAATTTTTTCATCTTCCTTCAAACGCATTATTTTTTTTTCCGCGATCGATTTGTCTTTGTAGTCACAATAGTGAAGAACGCCATGCGCCATGACCCTAAGCAGCTCTTCTACGAACAATACTTTAAAATCAAACGCATTATCCTTTACCCGTTCGATGGAAATAAAAATATCACCGTGTAATTCATTTCCTACAGAATAGTCAAAACTTATGATGTCTGTTAAGGTGTCATGTTTTAAATATTGATTGTTTATCTCAAGCATATAAGCATCATCACAGAAAATATAATTCAGTTCACCCTCTTTTTTATTTTCAGACCTAATCACGTCCGACAACCACTTTGAAATTTTAATTTCATTGTCTAGCTTAAAATCGATCTCGTAATTATAACTTATCATTGCTTTTAAAGTATTCCCGTACTTTCTGATTGAAATTGGCGCGCAAAGGTAGGCTTTGTCTGTTTAAGATTTCAATGCTATTGAGATAATCTTGCAAATTAGCGGGAAGTGCCTTCGTTTGATTATTAAAGTCTTTAGTATTGGTTTCTGATTGCCGCTTTTGCTCCTCGCCTTGCTGTTGCATTGCCTTTTCAAGTTTCAGTAACTCATACTTCAAATTTAACGCCTTCTGCAATGATTCATTGTTAAACCCTTTATTTAAAAGCTGTTTCTCTATTTGTTTCATTTGATCCAAGGCATTTTGACCATTTCCACCCAATCCTTTTTTGTTCAACTCCTCTTGCAGCGCTTCGCGCAACTGCTTTTGTTCTTTGTAGATGTCCATAATGGCTTTGGCGTCTCCTTCACCGTCAGAACCGTTTTCGCCATTTTCACCACCTTCGCCTTCCCCACCACCACTTTTGCCATCTTGACCGGCTTTTCCATCTTTTCCCGACTTCCCTTTCTCACCTTCACCTAGCTTCTTGCCTTCACCGGGTTTGTTTCCCTCTCCTGGTTTCGTACCCTTCTTCATTCCGCCCTTCATCTTCTCCGCAAGACCTTCTTGTTTCTTAATAATATCAGGCAGTTGCATTCCTTGACCCTGACCTTGACCAGGTTTCGGCTTTCCGGACCCCATTCCAGACATTGACATCTGCATGTTGTTCAAAATATCGCTCAGGAAATCAGCTAACTTATTTGCGGACGATATGGTATATTGTTGGTGCGAAAGCCCTTTTGGCAATTGCGCGTCTACCAAACTTTCTAACGATTTGTCTAAATTATAGTGCACATTGCCAATTTCTTTAGTAATGTCTTCCGCAATTTTGGGATTGCGCAAAGACATCGCAAACAAACTGTCATCGACGTGCTTGAACTGTTGTTTTAAATCCTGTTGTATCTTTAGATATTTATTAAATGACGGAGAAACCCTTTTGAGATTTTTAAATTCTCCCATTAAGTTCTCCTGAGAAAAAGAAAACGCCAGCAAATTATCAAGTATTTGACGCAGCATTTTCACATCTTCCTCCATTTGTTCCATCTCGCTGCTATCCATACGTTCCTGCATTTTGGCTGACATCTCTTTCATTTTTTTTGATGCGCTTTTCTGTTTAGGCTTCGCTTTGTCTTTCTTGTCTTTTTGCAATTCTTCAGTAGCCTTTTTTAAATCGTCGTCAATACTTTTTTCCTTTTCAGCATCTTTTGGGATCTCGATTGGTGTTTTTAATTCCTTATTCTCCTTCTCAAGATCTTTTAAATCTTCTTGTATTTTATCGAATTCCTTATTGATCTCTTCTTGCTTATCGGCGTTGTTTTCTTTCTCTTTCTCAGACAACTGCTCTTGTTTTTCGGAAAGCTTGTCGAGTTTGTCGGCTAATTGCTCCGCCTTTTTCTCTACATAATACTTTTTGGTCAATTCAACCAACTGCTCTAGATTTTTGGTTTGGTTTTTACTGTTTTGTTTGAACTGGTCTAATTTCTCTAACAACTCCTCATTTTTTATTTTATCGTTGAGCGCTTTAAGCTCTTCCAATAGTTTTTTATTTTTCTCCAGGTCTTTATCGGCATTTTCCAGACGCTTTTGAAGTTCTTCTTTAAACTCATCTTTTTTATCTGTCTTAAATTGATCCAGATTTTCTTTCATTTTCTCGGCAAATTGCTTCATCATCTGATCCTGCTGCTTCTGACGTTGGAGGAAATCATTTACTTTCTGCTGATCTTTAAATTCTAAACTCTCTTTTTCTTTGCCTGACTTCTGGATTTTTTCCATCTCCGAAATCTGCTTCTCCTGATTTTTTAAAGACTTTTGTAAACTACTGATATTATCATTTTGCTGCTGCAACATTTGGTCCTCTTTTTCTACATCGGTAGTAATTCTATTGGAGAAAACCGCCGATTTTGTGCTCTTAAAACTGTGGAGCGCATCATTGTCAGACACTTCAAAATAGTAGTCATACGAGATGCCCTGCTCTACTGGCAGTTTACTAGGAAATGAAAATACAAACTGATCATAAATATCTTTCTTTACCGGAAGAATACCGCGTTTTGCCGTCTCCGGCTTGTCTTTCTGGTAATAAATCACTAGCAGCTTAGACAATCCATAATCGTCTGAAATTTGACCCAATACATAATTCTTGTCGACTTTTAAACTGTCTGGCGCACTGTTAACGTTGATCGTTGGATACTGGTCTTTAATGACTGAAATCTGATAATTGAGTTTTTCATAATTCTTTACTTTCTCGTTTGAGGTAAGAATCTGATAAGAAGTGTTTTGAGCAATGCTTTTAGATAGGGTAAACGTATCGTCTGATTTAACAAAAGGAATATTAGAATTTAAATCGGCCCAATCTACCCTTTGCGTGGCCGCTGTGGTCATTTTCCAGGTCACCCGCGTTCCTTCTGGAAGCATCGCGTTGCCAGTTCCCTTTATGATAGTTGCTTTTTTATTAAGGTAAGCAGGGAAATTCAGCTGCATTTCAAAATTAGCAATCGACGGCACCACCACCACATTTAATTCGTAATTGGCCGAAGAAACTTCATTGGCTTCTATGTAGAAAGAAACATTAGCCAACGGTTTTGCAATTTTAAATTGAAATTCCCCAGGCTTGGAAGTTTCCATAAAATAACGTTCCTTTCCGATAAAAATCATTGCATTCTCTGGTACAATAGTGCCTTCAGATTTAACGCGTACAACGAAATCTTTGTTCTGTTCGGTCTGTAAATTCGCATTCAATACTATAAATCTAAAAGGTGCAGGCGGCAAAAATTGCTCTTTAAAATGCACCACTCTATTTAGGCTTTGCGAAATCATGCCGCTATTTCCCGAAACGTAAAAAAACGCAAAGAAAAGTATCGGCAGTATCGCTAACGGAAGATATTTTTTGTTGTGATTAAAATTAATCGCCTTTCCAAAAGCAATCGGCTGCAGATTGCTGGCTTTTTGTTCAATCGAGGCCAGCAACAATTCTGACTGGTTTCTGTCCTCAGACAGCTGAAGAAAATTGGTTAGCTTGTCGCTCACCTCTTTAAAATGCTGACCAATAATTCGAGACGCTTCGGGATAATCAATGCCTTTTTGAAGTTTCAACAGTTTGAATATTGGAAACAATATAAACCGCAACAATAACAACAGTTCTACTGCAATAAATGCCCAAAACAAAATGGTTCTGCCAATGGGTTTTAGCCACAAAAAATATTCAACGAATAGCGTAAACAACAGATAAAGCAATCCAAGGCCAATAAAGAAAATCATGCCACGAAGCAATTCGTTGGTGTAATACTTCTTGATAAATGATTCTAATTTCTGATAAATTATGCTTGAAGATTCCAATAATTTAAATTTATTTTTACACCTGCTAAAAGTACGATTTTATCTGACTGACTAAACGTTAAAAAAACCGCAAACTTTTGGACTTTGAAAATCTAAATAAAATGCCTATTTTTATGGTTTAAAGCAACTGGCTATGAAATATTTATATGCTTACAGCGTTCCGGTTATTGGAATTGCTGGAATTTATTACGGTGGAATTTGGAGTTTCTCCGGCTTGTGGTTTGCATTTGTATTGATTCCCATTCTGGAGTTAATTTTGCCCATTGACAAAAGCAATTACGACGATAAAGCAGCGTCAAAAAGACTAAAAAACAGGCTGTTTGATGCGCTATTGTATGCCAACGTCGCGATCGTTTATGGCGCTTTAATTTTCTGCTTGTACAAAATTGCCTATACCAACCTGTCGCTTATCGAAATAATCGGGATGACCTTAAGTCTCGGAATAATTTTAGGATCGAACGGAATAAATGTCGCCCATGAACTCGGACATCGTTCCAATGCATTTGAAAAATTATTAGCTAAAGTACTGTTGATTCCGAGTCATTACACCCATTTTTTTATCGAACACAACTACGGACACCATTTGCATGTCGCTACTCCCCAAGATCCATCTACTGCCAAATACAACCAGAATTTATATTCGTTTTGGCTGCAGACCGTCACCGGAACTTACACAAAAGCGTGGCAAATTCAACGAAAATTAAATGCTGCCGAAGAACGTCCCTTTTTCTCTGTAAAACACGACATGTTTTGGTTTGCAATGATTCAATTGGCTTATTTAATTTTAGTAATGACACTCTTCGGATTTAAGGCACTTTTATTTGCGGTATTCGCGGGTATTGTAGGGTTGCTTTTGTTGGAAACCATTAATTATATTGAACATTACGGTTTAAAAAGGAAACAATTACCGTCTGGCAGGTATGAGCGTGTTTCAGAGCAACATTCTTGGAATTCAAACCATATCTTAGGAAGAATTATGTTGTATGAACTTACCAGACACAGCGATCACCACTTTAAATCACAAAAAAAATACCAAATCTTAGAATACCACGATCAGAGTCCGCAACTGCCATTTGGCTATCCGACCAGTATGGTTTTATCTTTTTTTCCGCCTTTATGGTTCGCGGTGATGAACAATAGAATTCCCTTGGAAATGAAAGAACAGAAACCCATTGCAATGCCTTAATTTCTTTGTAAATTGTAAGCACAAAGCAAAAAGGAACTTCTTATCTTTGCACAAAATTTTACAAAATGTCTAAACCAATCCGCGTGCGTTTTGCGCCGAGTCCAACCGGACCTTTACATATTGGCGGGGTTAGAACCGCCCTTTTCAATTATTTGTTTGCCAAAAAAAATAACGGTACTTTCTTTTTGCGAATTGAAGATACTGATCAAAATAGATTTGTTCCTGGAGCGGAAGAATATATCTTGGAAGCATTAAACTGGCTCGGGATTTCGCCTTCTGAAACGGTTGGAAAAAACGAGCGGTTTGGCCCCTACCGCCAAAGCGAAAGAAAACACTTGTACCGCCAATATGCCGATCAACTGATTGCCTCTGGAAATGCCTACTACGCCTTCGACACAAATGAAGCATTGGATTTTCAACGAAGACAGCATGAAGAAAAAGGAGAAACTTTTATTTACAACCACCACAATCGCGAAAAACTAGACAATTCTTTGGTGGTTGATGCCAAGGAAACTCAGTTACGAATTGACAATGGAGAAGCCTACGTCATTCGTTTTAAAACACCCGTAAATGAAACTTTGCATTTGCAGGATATGATTCGCGGCGATATCAAATTTGAGACAAATCTATTAGACGATAAAGTGCTGTTTAAAAGTGATGGAATGCCAACCTACCATTTGGCAAACATTGTTGATGATCATCTGATGCAGACCTCACATGTTATCCGGGGAGAAGAATGGCTGCCATCAATGCCGCTTCATGTTTTATTATACCGTGCCTTAAATTGGGAAGCGCCCGAATTTGCGCATTTGCCGTTGATTTTGAAGCCCATCGGAAACGGAAAATTATCCAAACGCGATGGTGATAAAATGGGATTTCCGGTTTTTCCATTGGAGTGGAAAACTGAGGAGGCAACTTTATCAGGATATAGAGAGAAGGGATATTTCCCCGAAGCAGTAGTCAACTTTTTAGCTTTGTTGGGGTGGAATGATGGCACTGAAAAAGAATTGTTTTCACTCGAAGAATTGGTCGATGTCTTCGATTTAAAGCGCGTTCACAAAGCCGGAGCCAAATTTGATCCTGAAAAAAACAAGTGGTTCAATCACCATTATCTTCTCCAGCAAAACGATGCTGATTTGGCTAAAGCCTTCGCCCCTATGGTTTATGAAAAAGGCATCGCTGTCGATGATACCACCTTGGTCAAAATCGTGGCGTCGATAAAAGAACGTGCGCATTTTGTGTCGGAGTTTTGGGATTTGAGTGATTTTTTCTTTGTAGCGCCTACTGCGTATGATGAAAAAGGAATTAAAAACTGGAAAGCAGAAACCCCAGAATTAATGCAGGAAGTAGTTTCTGTCTTAACTTCGATAAACGAATTTAATTCTTCAAACATCGAGTCGGTCGTCAAAGATTGGATGACCAAAAATGAAATCGGAATGGGGAGAGTTATGCAACCGCTGCGTCTGAGCGTGGTCGGTGCATTAAAAGGGCCGCACTTGTTTGATATTATTGACTTGATTGGAAAAGAAGAAACCATTAAGCGAATAAAGACCGCTTTGGCAATCTTATAGAAAAAAGACTGATTAATTAATGTATTTTTAAATTCTGGTTCAGTCATTTGACTGGAAAGATTTGCACCATAACTAAATCTGTCAGGCATATAAACATACAATATTTCGCTCGTTTCAAAATCTACAATAATCTTAAAGAACACGGTTCTCGAAACTTGAGCAACTGCAATACGATTGAATTCTTGAATAAAATTGAGGTAATCTTTGAGTTCCTCTGCTTTTTTGAGAACGCCTAATTTTTTAAAAATCTTAGGATCTTCTTTAATAATTTCAACAATAAGGTTTGGTTTTTAGCTTTTTGAAATCTTGCTTTTCCCTATAAATTTAGGACTGATTTAAGCTTTTGATATTAATGAGGTGACTAATAAAACGGCAATGTATATTTTTTTTTGTAAAAATTGAGGTCATATTTAAAAATCAGTACAACTATGTCGGCAGTAAAAATTAGCGAATACCTTTTACAAGTTAAATAAAATTTGTCCGCTCAACAATCCAATATGGGCTTTGAAACTGTCTCCATTATTCAATACCTTTAATTCGCTTTGGCTGTTTAGTTTGTTTAAAAAATTATTGAGTCCGTACTGATAGCAAACAATGGCACGAAGCCTTTTGTTTCCTGCCGAGATCCCAAAGTAAAGATTTCCATTTACTTTAGAAACATCAGTGATGTCATTGGCTGTCAACGTCGTTCCTGAAACGATATTTTCTTTACTCTTATTATCAATTCTGAGTTTCCCATTGACTTGCAACACGGGCCCGAAGTCGAGAGAAACATGGTCTTTCACCACATTATAACTCAACAAGAGGCGCACTTGGACTCCAGATAAAGTATATTGAACGTCCTCTTTTTTAAACAATGGTGAAATGGTTTCCACCAAAAAATTACTTTCGGTAAACTGCATACCGAAAATCATACTAAAATCGTTGTAATAATTTCCCCGAACCGACAGCCCTCCTATCCATCCTAATGCAGGCCTTGTATTAAAATTACTAGTTGACAAAGACATTTGTGTAACTCCACCTGTAAATCCGATTCGGTTTCCGTCGCGATAACCATACTGTGCCTGACCCTGAAAAGCACTAGTTAACAGTAAAAGAAATAGTATCTTTTTCATTTGTTTATTTTAAGGTTTAAGTTCGCTAAAGTACTTTGTTTTTTGTAACTTAACAGATAATTTTAACTTAATTATTACACCAATGGACATTACATTAATACTAATTCTGGTTTTTTTACTGTTTATTTTTTTCTCTTCTTTCTTTACCGTAAAGCAACAAACTTCTGTCATTATTGAACGTTTCGGAAAATTTTTAAGCGTCCGCAATTCAGGATTGCAGTTAAAAATTCCATTAATTGATCGTGTTGCCGGTCGTGTCAATCTTAAAATCCAACAGCTCGATGTGATTATTGAAACCAAAACCAAAGACAATGTTTTTGTGAAAATGAAAGTCTCTGTTCAGTTCAAAGTAATTCAAGACAAAGTTTACGATGCGTTTTACAAATTGGAATATCCGCATGATCAAATTACTGCGTATGTTTTTGATGTGGTTCGTGCCGAAGTTCCTAAACTCAAATTGGACGATGTGTTTGAAAGAAAAGACGACATTGCCATTGCCGTAAAACGCGAACTTAACGAGGCCATGACTACTTATGGTTACGACATTATTAATACCTTGGTTACCGATATAGATCCGGACATACAAGTGAAAAATGCGATGAACCGCATCAATGCTGCCGATAGAGAAAAAACAGCCGCTGAATTTGAAGGCGAAAGCACCCGAATCAGAATTGTTGCTAAAGCCAAAGCAGAAGCAGAAAGCAAACGATTGCAGGGACAAGGAATTGCCGACCAACGAAGAGAAATTGCGCGGGGTTTGGTAGAGAGTGTAGAAGTACTCAATAAAGTAGGCATTAATTCGCAAGAAGCCTCCGCATTGATTGTGGTGACGCAACATTATGACACTTTGCAAGCCATTGGTGCGGATGCCAATTCTAATTTGATTTTACTCCCGAACTCTCCGCAAGCCGGAAGCGATATGCTCAATAATATGGTCGCTTCGTTTAGCGCCTCGAATCAAGTGGGCGAAATGATGAAGAAAAACAACCGAAAACTCAAACCAAAAATTGAAGACCATCATTCAAACTATGAGGTTCCGAAACCTGAAAATCCAGAAGCATCAGCATCGGAATAACTGCAACATAAAAAAGAGGCTTTTAAGCCTCTTTTTTATGTTTTAACAACAACCCAGCTTAATTAGATAACTGCGTGGTATGCTGACCGTCAATCTGCAGTTTGGCATTCTTCCTTTTAAGATCAGCCAATTTGGTTTCCAAAAATGAAATGATATCTTCTGCTTTGTGGCTCATATTTGAAACCAAATTATCGTAGGTTTCTTCGAGATCAGATTCGGCTACCGAAAACCGATCTGCCAATTCACCCGACACATCGGCCAGTTTATTTTTAAAGTTATTTTTGGCATCATCAAAGTCGTCTTTTAATTTTGCTCTGGTGTAGGTGCCTTTGTCTGGAGCATATAAAATTCCTACTATTCCCCCAATCGCTGCACCGGCTAAAAGTGCTAATACTGTATTTCCGCTATTTGCTGACATCCTTTTATGTTTTAAAATTTACAAGCTAAAGATATCGACTTTATAAACAATCGAATGTTAACAACCCGTTAAAGTAAACTTAATTATGCTTTTAACTTAAAATAAGCCGTGCTGTGAAAGCAAATTTTTTCCGCCTTTCTTGTGGTTGCGATTTTAACTATTTGCGCTTACAATCGAGTTATGTGGCTTTTTTTTATTGATAATAATTATCAGATATCTCTTTTTAATAAGAAAAATCAATGCCTAAAAAATAGCTTCGAAAATGAAATTATAAAATTTGTGAAAGCAACTGCAAAACAACTGCGCTTTTCTCAGTCGTTTTTAAATCATTGAGTTGTATTTTGTACATTTCTAAATAACGCTCGTCTTTGATCATATTTTGAATCGCTTCAAATCTTACAAATTCAGATTCACTTTTTAAAGACATTACGTATAACTTGTGAAGGGTTTCGGAATCGATGTCGGTAGTCTTTATTTTGTTGTTGTATTTTAAAAGAAAATGAGCAAAAAGCAATGAACTTTTGGTGTTGTTAATATTTTTCTTTAAAGAATTTTGAAGCAGGCTAAAGTTAGAAACCGTTTTGACATTTTCTGCAATACTATTTTCTATGGCAGCGCGTTGCCCAAATTCCACTTTAAAATATTTATTGATTTCTTTAAGCGAATTATTAATACAATTCTCCTCCTTTTTTCCTTTTTCTTCCCATGCATCTTTTAGTCCTACGGTTTTGTTAAACACCAATTTCTTTGCGCTGCTATCTCGATCGACCGTAAAATAGCCCAAACGTTGAAATTGGAATTTATCTTCATTTTCTGCCGTGGCCAAACTAGGCTCTACAAATCCGGCAATTACTTTTAAGGAATCTGGATTGACAAATTCCAGAAAATCTTTTTCTTTATGCGAATCCGGCGCTTCATCTGTAAACAAGCGATCATACAAACGAATTTCAGCTTCAACGGCATGCGGAATTGAAACCCAGTGCAACGTTCCGGAAACTTTTCTTTGACTGGCTTCTGTTCCGCTACCGCTCAGACTCTCAGTATCATATGTCGCATGAATTTCAGTGACAATGCCATCCGCATCTTTCACGACACTTTCGCCCCGAACAATATAGGCATTTTTAAGTCGCACTTCTTTCCCCAAACTCAAACGAAAAAATTTTGAAGGCGCTTCTTCTAAAAAATCTTCTTTTTCAATATACAATTCTTTTGAAAAAGGCAATTTTCGATAACCTGCCGCGGCATCTTCGGGATTGTTTTCGGCTTCGAGCCATTCCTCTTTTTTCTCAGGATAGTTTGTAATGACTAATTTTACAGGATCCAAAACCGCCATGACTCTGGGCGCTATTTTATTGAGGTCTTCGCGAATGCAAAATTCCAAAACCGAAACATCAATCAAGTTGTCGCGTTTCGCAATTCCTGTGGTATTGGCAAAATTTCTTATGGATGCTGGCGTGTAGCCTCTTCTGCGCAAGCCTGAAATGGTGGACATTCTTGGGTCATCCCAGCCATTTACATGGTTTTCTTTTACTAATTGGAGTAGTTTTCTTTTACTTACTACAGTATGGCTTAAATTCCGACGAGCAAATTCGCGTTGTTTGGGCCTCACAAGATTATTGTCATACAACTGGTCCAGAAACCAATCGTACAGTTCTCTATGCGGGAGAAATTCCAAGGTGCAAAAAGAATGTGAAATCTGTTCCAAATAATCGCTTTCGCCATGCGCCCAATCATACATCGGATAAATACACCAATTGTCGCCGGTTCGGTGGTGGTGTTTGTGCAAAATGCGATACATGATGGGATCTCGCATTAGCATGTTACTCGATTTCATATCAATTTTAGCGCGCAAAATATGCGTACCTTCGGGGAAGGCCCCCTTTTTCATCTGGTCAAAAAGCGTTAAGTTTTCGCCAACAGTTCGGTTCCGAAACGGACTATCTGTTCCTGTAGTAGCCGGGGTTCCCTTTTGTATCGCCATGATTTCGGAAGACTGGCTATCGACATAGGCTTTGTCTTTTTTAATTAATTCGATGGCCCAATCATAAAGTTGTTGAAAATAATCTGAAGCATAGCGCTCTTCGGACCATTCATAACCCAGCCACTGTACATCGCGTTTGATGGCATCCACAAATTCCTGTTCCTCTTTGGCCGGATTAGTATCGTCGAAACGCAAGTTGACGGGCGCTCTATAATCGATCCCTAAACCAAAATTTAAAGCTATCGAACTGGCGTGACCTATATGCAAATAACCGTTGGGTTCTGGCGGAAAACGAAAACGCAAATGATCGGCAGACATGCCGTTTTTAAGATCTTCTTCTATAATTTGTTCAATGAAATTGAGTGATTTTTCTTCGGTTGACATATTGCAAATTTTGAGTGGCAAAGTTATTAAAATTGTTGGTTAATTGGTCATGCCACAGATAGGTGCTTTTGTGGGTGATCAAAAAATAAATATTTTGTACTTTTACGAAATCAATTCGAATTGAAGATCAATAAACACGCTTAGCATGGGAAACATAATATTGAAAAACATCCGGACATTTTCCTACCATGGCTGTCTGGAGGAAGAAAGTAAAATTGGTTCTGACTACAGGGTTGATTTAGAAATTAAAACCGATTTGAGAAAGTCATCTGTGTCTGATAGTTTAGAAGATACGGTGGATTACGTTTTTTTAAACCGCATTGTGGTAACTGAAATGGCGGTGCGTTCTAATTTACTAGAACATGTAGCACGCCGAATTATTACCCGGATTTTCAAGGAAATTCCACAAATATCTAGGATCATTTTGGCGGTTTCAAAAATAAATCCGCCGATTGGTGGTGATGTCGAAGCCGTTACAATTGAAATGGAAGAATACCGAAATTAGTCGTCACGTGTTTTGTAAATTAATTCGAAATTTAAAATTCAAAATTCAAAATAATTTATTAAGTTTGCCGTCCATTCATGATGGCGTCGTGGCCGAGTGGCTAGGCTGGGCTCTGCAAAAGCTCCTACTGCGGTTCGAATCCGCACGATGCCTCAAAAAAAACCTCTCCATCCGAGAGGTTTTTGTTATTATTGGGAATCGTTTGACTAAGTCATTCTATCTTCTCCAAAACCTTTTTCGCTAGTTTTTGATCACTTGGAAACCAACCTTGAAACATCAATACCAATCCGAAAGCAACGAGTAAAATACTGATTATTTTTTTTATTTTTAGAATATTATTCGGCGTCATTTTATGTTTTAGCTGTTTGGCCAAAATAATTTTGCCTGTGTCTACAAACAAATAAGTCCCAATCACGGTGCTAAAAAATACGATCATTCGCGAGCTTTCTAACTCTAGTTTCGGACCAAAAGTAATTAAGATCAGAAACCAAAACAACAATACTCCTACGTTGATGAAATTGAGTAAAAACCCTTTAAAAAACAAACTCAAATAATTGTTTTTAGTGATTTCAATAACAAGATTCTCATCAAGATTTTTAGTTGCTTTTTTAATTTTAAGAAATGAAATTATTCCATAGGTAAGCATTAGAATGCCTCCGAAAATGTAAATGGCTGGGTCATTTTTTATGCTTAATATTAAGCGATAACTACTGAAATATGCCAACGTAATGAAAAGAATATCGGCCGTTACCACACCCAAATCAAAAACAAAGGCAGCTCGAAAACCTTTCACTGCGCTGGTTTCCAGCAGCACAAAAAAAACAGGACCAATCATGAAACTTAAAAAGATTCCTAATGGTATTCCTGATAAAATATCTTGAAGCATTTTTATGGGATGTGTAAAATCAAAAATAAGTAATTATTTATTACCGTACGTAAATGTACAACTGCATTTAAATTGAATCATTCTTTCTTATGAAATGAAAATCCAATTGTTTTTTAACCAAATCGGCATTCTTCACTTTTACATACACTTCGTCTCCGAGTTGCAACACATTTTTAGAAATTTCGCCAACCAATGCATATTGCTTGTCATCGAAAGTGTAATAATCGTCTCTGATTTCCCGTATGCGACACATGCCTTCACACTTATTTTCGACAATCTCTACATAAATACCCCACTCAGTAACGCCTGAAATTACACCTAAAAACTCCTGGTCTTTGTGGTCCTGCATGTATTTGATCTGCATGTATTTTACACTATCGCGTTCTGCACTGGTGGCCAAGCCCTCCATGTTTGAAGAATGTTGGCATTTCTCTTCATACAAATCGGCATCGGCAGATTTTCCGCCATCAAGATAATACTGTAAAAGACGGTGTACCATGACATCCGGATAACGCCGTATCGGAGAAGTAAAGTGCGAATAGTAATCAAAGGCCAAACCGTAATGGCCTATGTTTTCGGTAGAATATTTGGCTTTACTCATGCTTCTGATGGTTAAAGTATCTACCAAATTTTGTTCTTTTTTACCTACAACATCATTCAATAAAGTGTTTAACGACTTTGAAATATCGGATTTTGTTTTGAAATTAATGCTGTAGCCAAACTTTGAAATAATGTTTTGCAGATTGATTAATTTATCTTCATTGGGTTCGTCATGAATTCGATACACAAAGGTTTTCTTTTGTTTTCCAATAAATTCTGCTACTTTCTTGTTGGCCAAAAGCATGAATTCTTCAATCAAATGGTTTGCATCTTTAGACATTTTAAAATAAACCCCTTCTGGTTCTCCTGCTTCATTGAGGTTGAATTTTACTTCGACCTTATCAAAAGAAATCGCACCTTCATTCATGCGGTTCCTCCTTAGAATTTTAGCCAATTCATCTAATTTTAACGTCGCGGCAACAATGTCGTTATTGACCACATAGGACTTTCCTGTAATTGAAATTTCTTGTGGAATCGTATCATCTTTTGTTTCAATAATGTATTGTGCTTCCTCGTACGCAAATCTTTGGTCAGAAAAAATAACAGTTCTGCCAAACCATTGTTCGATTACTTGCGCCTTTTCGTTAATTTCAAATATGGCTGAGAAGGTATATTTTTCTTCATTGGGTCTAAGTGAACAAGCAAAATTAGACAATACCTCTGGAAGCATGGGCACAACGCGATCTACTAAATACACTGAAGTACCCCGTTTGTAGGCCTCCTCGTCAAGAATAGTTCCTTCTTCTAAGTAATAAGAAACATCGGCAATGTGAATGCCAATTTCGTAATTTCCGTTTTCTAAACTTTTAAAAGACAAGGCATCATCAAAATCTTTGGCATCTTTAGGATCGATCGTAAAAGTGAGTGTGTCGCGAAGATCCCTGCGTTTTTCAATTTCGCTTTGTTGAATCGAAGTATCAATTTTTTGCGCAAACACTTCCACATCAATCGGAAAATCATAAGGCAAACCATATTCGGCTAAAATTGCATGAATTTCGGTGTTGTGTTCACCAGGTTTTCCTAAAACCTTAATTATAGCACCAAACGGACTGTCTGCTTTCTTGGGCCAATCCTCAATTTTTGCAATCACAACATCACCTTGTTCAGCCTCACCTATTTTATCTTTTGGGATAAAAATATCAGTATACATTTTTGCATTGGCTGTAGTAACAAACGCAAAGTTTTTTTGAATATCGATCACGCCAACAAATTCTGTTTTCTTCCTTTCCAGCACTTCAATCACTTCCCCTTCAGGCTTTTTTCCGCGTCTTCGATTATAAACATATACTCTTACCTTGTCTTTATCTAAGGCATGATTTAAATTATTGGTGGGAATAAAAACATCATCTTCAAAATCTTCACAAATGAAATAGGCTGTTTTTCGGGAAGTCATATCAATAGTGCCTTCATAATAATCTTGACTCACTGCTTTGACCAAATAATTACCTGGATCGGTTTCAGTAATCACTTTTTGAGCCGCAAGAATTTTTAAATCCTTAATAATTTCATTACGGCTTTTGGTATCATCCAATTCTAATACCGCGGCAATCTGTTTATAGTTAAATGGTTTATTGGCATTTTGTGATAAAATTTTTAAAATCTTCTCAGAGAAAGTTTTCTCTTTTTTTCCAAAGTTTTTTGGTGGTTTACTCATATCTGTTTTACTTAAAGGCTGAAAATTACGAAATAGTTAAGAATTTTCGGTTAACCCTTTTTAGTTTTAAAGAAAAAATAACTTTCGTATCTTTAAAAAAAACACAAATGCAAGATTTTGAAACCATTGCTGTCTTTAATTACACGCACGAAATTGTAATTTTAAAACACAGGCTAGACCAAGAAGGTATACATTACTATTTTGAAAACGAAGCTACTGTATCTATAGTGCCGTTTTATTCAAATGCGCTTGGCGGCATCAAACTTAAAATTCATCGCAACGATTTTGAAACTGTCAAAATAATTTTAGACGAGTTGAACGGGTCTAATTTGAATATTGTTTGAAAGTTGTCAACATTTATTAAAAACAACAAAAATAAAAATTTAATTTAAATTATTTTATGGTGGTTATTATAGCATGTTAATAGGTACAATAACTTTTAAGTTTTAATACAGCATACCGACTTATACTTTTTTATAACAATTTGTTAACATAGCTGTAGTATGTTAAATCCTTCATTTAAAACGACTTTAAAAATTAAATGAACAACTGTTAATAAAACAGCCTTATTGGTTTTTGTAAATAAGTCACCTGCTCTGCTTTTGTTAATAATAACGTCTTTATTAGTGATAACTATGCTAAAAAAAACACCAAACTATATTTGCTTTTCTATTAGTAGTTTTGGATTACGTTTTTATTCGATACCAACTTAAAATACTTCTAATATTCTATCTAAACTTATAAACATTTAATGTTAATTTAAAGTTAACTGATCTTCAATACATTAGCATTTACTGTTAACATTACAATAATTTAACTTTTATCTTACAGAAAAAACAAAAATTATCTTGTACTGCTGCACCATTTTTATAATTTTAGCCCGTTGTGTCAATTTGAATTATAAACCTTTAACAATAGTTAGAAATAGCAAGTAAACTTCGTTAGTTTCTATAAATTTGCAAAACAACTTCAATATCTCCAAAAAATGAAAATCGCCATAGGAAACGACCACGCCGGAACAGATTATAAAAAAGCAATTGTAGTTATGCTGGAAACGAAGGGTCATGAAGTCATCAACCACGGAACGGATACCACAACGAGTGTAGATTACCCTGATTTTGCTCATCCGGTAGCCTTAGATGTGGAAAGCAAAAAAGTTAATTTTGGTGTTGTAATTTGTGGTTCCGGAAACGGAATTGCGATGACAGTAAACAAACACCAGGGCATTCGTGGCGCTTTGTGTTGGACCAATGAAATCGCAACCTTGTCTCGCCAGCACAATGACGCTAATATTATAGCTATTCCGGCGCGGTTTACAGCCATCACGCAAGCTGTAGAAATGGTAGCCACATTTATCGAAACCGATTTTGAAGCAGGAAGGCATGCCGACAGAGTCGATAAAATTGCTTGCCGATAACGAGTTTGAAATCTCAAAAAGCATAAAGTAATTTTTATTGATTAATTAAAATATTCTTTGATGACCAATGTTGATTTTATTAAAAATACCGTCGATACCGCTGCGGTAAATATTTTAAATACCTTGCAATTGTTGGCTGAAGATGCTACCATTCCGTTTATTTCAAGATATCGTAAAGACCAAACAGGCAATCTTGATGAGGTGATGATAGAACAAATTGCCAAAGCTCAAAAAGAATTTGAAATTATTGTGAAGCGAAAGGAAGCAATTTTAAAATCGATTGCGGAACAAAAGCTGCTTTCTGCGGAATTAGATCAAAAGATCCGACAAAGTTTTGATCTTCAACAACTGGAAGATTTTTATTTACCTTTTAAAAAGAAAAAGAAAACCAGAGCCGATGTCGCCCGTGAAAACGGATTGGAACCTTTAGCCAAAATCATTTTAGATCAAAATGAGAATAACATCGATCGCGTCGCTTCCCAATATTTAAATCACACAATCACACGTAAAGAAGCTGCTTTACAAGGTGCACGAGACATTATCGCCGAATGGATCAATGAAAACATTGCTGTTCGTCAGTTGTTACGAAGACTTTTTCACCGCAAGGCCAATATTACAACCAAAGCCGTAAAAGTTCAAAAAGAAACACTGGAAGCGCAGAAGTTCAATCAATATTTTGATTGGACAGAACCTTTAAGCAAAGTACCATCCCATCGGTTGTTGGCCATGTTGCGTGCCGAAAAAGAAGGTTTTGTAAAAATAAAAATTGAAGTCAATTTAGAAAATTCTGAGGAAAGCGTACCGGATATGATTGCGAAATTGTTGCTCAAAGCAAAAAACGGATCCACTCCCCAATTAAAAACGGCAATCGAAGACAGCTATAAAAGATTGTTGTCTCCCGCTATTTCAAATGAAGCGCTGCAAGAAGCCAAAGTCAAGGCCGACACCAATTCGATTCAAGTTTTTGCGAACAATTTAAGGCAGTTGTTATTGGCGCCGCCACTCGGAGCGAAACGCATATTGGCAATTGATCCCGGATTTCGAAGCGGTTGCAAAGTAGTCTGTCTTGATGAAAACGGCGCGCTGCTTTACAACGAAACGATTTATCCGCATGCGCCGCAAAAAGAGGAGGTAATGGCATTAAAGAAAATCCGTTCGATGGTCAATTCTTATAAAATCGATGCAATAGCCATCGGAAACGGAACGGCATCGAGAGAAACGGAATTTTTTATTAAAAAAATCGCTTTTGAAAAAGCCATACAAGTATTTGTTGTTAGTGAAGCTGGTGCTTCCGTGTATTCTGCCTCGAAAATCGCACGGGATGAATCTCCGCATTTTGATGTTACTGTTCGGGGTTCGGTTTCTATCGGAAGGCGACTCGCAGATCCCTTGGCAGAATTGGTCAAGATTGACCCCAAAGCGATAGGCGTAGGGCAATACCAGCATGATGTAGACCAAGCGAAATTAAAAGAAGAATTAGACAGAACCGTAGTTCGTTGTGTCAATTCGGTAGGCATCAACATCAATACGGCTAGCAGACACCTACTGGGTTACGTCAGTGGTATAGGAGAGAAACTGGCTGAAAATATTGTGCGATACCGATCGGAAAACGGACCATTTTTAGAGCGACAGCAATTAAAAAAAGTGCCGCGTTTGGGCGATAAAGCCTACCAGCAAGGCGTAGCTTTTATTCGAATCTCAGATGCCAAAAACCCTTTAGATAATTCAGCGGTACATCCGGAAGCGTATGCGATTGTAGAAAAAATGGCTAAAGATTTAAAACTTTCGGTAAAAGACTTGTTGGCCAACACAGCAAAAACCGCGTTGATCAAACCTGAAAACTATATCACCGCAGAAATCGGCTTACTCGGATTGAAAGATATTATCAAAGAACTGGAAAAACCAGGATTGGATCCCAGAAAGTCGGCCCAAGTTTTCGAATTTAACACCAATGTAAAAACCATAAGAGATCTAAAAACAGGAATGATTTTGCCCGGAATTGTCAACAACATAACGAATTTTGGCTGCTTTGTAGATATTGGAATTAAAGAGAGTGGGTTAGTGCACATCTCTCAGTTGAAAGAAGGATTTGTTAGTGATGTTAATGAAGTAGTCAAATTGCACCAACACATTCAAGTTAGAGTTACCGAAGTAGCCGAAGAACGCAAGCGAATTCAGCTTTCCATGATAATTTAAACAAAATAAAAAATGTCCCGATTACTCGGGACATTTTTTATTTTGTTTCTTCTGTTTTCTTATCAGCTGGCTGCTCATCTTTAGCCGCGTTTTTGAATTCTTTGATCCCGCTCCCCAGACCTTTCATTAATTCTGGAATTTTTTTACCTCCAAAAAGTAATAAAACAACTGCTAAAATAATAAGGATTTCTGTGACACCTAATCTTCCCATGATACAATAATTTATTGCCGAAGCATGTTTTTATAAATCTAACAACAAAGATAAATAGAAAACAAGTCAATTGATTTATATAATTAATAAATATTTATGATAGAATGGCGTTAAATATTTTCAGATCGGTAAATGACAATTAATTTTTGCAGCGCTACTGCTAGCTTTGAAAGTAACATATATTCTTATATTTGTAAAATAAACTACCCAATGTCCGACAAAAGACACAAGCGAAAACTTATCAAGAAAAAACTATTCACTAAAAACCGACTGGTTATTCTGAATGAAGACTCTTTTGAAGAAATTTTTTCTTTAAAGTTAACTTTGATGAATGTATTTGTGGTAGCCTCTATTGGTGCGGTTCTAATCATTACCATCACCACCTACATAATTGCTTTTACCCCCTTACGCGAATATATTCCTGGTTATGCCTCTAATAAATTAAAAAAAGATGCGACCGAATTGGCACTAAAATCCGACTCCTTGGCATTTGCGCTTCAAAAAAATGAAACCTATATTGCTTCAATAAAAAAGGTATTAATCGGCGATTTGGATTATGCCAAACTTAATAAAGATTCTATTTTAGCATCGAAAGTCGAATCAATTCCGACGGCGGAACTCCAGCCTTCTAAATCCGATCTAAAGTTAAGGGAAGAAGTCGATGAGGAAGACAAATACAACCTGTTCGAAAAAGCGCAATCAAAAAGCAGTATTGTACTTTTTGCTCCGGTAAAAGGGTCAATCACAGAAAAATTCAGTTTAAAACAAAAGCATTTTGCTGTTGATATCGCTTTAGCAAAAAACACGCCCATCAAGGCCATTCTAAATGGAAACATTATTTTTTCAGACTGGACGCCAAGCACGGGCAACGTGATTATTATGAGACACGCTAACGGATTTATTTCGGTCTACAAACATGCCGCCTCGTTGACAAAATCTCAGGGCGATGTAGTCAAAACGGGCGAAGTCATTGCTTTAGCGGGTTCAACGGGGCAAGAATCTACAGGTATACATTTGCATTTCGAACTTTGGAAAGATGGCTATCCGATTGATCCGACACAATTTATTGAATTTGAATAAATCGCTATGTCATTAAAAACTATTGCAGCAAAATTATTTGCCCTCAGAATTTACAATAAAACCCAACAATGGGCTAAAAATCCGGTGGCAACACAACAAAAAATTTTGAAGCATTTGATTCGCTCAGCAAAGCACACGCAATTTGGAATCGACCATCATTTTCCCCAAATAAAAGACCATGACGACTTTGTAAAACATGTTCCCGTAAGAGATTACGAAGCATTGAAAACCTACATAGACAGAGTGGTTAACGGCGAAGCTGACATTTTATGGAAAGGCAAGCCGCTATACTTTGCCAAAACTTCAGGAACGACTTCAGGCGCAAAATACATTCCGCTCACTAAAGAATCAATGCCCTTTCATATCGAAGCAGCCCGAAATGCGATTTTGCATTACATCCACGAAACAGGAAAAGCTGATTTTGTAAATGGCAAAATGATTTTCCTTCAGGGAAGTCCGCTACTCGAAGAAAAAAACGGAATCAAACTCGGACGATTGTCTGGAATTGTTGCCCATTTTGTTCCAAAATACCTTCAGAAAAATAGGATGCCATCGTGGGAAACAAACTGTATCGAGGATTGGGAAACCAAAATAGACGCCATTGTTGCCGAGACATATGATGAAAATATGACGGTCATTTCAGGAATTCCGTCATGGGTGCAGATGTATTTTGAAAAACTGAGACAGAAGGAAGGCACGCCAGTCGGGGAGCTCTTTAAAAATTTCGATCTTTTTATTTATGGCGGTGTTAACTATGAACCATACCGGGCAAAATTTGAAAATTTAATCGGACGAAAAGTCGATAGTATTGAATTGTTTCCGGCGTCTGAAGGTTTTTTTGCCTATCAGGATTTGCAAAAAGAGAAAGGCATGCTGTTGCTTTTGAATGCCGGGATTTTTTATGAGTTTATCCAATCGGAAGAATTTTACACACAAAACCCGAAAAGGCATACGATTGGCGAGGTAGCAATCGGCATCAATTATGTGCTGATTATTTCAACTAATGCTGGTCTTTGGGGTTACAATATTGGGGATACCATTCAGTTTACTTCCACCAATCCTTATCGCGTTGTAGTTTCTGGACGAATTAAGCATTACATTTCGGCATTCGGAGAACACGTCATTGGCAAGGAAGTCGAAAGCGCACTAAAAGAAGCTATGGAAGGAACCGACATCCGCATCAATGAATTTACTGTCGCACCGCAGATAACGCCAAAAAGCGGTTTACCATACCACGAATGGTTTATAGAATTTGAAAATGAACCGCAGGACTTGGTTGCCTTTTCGATAGCGATAGACGATGCCATGCAACGGCAGAATACTTATTATAACGACCTGATTTCGGGCAAAGTTTTACGGACGCTGCTTATTACCAAAGTGCCAGTAAATGGTTTTCAGCGCTATATGAAATCCATAGGAAAATTGGGCGGACAAAACAAAATTGCGCGACTCAGCAACGACCGGAGCATGGCAGAACAATTGCTTAAAATTTAAAAAGTGAAAATAAAAATTATATTGGTACTGTTTTGCTTAGTCGGCATTTCTTTATCGGCTCAGATTAAAGGAGTCGTAAAAGACAGTGCTTCCGGAAAACCCTTACCTTACGTAAGCGTTTGGGTAGAAAATGAAAGCATCGGGATTACCTCGGAAGAAGACGGAACATTTGAAATCAACACTACCGAAAAGAGCAAAAAACTGATTTTCTCTGCCTTGGGATTCAAAAAGAAAAAAGTCGACGTGGGCCAAACGGGCGTTGTGCTATTAAGCCAGACGGCGTTTCAGCTTGAAGAAGTAGTCATTCAAAATCGTAAAGAGACCAAAAGAATTGAAATTGGACAGACCCGCAGTGGCATTATGGAGGCTTTCGAAAATGGAGCAAGAATTGACGTCAAATTTTTCCCCTATTCGATGAGTTACAAGAAGACAAGATTTATTAAAAAAGTAAGCATCATTACCGACAGCCAAATTGAAGCCGCTTCGTTTAAGATCCATTTTTACAGCGTAGACACCAGCGGTTTTCCGGGCGGCGAACTTCTTGACCGTGACTTTATTGTAAAAGTAAGTAAAGGCAACACACGTACAATTTTTGATGTTACAAAATTTCACCTTAGCATCCCAAAGAACGGGCTGTTTGTGGGCTTCGAAAAACTGATGATTGAAAAGAACAAAATCGATAAAACCTTTACAAACAAGGATACAAAAGTCACGACGACTCAAAAAATTTACGCACCGATGGTATTATACAATTGGGTAGCTCGTGATTTTATCTTTACTTTTTCGGCTGGAAAGTGGAATAAGCTAACAAAATCTGAAGGCCAACGTGATAAAATGATGGTCAATGAGCCTGCAATCAATTTGATACTTACCAACTAAAACATAAAAACCTTACATTTGCGGGTTAAAATAAGAATAAATAGTAGCGGCCTTGATTTAAGGAGGTTGAATTTACAGCAAAATAAATGAAGGAAATCAAAAATATCGTACGATCAAGAGCGCAAGAATCATCAAGTGCTGTTGAAAAACTGTACATCACCATGCGTCATTTGTTTAACAGAGGGTTCTATAAGCCTATGGGCGTTTCGGGCGAAACACTAAGAGAGGCACTGTTGTCTTTACGCCCCGAAATTTATGGAACCATCGCAGAAGAAAAAGTAGAATTGAGCGGGCTTTTATATGTGATTGAAAGACTGCCAGTGGGAATTGAAGAATGTCGGTTTATCAACCTCACTTCTGATGAAGGCTATTCTAAATCGCACTTTAAAGCGATTGTTCCGCCGAAACGAAAACGAAATTGTTATCGCATCGATGAAGAGCAGATGAATGTAGAAATAACGCGTGGTCGTTCTGATATTTATGATATTTTGACCCACCTGACTTTTATCTTTATCGAATCGCATAAAATAAAAGACCGCATCTTGATTGACGAAAGTGGCGAGGTCACGCGAGATTGGCAAAAACTAGCCCAAGCGGTGTCTCAAAATAAAAAGATGACGCTGATTGAAAAAGAAAAAACTATTTCGCACACCGCCAATATTTTAGGACGCACTTTTGCCGAAGTCTTAGACATTTACGATGCTTTTGCAACAGCAGACAAACCCGATCGTTTTTTGCATGTAATTTATTGGCTAGGAAAACTGGCGATGGAAGAAGTCATAGAAAACAACAAACGCACCATTACGTTTAGTCCGATTTTAAGGGAACGCCTGGGGCATCATATTCACGGAGAAATTTGGGCCACCAACATAAAAGAAGTGCTTAAAGCCAATGAACTTTTAGACCGACCCATTCACATTATCAGCGCCAACATGCACAGTGTGATGAATTCTATCTTTGCAACGCATGTTTTAAAGACAAAATTCAAAGACCAATCGGATTTTAATATTTATGAAGAATTGAGCAAATCAGGCGCTCATGAAGTTCGAAATAAGGTCGAGGACTTCGCCAGGCAATTTGGCATGATCTCGCTTCCGGATACCTCAGGAACCAATATAGACGTACAAATTTTTGATACTGCGAAAATAGATTTAAAAAAATCAGGCTTTCCATCCGCAAAACTTGAAACCGCAAAGCCGGTAATTATCGTTATGGATTATGCTTTTGGAGAACAGGCTTATGAAACCATCGACGAATTATTAAAACCCTTCAGAGAAACTCAAGAAAAGAAAGTGTTTTTAAACGTGGTTTCAGTATCAATTATGGGAAAAGCAGGAATTCTGCAAGGCGGAAAAGGCGATATCATGATTCCTTCGGCGCATATTAATGAAGGGACAGGCGATAATTATCCGTTTGAAAATGAACTTACCAAGGAAATGCTCGAAGGAAATGGCATTCCGGTTTTTGCTGGCCCTATGGTAACGGTATTGGGCACTTCATTGCAGAACAAAGATTTACTTAGGTTTTTTCACGATTCTACCTGGGGCGTCATCGGCCTGGAAATGGAGGGCGCTTATTACCAAAAGGCCATTCAGTCTGCCTCAAAAATAAGAAAGAGCATCAATCCCGACGTGAAAGTAAGGTATGCTTATTATGCCTCAGACAATCCTTTAGAAACCGGCAGCACATTGGCTTCTGGCGGACTAGGAACGACGGGCGTGAAACCAACCTACCTGATTACTATTAAAATTTTAGAGCAAATTTTCAACATAAAATAAATTGATACGATGAGCACAAACGCGCCAGGCAAAGCTGAAAATCAGGAAGTGGATTTGTCGATGATTTCAAAAGGCATCGGAAATTTTTTCCAAAATATAGGCACACTTTTGTTTAAAGCCATTCAGTTTATAATAAAACACATCATCGTCATTTTAATTTTATTTGTCATTGGCGTTGGTTTGGGTTTATATCTTGACAAAAACAATAAAACCTATGACCATCAGATTATTGTTCAACCCAATTTTGGCAGTACCGATTACTTGTATGCAAAGATTGATTTAATAGAATCTAAAATAAAAGAACGAGACACTTTATTTCTTAAAGCTATCGGAATTCAAGATGCCGAAATGCTCAGCAAAATCGAAATAAAACCAGTAATTGATGTTTACCGCTTTATTAATACGAGTGAACAAAATTTTGAATTGTTGAAATTGATGGCTGAAGACAGTGATATTAAAAAAATCGTAGAAGAAAAGCCTACCAGTAAGAATTATCCGTACCATTTAATTTCATTCAGGACAAAGAAAGTAACCAATGCCAACAAAACGATAGCACCTTTACTAAACTTTCTGAACAATAGTGCTTTTTATACCAAAATTCAAAAAGAATACGTCAACAATGAGATGGTAAAAATGAAAGCCAATGAACTGACCATCGCGCAAATAGACGGTTTTTTGAACAGCTTCACCAATCCCTCGAACCAAAATGCCAAAAATGACAAATTGGTATACTACAACGAAAATAGTCCGTTGAATGACGTTATTGAAACCAAAGACAAACTCATTAAAGAACAAGGAAATCTTAGAATTGATTTGGTGGGATTGGATAAAATAATTAAAGAGAATAGCAGCACACTGAATACAGAAAACAATGAATCAATAAACGGAAAACTGAAATTAATTTTACCATTGTTGTTTATTTTAATTTACATCAGCATTTTTGGATTCATCGGCTTTTACAAAAATCAAAAGGCCATAAGCAAACAATAATCGGTTTTTAAAGTACTATTTACATGAAGGGAATAATTTTAGCAGGAGGTTCTGGTACACGATTGCACCCACTAACATTGGCGGTCAGCAAGCAATTGATGCCTATTTATGATAAGCCAATGATCTATTATCCGTTATCGACATTGCTTTGGTCTGGCATCAGGGAAATATTAATTATTTCTACGCCGCACGATTTGCCCTTATTTGAACAATTGTTAGGCGATGGTAAAAAGTTGGGATGTCGTTTTGAATATGCGGTTCAAGAAAATCCAAATGGCCTGGCAGAAGCCTTTATTATCGGTAAAGAATTTATTGGATCAGACAAAGTGGCTCTCGTACTGGGAGACAATATTTTCTACGGCACAGGTTTGTCAGAATTGTTACTTGCCAACAACAACCCGGAAGGCGGCATTATCTATGCTTATCATGTTCATGATCCGGAGCGGTACGGTGTAGTCGATTTCGATTCCGACGGAAAAGTGATCTCGATCGAGGAAAAGCCGGAAAAACCGAAATCAAATTATGCTGTTCCGGGAATCTATTTTTACGACAATGACGTGGTGGCAATAGCGGCCAACATCAAACCAAGTCATAGGGGCGAACTTGAAATCACCGATATCAATAAAGAATACCTCAAACGGGGAAAACTGAAAGTAAGTATTCTCGACAGGGGAACTGCTTGGCTTGACACCGGAACGTTTAATTCTCTGATGCAGGCATCCCAATTTGTTCAAGTAATAGAAGAACGACAGGGATTAAAAATTGGCTCCATTGAAGAAGCCGCTTTTAAGATGGGATTTATTGATGCAGATCAATTAAAAACATTGGCACAACCCTTATTGAAAAGTGGATATGGAACCCATTTGCTAAGCATTATCTAAGAGTATGAATTTTGTTTCCACCAAACTTGAAGGTTGTTACGTCATTGAGCCCAAAGTCATTCTTGATGACCGAGGCTATTTTATGGAAAGTTTCAATGAAAACACCTTTCAAAAAGCAATCGGACAAAGTGTTCGTTTTGTTCAAGACAATCAATCTTTTTCTACCAAAGGAGTACTTAGAGGATTGCATTATCAAACCGGAGAACACGCCCAGGCCAAATTGGTTCGTGTCTTGTCTGGAGAAGTATTAGATGTGGCGGTGGATATTCGACCGGATTCTAAAACATTCGGACAGCAAGTAACGGTAGTACTTTCATCTGAAAATCAAAAACAATTTTTTATCCCGAAAGGATTTGCGCATGGGTTTTTAGTATTGAGTGCTTCTGCCACTTTTTTTTATAAATGTGATAATTTTTACAACAAGGCTTCCGAGGGCGGCATTATTTATAATGATCCTTCTCTAAAAATCGATTGGAAATTCCCAGCGTCCGAACTTATTATATCTGAAAAAGACAAACTCCAACCCTTTCTTGAAAAATCAAAAAAAGCATGGTAGTACTGGTAACGGGAGCCAACGGACAATTGGGTCAGGCGCTACAATTTATCGCTACAATTTATCCTGCAATTGATTTTAAGTTCTACACTTCTGCCGATTTAGATATCACAAAGCCAACCGACATTGAAAGTTCTTTCCGTAGCACACAACCTCATTTTTGTATCAATGCCGCCGCCTACACTGCGGTTGATCAAGCCGAGAAAGAGCAAATTAAGGCGTATGCGGTGAATGTGACCGGAGCTAAAAATTTAGCAGAAGCATGCAACCATTTCAAAACAATTTTAATCCACATTTCGACAGATTTTGTTTTTGACGGAAATAAAAAGGTACCGTACCACGAAGAAGACAAGACCAATCCGCAAGGCATTTACGGACAAAGCAAATTGGATGGAGAAAAAGCACTTCAAACGATATTTGCCCGCTATTTTATATTAAGAACTTCTTGGGTTTATTCCCAATTTGGAAATAATTTCATGAAAACAATGTTGAGGTTTGCCAGCGAAAGAAGCGCTTTAAGCGTTGTAGATGACCAAATAGGAACGCCAACCCACGCCCTTGATTTGGCTGAAGCGATAGTAAAAGTAATACAAAGCAACAGTAAAAATTTTGGCGTTTATAATTTCAGTAACGAAGGAAGCGCGAGCTGGTATGATTTTGCAAAAAAAATATTTGAACTGAATAAGATTTCAATCGATTTAAAAGCTATTCCTACATCTAAATTTCCGACACTTGCCAAACGCCCAGCCTACAGTGTTTTAGACAAATCTAAATTTAAATCAGAATTTGGACATGAAATATCACATTGGCAAACCGCTTTAAAAACGCATCAAAATCCATAAAAAAAGCAAGGTTCGGATTTCGTTTTACAGTGTAAATTTCGACACTACCGTTTTATTAATTTGATGGTTTCGGCTTTACTTTCGCTCGACAGTTTCAGCAAATACATTCCTTGTGGCAAATCTCTAAAGTCAATTTGAGAATTAATTACTTGCCCTTCTTGTATTAATTTACCTTCTGCACCATACATTTTGTAAAAAGTTGGCTCATACAACCCAGAAACAGTTATTTTTTCGGTAAACGGGTTTGGATAAACTTTGAAGGCCGCGTCGTTGTGACTTCCAACAATCAATGGATTTTCTACAGTAATCAAAATATCAAACGAAGTACTACCACCAGAATTAAATCCAGTAATCGTGTAAGTTGCGGCTGCAGCTGCTAAAGTTGGTGTTCCTGAAATGACTCCAGTTTCAAAATTGAGAACTAAGCCCGCGGGCAGTGTTGGCGCTACGATGTAACCGGTGACCACGCCTACAAACGACGGAAAAATATCGGAAATGGGACTTCCGAGGACAAAAACATTCGGATTTGGATAAACTAACGAATTTGGCGCCACATCGTTGACGACAATAATCAAATCAAATGATGTACTTCCTCCTGAATTTGTGGCAGTGATTGTGTAAGATGTTGCACCACTGATTGTTGAGGGTGTTCCGGAAATGATACCTGTTGCAGGATCTAAAGCCAACCCATCAGGTAAAGCTGGAAAAACACTGTAGTTTAAAACAGTCCCACCAAACACAATTGGAGCAATAGCAACAATTGTGATGTTGTTTGTAAATACATTTGGCGAAAGGTAACTTAATGCATTTGGCGCCAAATCATTGACAGTAATGATCAAATCAAACGAAGTACTACCACCCGAATTCACGGCAGTAACAGTGTACGTTGCGGTAGCGCTAATGACAGTTGGTGTTCCTGAAATCACCCCAGTTTCAAAATTGAGCACTAAGCCCGCGGGCAGCGTTGGCGCTACGATGTAACCGGTGACCACGCCTACAAACGACGGAAAAATATCGGAAATGGGACTTCCAAGGACAAAAACATTTGGATTTGGATAAACTAACGAATTTGGCGCCACATCGTTGACGACAATAACCAAATCAAATGATGTACTTCCTCCTGAATTTGTAGCAGCGATAGTGTAAGATGTTGCCAAACTGATTGTTGAGGGTGTTCCGGAAATGATACCTGTTGCAGGATCTAAAGCCAACCCATCAGGTAACGCTGGAAAAACACTGTAGTTTAAAACAGTCCCACCAAACACAGTTGGAGTAATAGCAACAATTGTGGTGTTGTTTGTAAATACATTGGGCGAAAGGTAACTTAATGCACTTGGCGCCAAATCATTGACAGTAATGATCAAATCAAACGAAATACTACCACCAGAATTCACAGCCTTAACAGTATAAGTTGCAGTGGCGCTAATGACAGTTGGTGTCCCTGAAATGACTCCAGAGATAGTATTGAAAAGCAAACCCGAAGGCAATGAGGGAGAAACACTGTAGGATAAAACGACCCCGCCTGAAACAGTAGGATTCAGATTCGAAATCGCAGTGTTTCTGCTAAACACATTAGGAGAATTATAACTCAGCGAAGCAGGCGCCACATCATTGACGGAAATAACAACTCCAAACGAAGTACTACCACCAGAATTCACAG
>JACMOK010000137.1 GCA_014378065.1 Flavobacterium sp.
AGAAGATGATATCGAGGCAGTAGAAATCCGTTACGGCATTACTTACCACCAGCCTCAATATTGGGATAAACTGCCACCGTCGCCGTCAAAAATGATTAACGGATTTGCACATCCAAAAATGCCAATCGTCAAAAACGATGGCGCAACGAAACTGGTTGCAGGTGAATGGGGACTGATTCCGCATTGGTCAACGCAAGCTAGGCGACTTTACAGAGCCCGATGGTAGCCGGCCATGCCGACCCAAATCTAGCGGAGGTGGCGGAGATTCAACGAGTGAAGAACTCAAGGAAATGCAAAAATCAGATCTGCAACGCTTGCTTCTTAGTGGCGGACAGCCACCGGCAGTCTTTGAGCCTTATGAGGAATATAGTTCCGACGAAGAATACAACCAAGACAACAACGAAGGGGATGGGTCTATAGGCACAGGTACAGGAAACGCGCAAGCACCGCAACCTAACGAAATGGCCAACGTGTATTTTTACCACCCAGACCATCTGGGTACCAGTTCTTTTTTAACAGATACTGCCGGCAGACCATACCAATTTTTTGCTAACTTGCCGTTTGGGGAAACGATGGCTGAGCAATTAGGAAGTAACTACAACAGCCCTTATAAGTTTAACGGAAAGGAACTAGATGAGACGACAGGATTATATTATTACGGGGCGCTTTATTACGATCCAAAATTGAGCGGCTAGATGAGAGTTTTGACCCACTAGCGGAAAGGGGTCCAGAGTACTCGCCGTACTGTTACACATTCAATAATCCAATTAATTTAACTGACCTTGATGGAAGGTGGCCCTTTCCGACAGGGCCAATTATAAATCCTAAATATATTTTAACTATTTCTAAGTCGGCAAAATCTGCTTGGAATAGTACTGTAAAACACACAACATCCCTTTTGAACAAACTTTCTAATTATGAAAAAAGTGTTGTGAGATATTGGCATGGAGTAGATCTTCGTTCTAAATCTGGAGAAAATGGATCTGATATCTATAATCAAAAAAGACATGGTCCAAATGTCGAAAGTACATGGGATGTTGATCCAATTTATGAAGTCAGTCATTATGCAACTGGCGGAAAAAGTGGAAATACTTTTAAAAAAGGAACAAATGCTATCGAAAAAGCAAAGGCCGCTGCAGAAATGGCAAATAAAGTTAAAGAGGGCGCTGAAACTGGTGGAAATGCAGTAGAGACCGTTAAAGAAGTTATAAATGAAAACCGTAATAGAGATCCGAAAAATCGTATTCTTTTAATAGAGAATGTAGATGGATATCGCACAGTTTTAAAGAAAAATTTATCAGAAACTAAAGCAAAAGTTGATTCGAGCGAACTATCAAAATCAGGCAGTAAAGTTTTTATTGAAAGACCAAAATAATATGAAATTAATAAAAAATAAAAAAGCAAAATTTATTTTAGTAGTGTTGTCTTTATCAATAATGTGTTCCTGTAATAAAAAAAATAAAGAATACTACTATCCATCTCATAATATAAAATATTCAGAGGAATATAATAAAAGTGGAGAGTTAAAAAAAATCAATACTTATTATGACACTATAGGCAATTTAAAGTATCATATGCTTTTTAGAAAAAACGATCATGACAGCATAATCTATTATTATAAAAACGGAAAAATATATAAAACTGGTCTCCAAGATTTCAAAGCGAAAAAATATGGCAATTGGTATTTATATACTCGTGAAGGTTACTTAAGTGAAATAAGAGAGTATTTTATCATTGAAAATAATTACATCTTAAATCGTAATTGGTATTTAGGTAAGAAAAAAGATACTTTATGGTATGCTAAAAAGTCTAACAGATATAATCAAAAAGAATTTGTAAATGATACTTTAGAATGTAGAAATTCAAGTATGATTAATTTTGATTTTTATTGCAAAGACACTATCAGTATTTCCGAACCATTTGCAGCGGCAGTAAGATGTAATAGCCCTTTATTGAGAGAATATAACTCACAAATCATAATGGTATTAGGTAAGGAGAATCATAATTTTAATAAAACATTTTCAAATGAAAAGGATGTAAAATTAGATACCTTTTATAATTTAAATAAAGATAAAATAAATAGAGTTAATTTTCCTAAAGCCAATCGTAATTATGTTGTCGCTTTTGGTAGATGGTTTGATAAGCCTGGAAAGAAAATCTTAAGAGGCTACATGATTGAATTCTTTAAACGCAAACCTACTTTAGAGGATAATAATGTAAAAGGCGAAACAAAAGTATATTTTGAAAAGATAATTTATGTGAAAGATACAGTAAAATAGCCATCTATGCAAAGTGTTCCATAAAAAGTAAACATTCTTAAAATTGGGGGTTGCCCTGCGATGGTCTCCTGACCTCGAAGCCACAAACGAGAACAAACAAAACAAGACAATAATCAAAAAACCTCGCAGGATTTGCGAGGTTTTTTGATGTTAAGAAAGTTGCTGTTGCAAATTAGATTTTAAAATAAAAGCATCTACAAACTCTTTAACGAGTGATTTTTTTTTCGGTTAGTTTTTAACTTTAGAATTGTAGCAAAAGTTCAGTATCCTGAATATTATTTTTTTGCTTTGTCTTGAATAGTTCCGTTAAGCAGGTAATCGGGACACACTTCCAATGCTTTAGCGATACTGTAAAGATTTAAAATTTAATTGTTACCCTAGTAAAGTCTGTTTTTTATTGAAGATTACTTTAACTTAATATAAAAAGATACCTTAAACACAAGGCTGAGAGAATAAACTTGCGGAAATTGCAGATCTCTGGAGAACAGTCAGATATAAACCACGGTTTTTGTAGTATAAACACTTCGGTAAAATTTGTAAAGAGGTAATTTTAAACTTGACAAATGTGACACATTTCGGCAGTTGCCTAAGTTGCTCCACCACGCCAGATTAATTATTAGCTAATGGGATTTGAAGCTTAAATTTTTCTAAAATTTGTTTTTTAATTAATTATTAATTTTAGTTGCTTATTAGTCATGGTTCAGCATTTCTGTTTTGCTTGGTTGGATAACTAGATAATAGATTGTTGTGCTTCGCATTTAATAGATTAAACCTTTTAATTATCGCCAAGGCCATGACGCCCGCGCCAGATAGCGGTTTTAAAGTACCCAGAGTAAGAGTCAAGAATAATGGTCTGACTCCAAATTCTTAATTTATAATTGCGAACAAAAATGAAAAAACCCTCGATTTCTCGAAGGTTTTGTACCCGGAACCGGAGTCGAACCGGTACGGTTTCCCACAGGTGTTTGAGACCAGCGCGTCTACCAATTCCGCCATCCGGGCTCAGCAGACGAAAGAAATTCATTTTAAAAACAAACGAATTTTATCGCAATAAACAAACAGTCATTCTAAAAAATACTGTCTATCCTTTAACACGGAGCAAATGTAAATAATAATATTACAAATTGTAAAGAAAATACTCGAAAATTTCTTTCGCAGTCGGATTAAATTCCTAAATTTGCACCTCGTTAACGCGATACACAACTAACTAACTACATTCGAGGCGGTTACAAAAATTGGTTTTGAACACATGATGGAGCCAAATTGTATGGTGCGCAGCGGAGTAAAAACAACACCTTAAAATGTCACACCAAGAACCGGAAGCAAAGATATTTGCGTGTTCGCAAAGTGTCTATTTAGCGGAGAAAATCGCCAAAGATTATGGTGTACCGCTGGGTAAAGTTACATTGGCCAAGTATAGTGATGGAGAATTTCAGCCTTCATATGAAGAATCGATTAGGGGTTTGCGCGTGTTTATCATCTGCTCGACGTTTCCAAGTGCAGACAATCTGATGGAGTTGCTCCTGATGATCGATGCCGCAAAAAGGGCTTCGGCTAGACATGTAACGGCCGTGATTCCGTATTTTGGCTGGGCAAGACAGGATAGAAAAGACAAGCCAAGGGTTCCGATTGGAGCGAAATTGGTCGCCAATTTATTAGATGCCGCGGGTGCTACCAGAATCATGACGATGGATTTGCACGCCGATCAGATTCAGGGATTTTTTGAAAAACCTGTAGACCATCTTTTTGCATCAACAATATTTTTGCCCTATGTAAAGAGTTTGAATCTTGAAAACCTAACGATTGCGTCTCCAGATATGGGAGGTTCAAAAAGAGCTTATGCCTATTCAAAGTTTTTAGAATCGGATGTGGTCATTTGTTACAAACAGCGAAGAATTGCCAATGTCATTGATACGATGGAACTCATCGGCGAAGTGAAAGGTAGAAATGTTGTGCTCGTCGATGACATGATTGACACAGGAGGCACCCTGGCGAAAGCGGCCGATTTGATGATTGAAAAAGGCGCGCTGAGTGTACGAGCCATTTGTACGCACGCCATTTTATCTGGGCAGGCTTATGAGAAAATAGAAAATTCTAAATTGCTGGAATTGATTGTTACCGACTCAATCCCTTTACTGAAAGAGTCAAAAAAAATAAAAGTGGTCAGTTGTGCGCCGCTTTTCGCAGAAGTAATGAACATGGTGCAACAAAACAATTCCATCAGCGGGAAATTCCTGATGTAGAAGAATGCCTGGGTTAGCGATTGAAGCGAAAATCCTTTTGTGAAGTGCAACGGAACAAAAGATTGCAGCGAAAAGCGCGACCCGAAGGGGAAACCCCAAAAAAGTAATTTATTATTTATTAACTATATTTTTTTACAATGAAATCGATTACAATTAAAGGATCAGAAAGAGAAAGCGTGGGCAAAGTTGCGACTAAAGCCTTACGTAATGCTGGAGCGGTTCCTTGCGTGTTATACGGAGGAGATCAACCAGTACATTTTGCAGCAGACGAAAAAGCATTCAAAACGCTGGTTTACACTCCAAACGCGCACACTGTGGTGATTGAATTGGGAACAAAAACTTACAATGCTATTTTACAAGACATCCAGGTTCACCCGGTGTCAGACCGAATTTTACACATTGACTTCTTCGAGGTTTTCGACAACAAAGAAATCACTATGGAAGTTCCGGTAAAAGTGACCGGAGTTTCTCCAGGTGTTTTATTGGGAGGTGTTTTGCGTTTGAACCAGCGCAAACTAAAAGTAAAAGCATTGCCTAAAAACCTGCCTGATTTCGTTGAGGCCGACATTACGCCACTCGAAATGGGGAACAAATTGTATGTGACAAAACTGGCTTCTGACAAATACAAATTGTTACACCCTGACAACACTGTGGTCGCACAAGTGAGAATTTCTCGTGCGGCTATGAAAGCGGCTCAAGAAGCGGCCAAAGCAGCTAAAGCACCGGTAAAAGGAAAGAAAAAATAATTTTTTCAAGATACTTACAAAAAGCATCAGTTGTAAAACTGGTGCTTTTTTTGTTTTAAAGGCGTTTTCTGCTTTCTTTCTCTTCTTTAATTTTTTTACTTAATTTCAAATTTTTAAAATAGCATACCTTTGTAACATGAAATGGTTCTCCAATATATTTTCTCCAATACCGCAATCCGAAAGCATTAATCCCATGAAGAAATTTCTAATCGTAGGCTTAGGCAACATCGGCGCCGAATATGTCAACACGCGCCATAATATTGGTTTTAAAATTCTCGATTTTTTTGCCCGGAAAGAAGCCTTGTGTTTTGAAACAGTTAAACTCGGCGCCGTGGCCAAATTTAAATTTAAAGGCAGTTCTTTTTTGCTGCTTAAGCCCGATACTTACATGAACCTCAGCGGTAAATCAGTACAATATTGGATTGATAAAGAAAACATTCCTCAAGAAAATGTAATGGTGATCACCGACGATTTGAATCTGGCTTTCGGCACCATTCGCATCAAGCCCAAAGGCAGTGATGGCGGACACAACGGACTAAAAAACATCAATTTGGTCCTCAATACTCAAAATTATACGAGGTTTCGTTTTGGCATCAGCGACGAATTTAAAAAAGGAAAACAAATAGATTATGTTTTGGGCGACTGGGACGAAGATGAAAAGACCAAGCTCCCAGAACGATTGGAAGTGGCTTGCGAAATCATCTTATCTTTTGCGACTGCTGGTTTAGAAAATACAATGACTTCGTTTAATGGAAAATAAAATGAAAACACTTTTTTGCCTGACTGTATTTTTGATTTTGTTTTCCTGTGCAGGCAGAAAAAATTTGCATCCATATACCCATGCAGCGTTAAGAAACGGCTGTCCAAAAAATGCCAGCTGCAACCTTCAGCTTTTTGCAAATAAAGCCATGGTGGTAAAAAAAGACGAATGGGGCAACAACTCCTACAGTCTAGAAGATCGTTTGGGTAAAAATGTATTGCTATACACTTACACGAGAATTGTTAAAGGGAATGTACAAGATGGAGGATACCGAGAGGAAATTGTATTCGAAATAGACGCTGATAAAGAAGTTAAACCGCTTACCGATGCCGCCTTACAAAATACCCAAATGCTTTTTGGAAGATTCTGTTTTTGCAAAGGACAAACCGGATTTTACAAAGTCACTAAAGGCAATCTTACCACCTCTGACACGCAGGATTCATTTGTTCGCTTGGATTTTAGTGTAACGGAAGTTCCTCAAGTCACTACGCATATTGCCTTCGACTTAAAATAAGAAAGAGCCCGATATTGGGCTCTTTCTTAATAAATTTATATACCTATTGTATTACAATTCGCTTTACTGTTTTTTTATTTCCATCGCTAATAACTACTAGATACACGCCTGATTGGGCACTATCTAGTTGAAGCATTTGGAAAAACAAGCCATTGTTGGGATAGCGTTTATCATAGATTTTGCGACCCGTTAAATCATAAACCGAAATGTTAATTTTATTGCCCGATTTTGAATCAAAACGCACCGTAAAACTACCATTGTTGGGATTTGGATACAATGCAAAGTTTTCCAACTCAAAATCTGTATCCGCCAACAAGGTCTGGGTGCAAATTTCCAAAGTAATCGAATTGATCGTTCCTGCATTTCCAGCCACCACATCCTTAAATCCGAACTGCCAATTTCCTTGTTGGTTAAATGAATTTAAAGCATTCATGTTAAACCCTGTTGGTGGCGCATAGACTCCCTGTGTAGGACTTGCGCAATTAAAAGCGCTTCCTTGGGCATCAAAAGTGACATTCATATCGGCATTATCAAGACATTGCTGGTTAAATAATGTCGACAAGGTACCTCCAGGTCGGATGACTGCCATCACGAGATTTTGAAGATTGGGATGCGTTGCATTAATATTGATGTTGACATCGCTGATGACTCCGGCTGCTGGCACATTAATAGTTTTTACCGTATAGTTACTGCTGCCATCATTTAAAGCAAAAGGGGTGTTAAAAGTATAAGTATTGCAAGTCGTAACGATTTGATAACCGATATAGAAAGGAGTAGTATTTACCGCATAAAACACATTACCTACTGCTTCTACCATCAGTCTGCAAGTTTGAGACAGTACATTTGGAACTGTTATCGTTTCGTTACCGTCGTTTGGGGTATCCGATATTAACGTAATCGGGAAAGTCAATCCTCCATCGGTAGACAATTTAATATTGACCAATGCCGTATTGATTCCGTTGGCATCCGTTCCGGCAACATCCCAAGTTATATTTTGACTTGAGCCTTGTGGCCAGGCAACAGTTGCATTTTGTGAAGTTACTTTAAAAGGTCCGGTATTGGCAAAGGTTAAGGTCATCGTTGACCTTTGCGTCTGTCCGCCGTTAGGAGCCTGATTGTCTCTTACAACCAACGAAAAAACCATAGCTCTCGCGACACTTGGAATCACTTCCCAAGTAGGAGTGAGATTGTTCGCTAACACGTTTAACAATTTTGGAAAATATCGATCTGGAGATATTGACGGATTTAAAGACCTGAAATTTGGACCAACGATACTCAATGCTTCTGGTGGCTGATTTGAAATCTGAAAATTATACTGTTCCCAACAGTACGTCAGTGCATCATTATCTACATCTGTTGCTATAGCTTTTAAAACAAACGCAGTTCCGAATGGAATGGTGTAATTGGCTCCGGCACTAACAATCGGAGGCGTATTGCCATTGGGCACCACCACGCCGCAATTTCCGGAGCCATTGATAAAGGTCGCCATTTGTAAAAGGCTTCTAGCGTGAAAATAATCGTCTGAATTGTTTTGCACATTATCGGGTGCGCAGATTCCGGAGTAGGCCATGATCGTCGTGCCACTGCCAGGCTCATAGGCAGAACTGGTAGTGCGGTTTCCGCCGCCACAATTGCCCTGATCACTATTGAAAGTGTGATTTCCACCAAACTGATGACCCATTTCATGCGCAACAAAGTCGATGTCATAAGCATCACCCACTGGAGATGGCAAGCCTGTAATTCCTCGCGCTTTTGCGCCCGAGCATGGTGATTGTAGTGTGGCCACTCCACCTCCACCAGTACTTACTGTATGGCCAATATCGTAATTGTCGAATCCAATGGCGGCATCTATTTCCGTCTGACTTTGGTCTAAAAGAATATTGGCGGTATTGGCATTGTCAAAATTGTCTGAAGTGACAAAAATAATATCTTCATTATTAGGAACTAAAATCATCGTAAGCGCCAAATCTTTTTCATAAACACCATTTACCCTGGTCATGGTTACATTCATTGCTGCCAATACAGCGGCTTTTTTTTGAGCAAGCGTTCCAGAACCCAACCCAGCGGCATTGATATGAAAGGCCGCATATTCAATCGTACAGGCCATCGCCAAACGATATGTTTTGAACAAGCTGTTGTTGGAACGATTCAATAGCAAATCTTCTGGAAGGTCTTCTGGGAGATTATTATTGTCCACTACGCCACAGGCATGGGTGCGGTTGGTGGTCAATTCTGACTTATTATAAACAATATAGTTATGCAAATCGGTCGTGTAAGGATCAATGTATGTGGTGCCTTGCGTGCCCGAAAAGGTCATTGTGTGCAAACCAAAAAGGGTTACACTAAATCGAATCATCGCGGATTTGTCGTCGATTCCTTGTCCAACGTAAGATTTAATTTCGGGGTGACGGGCTGCCAAATCAGGATGCATTACTGAAGCTTCGTAAATTCTGAAATTTTGCAATTGCCCTTCTGGATTAGGAAAGGCAATGATCAAATTTGAAGTCGAACGGACTGTTCTGTTTGGGGCCGTTTGCAACAGTTGTTTTAAGGCATCGAAATCGAGGGCATAAAGCATGTAGGCTGTAGGTTGCGAATCGCGCGATAGCTTTTGAGATGTGAGCTGTTCGGGACCAATTTTGTTCCAAATACCGTTTTGAGCGGAAGCAGTTGTCAACGCTAAAATGGTGAGTATTAGCAGTTGTAATTTTTTCATAATTTAGAAATTGAGGGTTAATAGAAATTCAAATATAGTTCTTTTTAAATAAAAAAAGCGTTCCGATCAGGAACGCTTTTTATGCAATGGTAAGCCTTAAATTGCAAATTATTGGATAACAATTCGCTTCACTGTTTTTTTAGATCCATCGGTAATCGAAACCAAATAGATCCCAGCCTGCGCATGTTCTAATTGTAAGTTTTGAGAAAACAATCCCGCATTGGCAAAGCTTCTATCAAATATTTTTCTACCGCTCATATCATGAACAGCAACATTAATTTTACTACTAGAAGCCGAGTTGAATTGGAGCGTAAAATTACCTGTGTTCGGATTTGGATACAACGCAAAATTTTCAAATTCAAAGTCAGTGTTCGCTAAAAATACACTTTGTGAACACACTTCAAGTGTGATGGAATTAATAGTTCCTACATCGGCACCCGTAACCACATCTTTAAATCCAAATTGCCAATTCCCTTGTTGATTGAAACCATTCAAACTATTGAGGTTGTATCCTGTAGCAGGCAAATAAGTTCCTGTGGTTGGACTACCACAAGTAAACGCAGCGCCTGAGTTGTCGAAGGTCACATTCATGTCGGCACTACCTGCGCATTGCTGATTAAAGAAAGTAGACAATGTTCCTCCGGGTCTAACCACGGCCATCACCAAATTTTGTAGGTTTGAGTGTGTTGCGTTGATCGTGATATTGACATCGCTTATGGTTCCTGCGGTTGGAACATTTATTGTTTTTATAGTATAACTCGCTGTTCCATTAGTAAGCGCAAAAGGAGTATTATAACTATTTGTTGTACAGGTATTTACTATTTGGTAACCAATGTAAAAAGGAGTCGAATTTACTGCGTAGTATATGTTAGCCGACGGTTCTATTAAAAGTCGGCAATTTAAAGAAGCTGGTGTAGTGGGAACGGTGATCGTCTCGTTTCCATCATTTGGCGTGTCTGTAGCAAGTATGTAAGGGAAAGTGATTCCGCCATCTGTAGAAAGCTTTATGTTTACAGTTCCCGAACCCACTAAAGTAGCAGTATTGTTAACATTCCAAGTGATGGCTTCTGTTGTTCCTTGTGCCCAGGCAATCCCAGCGGTGTTTTGTGAGGTTACGGAAAATGGTCCGGCAGTGCCACTGGTTGTTATGGTGGTTTCATCGGTGTTGGTTTGTGCGCCACCTACATTATTATCTCTAACTGTTAAGGTATATTTTGAGTTTCTGGCTACAGTATTCACAGATTCCCACATTGTCGATAAAGTACCCGATAAAACACTGGCGTAAGCTGGCATGTAACGTTTTGGTGATGCCGTTGCTGTCAAGGATCTAAAATTCGGACCTGAGGTTTTAGTAGGTAACGCAACGCTGTTAGCTCCACTAGCTGACGTTCCGGCACTGTTGTTTTGTTCCCAGCAATAAGTTAAAACATCACCATCAGCATCTGACGCAGTTCCTTTTAGAACAAAGGCAGTTCCTTTTGGAATAGTGAAATTATCTCCCGCACTCACAACAGGTGTTGTGTTTGTGACAGCTACACTAACCGGACAAGTCTTTGTGGCTAAATTTGTCTGAATTTGCAAAATACTTCTGTAAGTAAAATAAGCGTCAGAGTGGGCTTGTACGTCGTAACTTGTTATGCCCGCGTAACCCATAATGGTAGAACCACTTCCTGGTTCCACATTTACACCGGATCCTTCTGTTTCGTGGGAGAAAGTATGATTGGCTCCCAATTGATGCCCCATCTCATGCACTACATAATCGATATCAAAATTATCACCGGCGGGTACACCGTCTGAAGGAGAGGTATATGCACTGCCTTTACCGCTGTCGCAAACACAGCCTATACAGCCTGCATTTCCTCCACCACCTGATCCACCAAATAAATGACCTATGTCATAATTATCATCGCCGATCACGCTGGTCAGGTTTGCTTGTAATTCGGCGTTCCAGTTGTCAATTCCAGAAGCGGGAGAATAAGGATCGGTATTCGCATTGGTGTATACTACTAAACTGTTGTTGGCAATAATATTCAAATGCAAGGCCATGTCTTTTTCAAAAACACCATTTACTCTGGTCATGGTAGCATTCATCCCGGCCAATGCCCCTGAGATTGTTCCTCCAAAGTAAGCTCCATATTCTCCGGTACAAGACAATGCCAAACGCATCGTTTTAAACGATTGGTTATTGGATCTGTTGGGATTATTCGTTAAAAGTTCTTGGTTCAGTTGCTGGTCTACTGTGGTACAGCTAAATGGCAAACGTCCCGTACTTCTTGATTTTGAATCGATCAATACATACACTGCGCGGTCTGTGGTATACGATTCGATACATTCTGCTCCGCTATCCGATCTTAAAACCATGGTTTGAATACCGAGAGGCGATACACTAAAATTGATAGTTGCGGACGGATCAGCCGTACTTTTTCCAACATAGGCTTTAATATCTGGATACTGCGCTTGCAATTCGGGCGCGAAATTAGAATTTTCCCAAACCAAAAACGCTTCTAACGCGCCGTTGCTGTTAGGAAAATTTATTGCTATTCCGGGCTGACCTGATAATTTATCAGCAGCATTGGCTAAAGATTGTTTCATTTGAAGTAGATCCAATCGAAACAATTGAGGTTGTTCTGCATAAGAAATGATTCTTATTTTGGAGGATTGTGCAATGCCATCGGCTGTGATTTTTTTCCAAGGCGGACTCTTTTGAGCAGACACTTGCACAAAAGAAAGCACTAGTGTTAAAAAAAGTAATAATTTTTTCATTTTTTTTATAGTTATGATAGGGCGCAAAATTAATGTTATTTTTTAATTTTTAATGAATTGAATGTGCATTTAACAATAACTTGCTCACAGATAAAGAAATATCATATGTTTTTCGACAATTTATAAAAACAAATTCGATTTTTACTTTGCAAACACTGCGCTTAGATTATTTAATCTCGAATGGATCACTTAAATTTGTCGCATGCTAAAAATTTACTTTTGAAGGTTTTTGAATCCATAGCGGCATTTCACACCGATAAAAAAACAATTGCCACCATTGGCACTTTTGATGGCGTCCATTTAGGCCACCAAAAAATTATTGACCAATTAATTCGGCAAACCGACGACGACCAATTCGAAAGTCTGATTCTTACCTTTTTTCCGCATCCTCGAATGGTTTTACAAGCCGAATCCGGGATTCAGCTTTTAAATACGATTACCGAACGTACCAAGCTATTGGCAAAAACCGGACTTGATCATCTGATCATCCATCCCTTCGACAAAGCATTTTCAAGACTGACCGCCGAAGCATTTGTTAAAGACATTCTGGTAAAACAATTAAACATTCAAAAAATTGTCATCGGGCACGACCACCGATTTGGAACAAACCGAACAGCCAATATTGATGATTTGATCGCTTTTGGGCAGAAATATAATTTTGAGGTCGAACAAATTTCCGCTGCACAAATTGATTCGATCGCCATAAGTTCGACTAAAATCAGAACTGCACTCGAACACGGAAACATACAATTGGCCAATAATTATTTAGGCTACAACTATTTTCTCAGCGGTACTGTAAAGAAAGGGAAGCAAATCGGAAGAACCATCGGATTTCCCACAGCCAATTTAGCAATTGAAGCTCCGTACAAATTAATTCCTAAAAAAGGCGTCTATATTGTAAAATCGGTTTTAAATGACAGGCTAGTTTTTGGTATCATGAATATTGGAACAAATCCAACGGTAGCGGGTGCCAATCTATCAATCGAAATCTACTATTTAAACTTTGAGGATGATCTGTACGACCAGAAGATTGAAGTGTCGCTATTGCATTACATGCGGAACGAACAGAAGTTTGACAGCCTCGCTTTACTAAAAAAGCAACTGAATAGTGATAAGTCGGAAGCACTGCGGTACATTACACAGCATGCAAATCTTCAATAGATATCACAATTATAAAATTGTAGTAAATTTCAATTCTTTTCGTTAAATACTAAAGGTGATATGTATTTATTTATTAAATTTAAAATATTTATTGCCAGACTGTGCTCTTTAAACCTATTCACAAAATAAAAAAACATTATGAAATATTCAAAAGAACTTATTAATGGATTTCTTATTTTTTTAGGAATCGGAATTTATTTTTTAATTATCCAGTTTTTAGGATTTTCTGATGTATTCATCTTAAGAATCTTTAACATCGTTTTTGTAATTTACGGTGTCAATCGCACCCTGCAGCAAAATCATGCTGACGGCATCGGCGGGTACAACACAAATTTGCTTTCTGCAATCTTAACATCGCTTATAGGGGCGCTGTTGAGCGTGAGCTGTTTACTTATTTTTATAGAATACAAAGGGGGTGAAACTTATTTAAAAAACCTTTCAGACAGTTTCATTTTTGGCGGAGGCGAGCTCACGATACAACAGTATTGTATTGGTTTGTTGTTTGAATCCGTTGCAGCCTCACTGATGGTGTCATTTTGTTTGATGCAGTATTGGAAAAATAAAGTGGAAGTGATCAATAAAGTAGATTAAAAATGATCGCATGTTACAGAAATTCAGGTCGGGCATCTGCTCTTAATCAGAATTTCTTATGGTTACTTGCAAAGACTCTACCGTTATTTAATTATTATTGCTTAGAATGCCCTGTCATTTTCAAATTAAACACAACCTTTTTTACGCCTAGCATTACCAATCGCGCTGTATAAACGCTGGAGGGTTCAAACTTTGAATAAAAGGTTTTTTACTTCATTCCGAATTCCTTATTTTTGAAGCATTATAAAAATAAGAATATGAGTAGTACCAAACACAACTGGACTAAAGACGAAATTCTCTCAATATACAACAAGCCCATGATGGATTTGCTTTTCGAAGCAGCAACCGTTCATCGCGAACACCACGATCCGAATGTGGTTCAAGTTTCCACACTGCTTTCTATCAAAACTGGAGGTTGCCCCGAAGACTGCGGATATTGCCCGCAAGCAGCGCGATACCACACCGATATCCAAGGCAACGATTTGATGACGGTGCAGCAAGTAAAAGCACAGGCTTTACGAGCAAAGTCGAATGGTTCATCGCGGGTTTGCATGGGTGCAGCTTGGCGAAATGTAAAAGACGGAGCCGAATTTGACCAAGTGCTTGAAATGGTCCGTACGATCAATAAGCTGGATATGGAAGTCTGTTGTACCCTTGGCATGATTACAGAAAATCAGGCCCAGCGTTTAGCGGAAGCCGGATTATATGCTTACAACCACAATCTAGATACTTCAGAAGAATATTACAAAGAAGTGATTTCAACACGCGGCTTTGAAGACCGACTCCAAACTATTGAAAACATTCGTAAAACCAATGTCACCGTTTGTAGCGGCGGCATTATTGGTATGGGTGAATCTATTGCAGACCGCGCCGGAATGCTCGTGGCACTCTCCACCTTAAACCCACAGCCCGAATCCGTGCCCATCAACGCACTGGTAGCCGTAGAAGGCACACCCCTCGAAGACGAAAAACCAGTTGAAATCTGGGAAATGATCCGTATGGTGGCCACCACCCGTATTATAATGCCCGAAACGCAAGTCCGCCTATCCGCGGGCCGCATGAATATGAGTAGAGAGGGGCAAGCGATGTGTTTTTTCGCAGGCGCCAATTCAATTTTTGCCGGAGATAAACTGTTAACGACCCCGAATCCAGACGTTAATGAAGATTTGAAGATGTTTGAAATGTTGGGTTTGATTCCTCAAAAACCGTTTGTAAAAGTGTCACAACCTGAAACAGTGGAGGCGGCCAACTCTCAATTTGCACCCTTAGGAGAAAAACCAAAATGGTCGCGTCCGGGTCATACAATTGAACGAAATTTAGAAGCTACAGGAAAAGGGAAAATTTAACCCTGCGCTTAATAAAAAAATCCCGCCTTTAAACAGAGGCCACTGAAAAAGTCTTTTTAAGAATTAATAGTTTAATAAAAAGGAGTAGAAAATCAAATTTTTCTACTCCTTTTTCGTATATTTAACTGTAACCATAAGGCTTTTTAGATGTTAGTTCAGCAACAAAAAATTCAGTTCAGTGCGTATTGTTCGTTATATGATTTAATCGTTCCAAAGGATAATATGCTAAGAAAAATTAATGAGTTAATAGATTTTTCATTTATCTATGATGAGTTGCTAAATAAATACTGTACTACTAATGGTCGCACAGCAGAAAGTCCTGTGCGTATGTTCAAGTATTTACTTCTGAAAACAATTTATACGGTTTCCGATGTTGATGTAGTGGAGCGCTCCCGTTTTGATATGTCCTTTAAGTATTTTTTGGAAATGGCACCAGAAG
>JACMOK010000138.1 GCA_014378065.1 Flavobacterium sp.
AGGTTGCACCAGTAAAACCTGCGAGCATATGAATCCTGTGATGCAAGAAGCAGTTTCCAAACGAATCATCATTGAGAAAACAGTCGACAATGGAAAGGCCAAAGCTACGGTTACTACAAATACAGACGGAAAAAATGAAGTAATCAATTTTGAAGGTACTGAAGCAGAAGTGCAATCAAAAATTGACTCCATTAAATAATATACCGTCTGTCTTATCAAGATGCCTCACAAAAGTGGGGCATTTTTTTATTTACGGCCTCATTAGATAAATATTTTTTAAATTTAAAATGATAATTTAATATTTCAGCTGGATATTGTATTTATAATTTTTTGTTGGAAACTCGTTTCGTAATATCTTATTCCGAGTCTTCACCAAAAATAAATAACATTAGAAAAAAATTATCAAACAAATTTTATTTGTTAGTGCATTTTTTACTTCTACTTATGGATTCGCTCAAAATGTTTGTCCGACTGCTGTTGGAACAAATGTTGGTATTGGGACAATTTCTTTAACAGCTAGGCTTTAAGTGGCAAGCGGCCCCAATGGTACATCTGTTCCCCGGTTAGCCTAACGGCAGAACAAAATAGCCGAATTAAAATCAAATACAATTTTATTCCCAAGCTTAAATAATAGATCTTTCACAATTTTGCTAAATAGACATTGTACAAAAAATTTATAAGTTTAAATTTATAATACACTAGGAGAAAATGTATTTCGTAGCATGAGGCGAGAGGAATCATTGGAAATTAATTTACACGAAATTTCAAAAGGTCAGTACATGGTAAAATTATGTTCAAACAATTCCTGCGAGACTTTAAAATTTGTCAAGGTATAGTGTGTTATATCACAAGAGAATGTTCTCCTGCAGCAAACTCTTCAATTCGTTTGTCGTCGATTCTTCAACCAATATGAACCCAATAAAATTACAAAAGGGAAGAACACGATATTAAAACGATCTCCTTGATAAAAAGAAAAACCTGAAATAAAAAAAACATATAAAATGTAGCATCCAACTAGACTATAAAAATTTACGCATCTTGCTCTCAAAAAAAAGTGCAACGCCAAAACGATCCCCGCAAAAGTCATAAGCCGATTTTGCCATTTGGAAATAAAGAAAGCTGCTTTTTTAAACCAAACATGAAAATCTTTTGTTACATTTTGGTTGATGCAAATACCTTCGCTGGGAGTGCGGGCATTATCTAATAAGTTCGAGCAGTAAGCTTTGACCAAATTTAATGAATTGTGGCGAATCTGTTTTTTTAAATCGCTGAAGCCTGTTGCTTGCTGATCAGAATAAGATAATGCGAAAATAGAATCCATTCGTTGCCTCTGAATTTCTTTGAGCGGCTGTTGTGTTTTAAAACTAATGGCTTTTGCACCGAGGTAATTATAATACGTTACTCCACTCACATAGCTTATAGTGTAATTTCCATATTGTTTTTTCATGACGCATAGCTGAATACCACAGAGCAATAATGCAAGCCCGACTAATACCAGCGAGGACTTATTTCTGTTATTAAATAAAGTTTTGCTGAAATATATTAGCAACAAAATTGCAAAGTATTGTGCCCCAGGCTTTATAAGCATTACCAGTATAAAGACGGAAAGCGCTGCCGATAGCCATACAATTCGACGCGTTTTATAAAATTTCGACAGCAAATAGAAAGCGTTCGTTGTGGCAAAAATATAAAGACTTTCGGTCAGCAAATGAAATATGGAAACGAGACAACCAAGCAGTAGAAAGAAAAAAAGAGTCAACTGAAGTGCTTTTCTCTCGCTCAAGAAATCTTTCATTAATTCAAACAAAATTAGCGAGGTCGCAAGCCAACAAACCATGTTGACAAAAAAACTGAAATCATATAAACTGCTATCTGAAAATCCGAATAAGTACGGAACTCCCGTAATTGCTGCCATCAATATTGGACGATAATAATGAAATTGAAAGTGATGGTACAAAAAATCGGCTGATTCTTTGTAATTTTCTGAGTCGGCATAAATTCCGTTTTGCTGATTGAGTTGCAATAATGCATTCATCAACGAGAGCCACAAAAGACCTACTAATAGTATAAGAAAATGTAATTTGTACTTGGTGATTTTTGAAGTCATAAAATTTTAACAAATGTATAAAATTTCCAATAGTTTTGAATTAGAAGTTTATTTTTGTATAAATTTTTGAACAACATGAAAAAACTGTCTATTGTCATTCCTGTTTACAATGAATCGAAAACGGTTTCTCTGATTCTAGACAAGATAAAAAGTGTTTTATTGCCACAGCAAATTGCCAAAGAAATTATCATTATTGATGATTGTTCTTCCGACAATACAAATCAAGTAATTCGCCAATATATTTCTCTAAATCCCGATCTTGGTATTATACTTTTATCAAACGATAAAAACACAGGAAAAGGTTCGGCACTGCATCTTGGCATCCAAAATGCGACAGGAGAATTTACCATAATTCAAGATGCCGATCTCGAATATGACCCGAGTGAATATAAAATTCTGTTGCAACCGGTTTTAGATGGTTTTGCAGATGTAGTGTACGGTTCTCGTTTTATCGGAGGAAATGCGCACCGCGTGTTGTTTTTCTGGCATACAATCGGGAATCGATTCTTAACTTTCCTTTCGAATATGTTTACCAATTTGAACTTAACCGATATGGAAACCTGCTACAAATTGTTCAATACTGAGTTACTACAGTCCCTAAATTTACAGGAACAACGGTTCGGTTTTGAGCCTGAAGTTACTGCCAAGATTTCCCGCATCAAAAAAATTAGGATATATGAAGTCGGAATCTCTTATTACGGACGCACCTATGAAGAAGGCAAAAAAATAAACTGGAAAGACGGTTTTCACGCTATTTTTTGTATTCTTAAATACGGAGTTTTTAGACTCTAAGGGTTGCAATCAAAAATCGACTCCATCAAATAATATATTTTATTCCACATAAAAATGCCTCGTGAAAACGGGGCATTTTTTTTATGTTAATTTGTGGTATTTCATCGTATTTTTTGTAAAAGAGTATGAGACTGCAAGTTTTTATTTTATAGAATTTCATTCAAAACCAGTTGGAATTTATATATTTGAAATCCTTAATAATCAATGCTAAACCAAATGAAAAAAACATTATTTTTATTTTTACTTTCTTTCTACGTTGCTTCCGGATACTCACAAACCAATAAAACTTGGACTCCGGCAACGCAGCAAAACGTAAAACCATCAAAAAATATCCAACGACTTTCTTTTCCTGCCGCAGTAAGTTTATACAATGGAAATGTTGAAAGCCTTAAACAGATTTTACAAAATGCGCCCATCCGCAACCTTTCGCTAAGACAATCGGGCGTGGTCATCGCCCTTCCGAATACGCATGGAATAATTGAAAAATTTGACGTCTTTGAAGCTTCTAACTTTGCCGCTGATTTACAATCCCAATTTCCTCACATTCGGTCTTATGCTGGAACTGGAATAGATGATCCCAGAGCAATTTTGAGAATGAGCATCGATCCCGCCGGAATGCAGGCTATGGTTTTTCGTACAGACAAGCGAAATGAATTTATCGAACCTTACTCCGAAGACGGGAAAATATATGCGGTGTATAACTCTTCGAGGCAAAAAGGGAAATTACCTTTTACCTGTTCAACACAAGATGTAGTAGTTGCCCACCAACTAGGAAATAAAGTAAATTCGGCCTTTTCTAATACGTCAGAATTGTTGACTTTTCGATTGGCATTGTCTTGTAACGCCGAATACACGACCTATTTTGGAGGAACGATTGCAGGCGCTTTGGCCGCAATGAATGCTTCGATGACAAGAGTCAATGGCGTTTTTGAAAAAGACTTTGCCATCCATATGGATATGGTCGATAATACTTCAGTAATTTACACGGATGCAAGTACAGATCCTTACACTAGTATGGGCCAATGGAATGGCCAACTTCAGTCAACATTAACGGCGAATATAGGAGAAGCCAACTATGACATCGGACATTTATTTGGTGCTACAGGTGGTGGTGGAAATGCTGGTTGTATCGGTTGTGTTTGTGTTAACAATCAGAAAGGCAGTGGTATTACCTCACCAGCAGATGGTATCCCGATGGGTGACAATTTTGATATTGATTATGTCGCCCACGAAATGGGCCACCAGTTTGGCGGAAATCATACTTTTTCGAATAGTGTTGAAGGAACTGACGTCAATGTAGAACCAGGCTCTGGGTCAACTATTATGGGTTATGCCGGAATCACTGGGCAAGATATTGCCAATCATTCGGATGATTATTTTGTGTATGCCAGTATTAAACAGGTGCAGGACAATATGGTGGGTAAAACCTGTCCGGTAAGAACGCCGTTGGCAAACCTTCCTCCAGTTGTAAATGCCGGAATAGATTACCTTATTCCGATAAGCACTCCATTTATACTAACAGGTTCAGGAACCGATGCTAATGGAGATCCTATTGCCTATTGTTGGGAACAAAACGATACCGCAACCACGCAAACAGGCGCAAATAGCCAAGCTTCACCGACGAAAACTGGAGGTCCGAATTGGAGATCTTACACTCCGGTGGCTTCGCCAAGTCGCTATTTCCCGCCATTGGTTAGAGTCGTCAACAATCAATTGACGTCCGTTTTTGGGTCGATTACGACCGAAGCAGTAAGTTCTGTAGGCAGGATTTTAAATTTCGCGTTGACCGGAAAAGACAACGTGGCAGGTGCAGGTCAAACCGGTACAGATTTTATGAAAGTAACAACAGTTGCTGCCGCGGGGCCATTCTTAGTAACAGCTCCGAACACCAATGTTTCGATCGTCGGCGGATCAAATTTGAATGTGACCTGGAACGTTGCTGGAACTAACACTAACGGAATCAACGCGCTTTCTGTGGATGTCTTTTTATCTACCGATGGCGGTTTGAGTTATCCCGTTCAGCTGGCAAGCCAAGTTCCTAATGATGGAAGCGAAACTGTAACCATTCCAGACTTACCGGGCACAACCAACCGGGTCATGGTAAGAGGGCACAACCATATTTTTTATGACATCTCGAATGTCAATTTTACGATTACTACCGCCGCATCTACATTCACTTTGGCTGTTATGGGCGATCAAACCCTAACCGCTTGTCAAGGAACGGCTATTGTCTACACTATTAATTACGGAGCAATTAATGGATTTTCTGGAACGACCGACTTCGTGGCTTCCGGACAGCCGGCAGGAGCAGCCGTTGCCTTTTCTCCCAATTCAATCACTGCGAATGGTGATGTTACAGTTACCGTTAGCAATACGAATTCGGCAACACCAGGATTGTATCCCATCACGGTAACCGGAACTTCGGGTAGTGAAATCAAAACCATAACCTTATATCTTCAACTTTATTCAGCTACCTTCGCAACAACAATATTAAATACGCCGGCAGATCAGGCAATTACCCAAAATACCACGCTAGATTTGACTTGGACGGCCGACGCAAACGCTACGCTATATGATGTGGAAGTAGCTACAGATGATGCTTTTACTAATGTTATTGAGGCGGTAACAGTCGACACTAACGCTCATACCGTCTCTGGCTTAACTGATGCTACGTTCTATTACTGGAGAATTTTACCAAAGAATATTTCTTGTAACGGAAGCTTCAGCAACTCATTTTCTTTCCAGACCGGAGTAGTACAGTGTAATGTTATTAATGCAACAAATGTTCCTGTAGCAATTGCTGCTTCGGGTACTCCAACCATAACTTCTACGTTAGTTGTTGCAACTGGTTCAGGTGTTTCTATTTCTGACCTGAACGTTACCATGAACATCACACACACTTGGATCAATGACCTTACGGCAACCTTGATTAGTCCGGCTGGCACCATGGTGAGACTTGTGGCTAGACCGTGCACCAGTGTAACCATCAACAACATTATTGCCACTTTTGACGATGCTGGAATTGTGGTTGTTTGTAGTAACAATCCGGGTATTTCAGGAACGGTAAAATCGATAGATTTGCTGTCTGCATTCAATGGTGAAAATACAGAAGGAACGTGGACCATGCGCATTGCAGATGGCTTTAATCTAGATGGAGGCGCGCTGAATTCGTGGAGTTTAAATGTGTGTAATACCGCACCATTACTTGCTGTCGCGCAAAATGAATTCACCAACTTTGCCTTATATCCAAATCCGAACAAGGGCAATTTTAGCATCCAATGCAAAACAAATGCGGACAATGAGACAAATGTCAAAGTTCATGATGTTAGCGGAAGACAAATCTTTTCCCAAAGTTTCAAAAGTCAGCGTCTTTTCAATGAGAGCATTCAATTGAATCATGCTGCAAAAGGGATTTATTTGGTTACGGTAGAAAACGGAACCAGCAAAGAAGTCAGAAAAATTGTGATTGAATAATAGAATTTAATTTTACAAGAAAGCCTCCCATTATGTAATGCCCCCAATAAGTTAGACACTATTTGGGGGCATTTTTTTATGGAAAGAAAAGTCAAACGCAATTACGAGTGTAAATTTCGGTGTGGATTGGAATTTTTATCTTTGAGAGAATCCGCTGTAAGATTCAATATTTCAGGTGAATCCATTATCATTTAATGGTGGCGGGCTTATGATAAAGATGGCATTTCGCGCTTAACCGGTAAATGCAGCGGAAGA
>JACMOK010000139.1 GCA_014378065.1 Flavobacterium sp.
GACTACGCTATAGATTTGAGCTACGATTTTCCGAATCCAATTCCGAAAGTCGCCATTAACAAAGAAGCCCACAGAGAAATTTTTATGGTCGTTAAAGAAACGCTAAACAACATTACCAAACACGCAAATGCCACTTCGGTTTGCTTCAATTTAAAACTCGATAACGATGAATTTATTTTAAGTATAAAAGACAATGGCATTGGGTTTATTGCAGAAAAAACATCTTATGGGAATGGATTGCGGAATATGAGAAGCCGATTGCAAGCCATCAATGGCACTTGGGAAATAAAAAGCGTTTTAGGAAAAGGTACCGAGACTTATCTCAGCCTTCCGCTACTCGAAATTATTAAAAACAATACCTTGCTTTCAGATCTGTAGTCTTGCATATACTACTTTTTGGGTACTGTTGACTGGCAGAAATGGTTAATTTTGTAAAGATGAACATACAGGTTGGTATAGTTGAAGATGACAGGCAAATCCGTGAAAGTCTCGCCATTTTGATTAATGGAAGCGAAGGGTTCTGTTGCATTCATACTTTTGAAAACGCTGAAGTGGCAATCGAGGAGGTTCCGACCCTTCAGCTTGATGTTATTCTAATGGATATTCATCTTCCCTTAAAAGACGGCATTCAGTGCATCGCAGAACTCAAGCCTTTGTGTCCTCATATACAGTTTTTGATGTGTACCTCTTTCGAAGACACCGATTCCGTTTTCAAAGCTTTAAAAACTGGCGCTTCGGGTTATTTGACCAAAACGACGCAACCTTCTAAAATTTTAGATGCTATAGAAGAAGTTTTTAAAGGTGGGTCGCCAATGAGCAGCCATATCGCGAGAAAAGTGGTTGCCTCTTTCCATTACACACAAGTCGAAAATAGTGAATTGCAGAAATTGTCTGTGCGAGAAAAGGAAATACTAAACCTCTTATCTCAGGGACTTCGTTATAAAGAAATCGCTGATAATTTATTTCTAAGCACCGAAACTGTCAGAACCCACATTCGAAACATCTACGAGAAACTGCAAGTTAATTCAAGGACAGAAGCGTTAAACAAAACATATCCTAAATAATTCTGTATTTTAACAATTACTACTATTTGGTGATTGCAGGGCTTAATTTTCTTTTTACATTTGACGAGACAAAATGAGTGAAATCATTCATTACTAACCCATTAAAAAACAAACATGATGAAAACAATTCAAAAATTACTAACTGTAATGCTGTTCCCAGCGTTTTTCGCGGCAATGGCTTTAATTATTATTTCTTGTTCTAAAGACGATGCAGCACCCGCTCCGGTGGCCTACACTTGTGCTAGTTGTAATGACATTCCAGATGCCCTTGCGGCAAACGATGCTGATGTAAAAGGAATTTACAAAGGAATCGTTGTTGGCTCTACTGGTACCATTTCAATTAACATTCAAAATGGCAGCAACGCTATCACGGCAACGATGGTTTTGGATGGGGTGAGCGTAACTTTAACTTCAAGCGTCAGCACTGTCAACGGGCAGCCTTATGTAGCGCCATTTACAGGAACTTTTAATGGAAGTCCGGTTTCAATCACTTTTGCAGTCGGATTGGGCGGTGCGTCGCCGACTATGGTTTCCTCGGACATACCAGGACACCCAAATGCCATCTTCGATTTGTACAAAGAAACCTCTACTTCATTAATAGAAGCGTTTGAAGGAACATATTCTAAACCAGGCACGACAGGTATTTTTAATATTCTATTGTCAAAAGGAATTGGAAGATGGGGGGCAATCGCCAAAGCCAACGGGCAAACGGAAACCAACACTGCCGGAGGAATTATCAATGCAAGTAATCAACTTGTAGAAGACAACGGCACTATAGTTGGAACTATTGCAGGTGATCAATTGAGCGGGTCTTTTATTGGAGGCGACAACGCTACTGTTACTATTACGGGATACCGGACATTATAGAATCTTTAAGTTAAAATAGAAAACCACCTCAGTAACGAGGTGGTTTTTTATTTTAAATAAAATTAGTTTTGAAGTGCTGCATTTATCTTGACTTGCAATTGGTTGAGAAGGACTTGGTATTTGCTAATTTCAATGAGGTCTTCATCTGCTTCAGAAAGGTCAATAAGTTCGTCTAAAAAATCGCTCGCGGCGAAAAGTTTAATATGGGCTTCTTCGAATTGCTTGTGACCGATCAGGTCAATAATTTCTTGTACATCGTTTCTTAAGGAACTGAATTTAAGATCTTCCATGATTAAGTTTTATTTTTGTTCGGATGCATTTTCTTTATTCGCATTAAAGTTTTTAGTAATGGTTTTTAGTTTTTCTTTGCGAATGATTGCGGCATTTTTGACTTTGTCCTGCGCTTTATGCAGTTTGTCATTGTGCTTTTTGATGTTTCTTTCGTTATTTCGTCCCATACCATCTTAGGATTTTAGTAATTTGTCGAGTTTTAAATAGCCTATATGCAGTTCATCTTGAGCTAAAACTGTCTCTGATCTTGTGATTTGTAGCTGGTAATGCGATTTTAAACCGGGATGTAACATGTCGATGACTTTGTAAACATCATCCACATCAATGCCGTACTTGTCATCAATATGAGAAACCGCACCTGAAAAACCTACATGCTTGTAAAAGGAAGTTGCTTTGGCCGATTTAGTACCGTCTGCTAAATGCTCTGCCACGGTAAGCATTTTATAATGGTATTCTTCAAATTCATTTTCTTTGTAACCACCCAAGTTGAAAAAAAACAGTTGGTTGGATCTTGTTGCAGGCTTCCTTTTCGGAACAATCGATATGGTATGCTGATCTACGACTGTTACCTCGCGCCAGACATCAATATGCATAATTCCCAAAGCTTCAGGCCAAAAAGCATGGAGCTGCGGAACAACTGCTGCTAGCGAGTCACCAATTCCAAAAAAAACATCGTGTTGTTCTGTATTACGACCTTTAGGTTTACAGCCAATCATGAGCATATACAATTTCATGCAACAAAAGTAATCCAATTTATTTTTATTAAAATTGCCTTAATTCTTTTTTTTAATTTGGTTTTTGGAATACTTTTATAAAATCAATTTAAATCTTAGTGTCATGAAAAAATTAGTACTAGTTTTTGTTGTAATGGCAAATATTCTATTATCAGGTTGCTCAGGTCCGGCAGGGGTTCCTGGTCCAGAGGGTCCGCAAGGCACAGCCTTAGAAGCCGAGGTTTTCGAACTTCAAAATGTAAATTTTGTATATGACGCTTTAAATGGGTATAATTTACATCAGGCATTAAATCCTCAGATCTTTGCATCCGATAATGTCTTGATTTATAGACTTTCAGGGACAATCGATCCTCAAACGCCCATTTGGCAGTCAATCCCAAGGACAATATATAACATCCAAGGTGAGTTGGATTATGATTTTGATTTTAGTAAGGTGGATTTTACAATTTATGCAGGAGGAAATTATGACATAGCTTTAACACCGAACTATTTAAATAGTCAAACTTTTAGGATCGTAATAATTCCTGGCGCTTTTTCAAATAAAGGAAAGAATGTAGATACAAGGAACTACGACGCGGTAATAAAAACCTACAGGATAGATGATACCCATGTAAAAGTACTTAAATAAAAAAGCTGTCCAGATGTGACAGCTTTTTTTATTTAAATTTAACTTCGTTTCCTTTTACCGCTTTTTTGAATCTTTTTGAAGTGAAACCACCACACCAACAACCAACGACAATCCAATAAAAGACAAGGAGGCCCATTCGGGTATTTCAATAAATTCCTGTAGCAACATTTTCAATCCCACAAAACTCAAAATTGCAATCAGACTGTATTCGAGGTAACTGAATCTCTCAAGCATGTTGGCTAAGAAAAAATACATGGACCGAAGTCCTAAAATCGCAAAAATATTCGAACTGAATACTAAAAAAGGATCTGAGGTGATTGCTAAAATAGCCGGTACGCTATCTACCGCAAACAGAACATCCATGACTTCAATGACGATCAACGCCACAAACAATGGCGTGGCAAATGTTTTGCCTTCTATTTTAAGAAAAAAGCGCGCTTTGTCAGTGTGATTGGTAATCGGTATTATTTTGCCGAGCAGCTTATAAATTAGTGAGTTCTTCGGTTTAAATTCATCCTCATCTTTGGTAAATAGCATTTTTAATGCTGTGAAAATTAAAAATCCTCCAAATAAATAAGTAGTCCAGCTGAATTTATTTATTAGCATTACCCCAAAGAAAATCATCAATCCCCTAAAAACAATTGCTCCGATGATACCCCAGAACAAAATACGGTGTTGGTATTTCTGTGCGATTTTAAATGAGCTAAAAATTATGGCTATCACAAATATGTTATCAATGCTCAGGGAGAGTTCTATTAAATAACCAGTGATATATTTGACGGCGGCAGACGCAGGTTTTAAGCGGTCAGGATTTGCGATTAAGTTGGTACTATACAGCCAATAAATCACGCCAGAAAAGGCAAACGAAAGCGAGACCCATATCGCCGTCCATTTGCTTGCTTCTTTAATGCTTATCACATGCGGCGTTTTGTTAAAAACACCCAAATCTAAGGCAAGGAAAAGTAATACGGCGATTAAAAAAGAAATCCAAACCAACATATCGTTTCTATTAATGATTAATACAAATATAATTTATACGATTTAAACCGCAAGTTAATTTCTCAACAATGTCAGTCAACATAAATTGATAGCATTTTATCGAATAATTATTATTACCCTAAAAAAAATAGGGTATAATTATTTTAAACATAATCTTTTTATATATTTGCATCTAAATAAATAGGGTATAACTTTAAAATTAATTTTTATGGCCACATTACGTTTCCAAGCTTTGAAAGAAGCATCAAACAGAAATCAAGTAAAATTTGAAGAAACCGATAGAAAATCCTCCATTTTCGGATCCAATGTATTTAATGATAAAGCGATGAAGCAATTTTTGACTTCTGATGCATTTAAAGGAGTGCGAGATGCTTGTCAACATGGAACCAAGATAGACCGGAAATTGGCCGAATATATCGCCATGGGAATGAAAGAATGGGCGTTGTCCAAAGGCGTTACCCATTACACCCACTGGTTTCAGCCTCTTACAGGTTCAACTGCCGAAAAGCACGATGCTTTTTTTGAAACTTCTTATGATGGCAGCGACCCATTGGAAAAATTCGGCGGTGGTCAATTGGTACAACAAGAACCAGATGCTTCGAGTTTCCCGAATGGAGGCATTAGAAATACTTTTGAAGCTAGAGGTTACACGGCTTGGGATCCAACATCACCTGCTTTTATATTTGGAACGACTTTATGTATCCCGACAGTCTTTATTTCATATACGGGCGAAGCATTGGATAATAAAATTCCTTTGTTACGAGCGCTAGCCGCCATGGATGATGCCGCCACAGAGGTTTGTAAGTATTTTGATAAAAATGTCAAAAAAGTGACCGCTACCTTAGGCTGGGAACAAGAATATTTCCTGGTAGACAAATCGCTGGCCAATTCTCGCCCTGATTTGATGATGACCGGAAGAACTTTGTTAGGACACACTTCTGCTAAAGGACAACAATTGGATGACCATTACTTTGGTTCCATCCCAACACGGGCGTTGACTTATATGAGAGATTTGGAACAAGAATGTATGTTGCTTGGCATTCCCGTAAAGACACGTCACAACGAGGTCGCTCCAAACCAATTTGAGTTGGCACCAATATTTGAAGAAACCAATTTGGCCGTAGATCACAATTGTTTGTTGATGGATGTCATGCAAAAAGTAGCGGAACGACATGATTTTAAAGTATTGTTTCATGAAAAGCCATTCAAAGGCGTAAATGGTTCCGGAAAGCACAACAACTGGTCACTAGCAACTGATACAGGCGTAAACTTGCTGAGTCCGAGCAAAACGCCAATGAGCAATTTGCAATTTTTAACTTTTTTTATCAACACAATTAAAGCAGTCAATGATTATGAAGCCTTATTGAGAGGCGCGATTGCAACGGCCAGTAACGACCATCGTTTGGGTGCCAACGAAGCCCCTCCTGCAATTATTTCTGTATTTATTGGGGCGCAATTGACTAAAGTGCTGGCGGAACTGGAAGGCGTGACTGCAGGAAAACTATCGCCGGAAGAAAAAACCGACTTAAAATTAAATGTAGTCGGTAAAATTCCCGATGTGCTTTTAGACAATACCGATAGAAACCGTACTTCTCCCTTTGCCTTTACCGGAAACAAATTTGAGTTCAGAGCTGTTGGTTCTTCTGCTAATTGCTCGAATGCGATGACAACGCTTAACACGATAGTTGCCAAACAGTTGAAAGACTTTAAGATAGAAGTTGATGCCTTGATAGACAATAAAGATTTAAAGAAAGACGAAGCAATTTTCAATGTCTTGCGCGAGTATATTAAACTTTCCAAAAAGATTCTCTTTGAAGGCGATGGATATAGCGAAGCTTGGGAAAATGAAGCCGCGAAACGAGGATTGAGTAATTTTAAAACCACACCCGAAGCGTTAAAAGCAAGAGCGTCCAAACAGGCGTTAGATTTGTTTTCCGAGATGGGCATCATGAATCATATTGAAGTCGAAGCGCGTTACGAAATAGAACTCGAAGAATACACCAAAAAAATTCAAATAGAAGGAAGAGTTTTAGGCGATATTTCTAAAAACCATGTGATTCCAACTGCGATACGTTATCAAAATACGCTAATTGAAAATGTAAAAGGACTAAAAGAAATCTTTGGCGACGAGTTTAAAAAAATAGGGAAGGAGCAAATTGTTTTGATTAAAGAAATTTCTGGGCACATTGAAGGCATCAATTCTAAAGTAGAAGAAATGACCGAAGCCAGAAAGAAAGCCAATGCTTTGACCGATGCGCAAAAAATGGCCGAAGAATATTGCAATACCGTAAAGCCCTATTTTGAAATCATAAGAGACCACTGCGACAAACTGGAACTTTTGGTCGATGACGAAATCTGGACGCTAACAAAATACAGAGAGTTGTTGTTTACAAAATAACAGTAACTTTCAACCAACACACGCACCTGAACACTTAAAATGTTCAGGTGTTTTTTTGTAATAAATTTTCCGTAACTTTCGTTATCCAATAAATACAACATGAAATCTGTATTCCTAGTACTGCTTTCGCTTTTACTTGCTCCCGCTGTTTTTTCACAACAGCAATTTTCTGTTTTTTTTGACAGCAATAAATTTGAACTGATGGCAAAAGAAAAAAACAATCTCAACGACTGGATCATAGCCAACACCACAGCAAAAATTGTTGGAATCCATGGGTTTACAGATGAAGACGGAAGCAACGGCTTCAATGATACATTGGCCAAAAACCGAATTAATTTTGTCTATAATTTAATCAAAGATAAAATTAAAATTCGTGAAGATTTTAAAACCCGAAGTTTTGGTGAGCTACACCGACTTTCAAAAATTAAAGCCGAAAACCGTAAAGTCACCTTGTTTTATATTGAGGCAAACGACTTGCCTAGAGAAAATGAAATCTTAGGCATAAAAAAAGAAACGCCCATCCCAATTTTGAAATCAGTCATTCAGTATCCTGAAAAACTCGTTTTTGACAATCCAGACGGAAGCAAATCCGAATTTAAACTAGATGTTGCCTTTATGCAAAAGTTCAGCGATGCTCCAGTTGGTGAAAAACTAAAAGTAGAGAACCTCAATTTTCAAATCAACACCTTTATCGTAGTGCCTGCTTCAAGAGGAAAGATGTACGAACTATTACTGGTCCTAAAAAATAATCCTGCGATGAAAATTGAAATTCAGGGTCATTTGTGTTGCATGCCTGTCGATCGATTGGACCTGTCCACCCAACGCGCCAAATCCATAAACAACTTTTTAGTTGCAAATGGAATCAATGAAAAAAGACTGACATACAAAGGATTTGGAAGTACACAGCCTATTTTTCCATTACCCGAAAAAGACGAAGGACAGCGATCTGCCAACCGTCGCGTAGAAATTATGATAGTCGCCAATTGATTTAATGCCAACTGTATGAAAATTAAAATATTACTTTGGATACTTGGTTTTATGGCTCCGGGAGTTTTTGCACAAGAAAAAATAACTGTCTTTTTTGATTTTGATCAGTTTCTACTTACCGATGCCGCAACATCGCAACTCGAAGCCTGGGCTTTGGGAGCCAAAGACCTACAAGTTTTAAAAATCTATGGGTTTTGCGATTGGAAAGGCAGCAACAGCTATAATGATTCACTTTCCGTAAAACGAGTCAATACCGTTTTTAGTTTTCTTAAAAGTAAAAACATAAACGTAAAAAAAGGCTATGAAATTCGAGGCTTTGGCGAAGACTTTGACCAATCTAAAATACAATCCGAAAATCGAAAAGTGACGATTTTATATGATATTAATAAGGAAGTCGAATTACAGCCAGCATTACAAGATGATGGTTCGCTTCCGCTACAAGAAAAAATAAAAATTGCGAAAGTAGGCGATAAGATCAAGTTGCGAAATATCAATTTTTTTAATATGACCCCTCGCATATTGCCCAAATCCAAAACACTTTTATATGAATTGTTGTGTGCCTTACAGGACAATCCAAAACTGAAGATCGAAATTCAAGGACACATTTGCTGCCAATTGGGCAACAACGACATTAACGGACTCTCATCGGCACGGGCCAAAGTGATTTATAACTTTTTAATAGTTAATAAAATCAACCGCAACCGACTTTCTTACAAGGGTTTTGGTACCACCAATCCAATTTATCCCATTCCCGAAAAATCAGAAAAAGAAGAAGAAGAAAACCGAAGGGTAGAAATTTTGATTCTCGAAAATTAAAAGTTATGACGCTATTTTCAAATTCCGAAGCCTTAAAATCAATGCATTTTAAAGTATATTTGCGGCAACGACACAACCACACTTAAATGAGTTCAGATATTTCCAAACGATATACGCTTCGTGGGGTTTCCGCTTCAAAAGAAGACGTGCACAACGCCATACAAAACATCGATAAAGGGCTATTCCCAAAAGCCTTCTGCAAAATTGTCCCGGACTATTTAACCAACGATCCAGAGTATTGCTTAATTATGCACGCCGATGGTGCCGGAACAAAATCGTCTTTGGCCTACATATATTGGAAAGAAACAGGAGATTTATCGGTATGGAAAGGCATTGCTCAAGACGCCTTAATTATGAATATTGACGACCTACTTTGTGTGGGTGTTACCGATAATATTATGCTTTCATCTACCATCGGCAGAAATAAAAACAAAATTCCAGCCGACGTCATTGCTGCCATCATCAACGGAACCGAAACCCTTATTGCC
>JACMOK010000140.1 GCA_014378065.1 Flavobacterium sp.
AAAAATAACATTTTAATATGAATTACATTAAAAGCACAAAATTCATCTTAAACATCTTTAAATAAGCTTATTACAAATATAATAAATTATGATTATAGCACCTCCTCTAACTCGTTTATTGTTCCGAAGGACCAATAAATGAATAAAGAAAAATCAGGACTCTGTCCGGTAATAGCAATTAAAAAATCCTTTATTAACACTCATATCTAAAACTTTTATAAAGTTCTAATCATCCAGACGAAGTCCTCTGTTTTAATATTAAGATTTAAGTGATCCTGAAAAAGGAACACTTAAACCAGATTGGGGCTAGTAAGGATTCATTATTTAAGTTTGACTTGAAGTACATCAGTTTCATTAAAAACCAATGTTTCTGTCTTATTTCTATTTTTTATCAAGATGAAATACTTATTCTTCATTGAACAAATAAATTTTCAATTGACGATTTGATTATCTTTGTTTAAAGTCAATTCAATATTATCCTTGTAACTCTTTATGAACGTATTAGCATCCTTTTTTGCCAAGTTGTTGAAATAAAAAATTGAACAAAAATAAATTACAAAAAATAAGATGTAATTGAATAAATTTAAAGACATCTCTGTCTGCAAATTCAACTTATTGCAAAACCAACGTATAATAAAGAGAAGAAAAAAAGAAAAAATTACTGAGCCAACAAACCAACGAATATTTATTATTGAGCTCGAACCTAAGAATATAATAATGCCGGAAGCAATGACGAATGCTGTGCCAATTGCGTCTATTGTACTCTTATGTTTATTTTCTAAGATGTGGGTAAAAGCTAAAACAAAAAATGATAACATTGAAATAACAAAAAGCCAAGTAGTAGCAATAATTTTGTCAGTCTGTAAATCAATAAAAGTAAAATCAATTTTTAGATCTTTATAATATTTACTCCAATAAGTCCATCCTAAACTGTATAAAACAATTCCTCCAACTGCTAATATTGAAGCAAAATCAAATATCCAATTTTTTTTTATTTCCTTTTCTTGTGACATAAATATACATTGGTTGTTTATAAGATCATTAGCAATTTGTATAATTTTTGATCAAACGTTCTTTTTTTTAAAAGATCATTATTTAAAACTAGAATCTTTTGCTCACTAATTTCTTGGTTAAATTAAAAAGATTGCAACCTAAAGCAAGATAGCAGAAATGCCTTAAATTAACTAAACCTGATTGCAGTGAATACCGGCCAAGAGCGTAAGGCCTTGCAGGCGTATAAACGCCTGCCTGTCCTGTAGGCAGGAAAAGCAGGGCTCTCGTTCCCGGATGGAAGATGAACCCTGCTTTTCTAAAAAAATGTATGTCTGAATTATTCTCCTAAAATATCGTGAAGAACGTTTTCGTTTGCCATTTTAGCGGTTTTGGTTGCTCCGAAGGTTTCTTCGTCGATGATTAAATCGCCCGCATTTACAGTTCCTAACAGACTGAAATCGGTATCTACAGTTGCCATCAGCTCAATAAAAGCTTCCTGATTTTGGGGAACTACAGAAACCACAACTCGACCCTGCGCCTCGCCAAAAAGGAAAGCATCTTTACGAAAATCGCTATCGGTCTCGATGCTGAAACCTAAATTGTTTGGCATGGCAGACTCTAAGAGCGCAATGTACAAACCACCGTCGGCCACATCGTGAACGGATTGAACCAGTTTATTTTGAATTAAAGCTTTGATGACTTGGTGCATCTCGTATTCCTTTTCCAAATCGAAATAGGGAGCGGGAGAAGCGGCAATTTTATGGAACGAGGCCAAATACTGTGAAGAGGCAATGTCGTTTTGGCTTTCGCCGATTAAATAAATGAAATCGCCTTCGTTTTTGAAGTCCAAAGTCATCATGTTGGTGATGTCGTCCATTACGCCTAACATCCCTATAGTTGGCGTTGGGAAAACCGGACCTTCATCTGATGATTGGTTGTAGAAAGAAACGTTACCACCCGTAACCGGTGTTTCAAATTTGATACAAGCAGCGCTCATGCCTTTAATGGCGCCCACAAATTGCCAGTAAACTTCGGGCACATAAGGGTTTCCGAAATTCAAACAATTGGTGATAGCCACTGGTTCGCCACCAGCGCAAGTAATGTTTCTTGCAGCTTCAGCAACAGCAATGGCACAACCTTTTTCAGGGTCTGCATTTACGTAGCGTGAGTTACAATCCACCGTTAACACGATAGCTTTATCGGTGTCTTTTACAGAAACCACAGCGGCATCGCTGGGTTTATTGGTCGCCATATTCGCTGTACCCACCATAGAGTCGTACTGATTGGTCACCCATCTTTTGGAGGCGATATTTGGATGAGAAGTTAAATGAGCAGCCACCACTTTTAAATCGGCAGGTTCTTTTACATCCACTATTTTAAACTTTTGAAATTCTTTGTAGTAAGCAGGCTCGGTATAATCTCTTTTGTAAACTGGTGCGCCACCGCCTAACACTAAATCATCAGCAGGAACATCGGCAACCAATTCTCCGTTCATGTAATATTCCAGACGTTTGGTATCGGTTACTTCGCCAATAATGGCGCAATTCAAATCCCACTTATCAAAAACGGCTTCTACTTCTGCTTCGCGGCCTTTTTCTACCACAATCAGCATACGTTCCTGAGATTCGGATAATAAAATCTCGAAAGGCAACATATTTTGCTGACGGGTTGGAACTTTATCTAAATCGATGCGCATTCCGTGTTCGCCTTTGGCTGACATTTCGGAATTAGAACAGATAATTCCTGCTGCACCCATATCTTGCATTCCGATAACAGC
>JACMOK010000141.1 GCA_014378065.1 Flavobacterium sp.
CAAGGTACTTGTGCCGGTGCGTATAGCGTAACTAGAACTTGGACAGCTACTGATGCTTGTGGAAATACTTCTACTGCTTCTCAGACTATCAACGTTCAGGATATTACGGCTCCTGTCATTGCTGCATTGCCTGCTGCTTCCACTATCTCTTGTCCTGCAACGCCTGAGTTTGCTCAAGCCACTGCAACGGATGCGTGTGGTTCAACTTTCACGTTGACTTCCGCTGATGTCACTACGCAAGGTACTTGTGCTGGCGCATACAGCGTAACCAGAACTTGGACAGCAACTGACGCTTGTGGAAATACTTCTACTGCTTCTCAGACTATCAACGTTCAGGATATTACGGCTCCTGTCATTGCTGCATTGCCTGCTGCTTCCACAATCGAATGTCCAGCTACGCCAACTTTCGATCAAGCATTGGCAACCGATGACTGTGGATCTGTTGTTACGTTAACTTTTGCTGATGTAAATACACCTGGGGCTAATAGTTCTTATTCTATAGTCAGAACTTGGACTGCCGTTGACGCTTGTGGAAATGCTTCTACTGCCTCTCAAACGATCAATGTTCAAGACAGTCAGGCGCCCGTGGTTCCAACTTTAGCCAACGTAACCGGACAATGTTCTGCTACAGCTTCTCCCCCTAGCGCGATTGACAACTGTGCCGGTTCGATAGTTGGTACTACTAATGATCCTTTAACCTATTCGATACAAGGTACTTTTATCATCACTTGGAATTTCAATGACGGTAATGGCAATAATTTCTCTGCCTTACAAACGGTTATAGTAGATGATACTACCAATCCAGATGTACCTACTTTGGCTGATGTATCAGGACAATGTTCTGTGACAGTTCCTGCTCCTACTACAACTGACAATTGTACCACTTCAGTAACCGCAACTACAACCGACGCTACGAACTATACGGTTCCGGGTACTTATGTAATTACTTGGACATTTAATGACGGAAACGGAAATAGCATTAATGTAACCCAAAATGCCATTGTAACACCTGCCAATGCTGCCATTGCAGTTACGGGCTTAGCGGAATGTAATAAAGACAGTGCGCTTGTTACTAATATAAATTTAGATAGCTTACTCCCCGCTTTAACGCCAACTGGTGGTGTTTGGACAGAAATAAGCACAATCAGTTCTAACGGCCTAAATGGTTCGGTATTTACACCTTATCTCGTACCTGTTGGTGATTACGTTTTCAGTTATGTAGTAGCTGATGGAGATTGTACTAGAATTGTCAATGCAACTATTACCGTAGATGACAATTGTATTGTAGACCCAGATGGTACTTGTATCCCGATAATCCACAATGCTTTCTCCCCAAATAATGATGGTATCAATGAAGTTTTCATCATTGATAATATAGACGACACAGTCTGTTTTCCTACGAACAGTGTAGAAATTTATAACCGCTGGGGTGTTTTGGTTTTCGAAACCAAAATGTATGACAACGCCAGTCATGTTTTCATCGGAAGATCTGAAGGAAGGGTAACTGTTGATAAAGGGGCTGAATTGCCTACCGGAACCTACTTTTATATCCTGAATTATACAAACAAAGATGGTAGTCCAGATCACAAAGACGGATATTTATACCTTACAAGATAACCTAACTCAAATCTAACGCCTGAGGGTGAACAGCCCTCAGGTTAAAAACAAGAATCTAATGAAAACAAGAATACTAATTTTCGTTTTGATGTTTACAGCTGCCGGGAGTTATGCACAGCAAGATGCACAATTCACCCAGTACATGTACAACACAATCAACATCAATCCCGCTTATGCTGGGTCGAGAGGCGCTATGAGTATATTTGGACTGTATCGAACGCAATGGGTCGGACTAGACGGTGCTCCTAAAACGGCCGCTTTCTCGGTCAATACGCCGATCAACGATAGTAATTTGGGCGTTGGAGTTTCTTTTATCAACGATGAAATCGGACCAACGATTGAAAATACAATTTCCGTTGATGTCTCTTACACCATTCAAACTTCCGAAGACTATAAATTGTCTTTTGGGGTGAAGGGAACTGGAAATTTCTTCAACTTGGATGCTGGAAAATTGAATCCGAAGGACGTGACAGATGCCTCTTTATTTAACTACAACAAATTTTCACCGAATGTTGGGGCTGGTATTTACTTCCACTCCGATAAAACGTATGTTGGTTTGTCTGTTCCAAATTTTATCGAAACCAAAAATAAATATGATGACAATGTAAAAGCCATTTCGGTAGAACGAATCAGCTACTACTTTATCGCTGGTCATGTTTTCGATTTGGGTCCGAATATTAAATTCAAACCAGCCCTATTAACCAAATTGGTGCAGGGTGCTCCCCTTCAGGTTGATGTTTCTGGAAACTTTATGTTTTATGATAAATTTGTATTGGGTGTAGCTTACCGCTGGGATGCCGCGATTAGTGCAATGGCTGGATTTCAAATCTCTGATGGTTTGTATATAGGATATGGTTATGATCAGGAAACCACTAATTTGAGAAACTACAATTCTGGTTCACACGAGATATTTTTACGGTATGAACTATTCAATAACTATAACAAAATCATCTCGCCCCGATTCTTCTAAAACAGCAACATCATGAAAAATAAAGTAATAATTTACATCGCGTTTTTGAGTCTTTTAGCGACCGCTGGATATGCTCAAAGCGGTGCCGTTAAAAAGGCCGACAAACAATACGACAAGTTTGCATACATTGATGCCACCCAAACCTACGAGCGAATAGCGGCCAAAGGATACAAATCGGCAGACATGTTCATGAAGTTGGGGAATGCCTATTATTTTAACTCCAATTTAGAAAAGGCCGCCAAATGGTATGGCGAATTGTTCGCTATGAACGTCGAGGTAGAACCTGAATACTATTATCGCTATTCTCAATCTTTAAAATCTGTGGGCAATTATGCCGAAGCAGATAAAATGATGATCACTTTCAACCAGAAAACCAGTGAGGATATTAGAGGCAAAATCTTTAAGTCTAAACAAGATTACATGGATGAAATTAAAGCCAATTCCGGAAGATATGAAATCGGTGACGCTGGAATCAACTCTAAATATTCTGACTACGGAAGTTCTTACACTGGCAATAAAGTGGTTTTTGCTTCCTCTAGAGACACAGGAAACTTTGCACAGAAGAAACACAAATGGACCAACCAATATTTTACCAATTTGTATTCGGCTGACATGGCTGCTGACGGAACACTCGGCGAACCAAAGAAGTTTGCTAAAAATATGAATTCAAAGTTTCATGAAGATACCCCTGTTTTTACCAAAGACGGAAAGACAATGTATTTTACCCGAAATAATTTTAATGACGGAAAAAAAGGAAAAGACGGTTCCAGAATTACGTTACTGAAAATTTACAAAACGATGTTGGTCGATAGTGTTTGGCAGAAAGCAACTGAATTGCCTTTCAATAGTGATAACTATAGCGTGGCCCACCCAGTGTTAAGTTCAGACGGAAAAACCATGTACTTCGCTTCAGACATGACAGGAACCCATGGTCAGTCTGATTTGTGGAAAGTAAAAATTGCTGATGATGGCAGTTTTGGAACTCCTGAAAATTTAGGAACAACGATCAATACAGAAGGGAAAGAAACTTTTCCTGAAATGACGGATGAAAACGAATTGTACTTTGCTACCGACGGTCATCCCGGACTTGGAGGATTAGATATCTTCATGTCAAGAATGAACGCCGATGGCACTTTTCAAGCTCCTTTAAATGTGGGCGCACCAGCCAACTCTCCTCAGGACGATTTTGCTTATCTGATAGATACCAAAACAAGAAAAGGATTTTTATCCTCTAACAGAGAAGGCGGAAAAGGATATGATGATATCTATAAATTTTTAGAAACCAGAAAATTAATTTGTGAGCAAGCACTATCAGGGATCGTGACAGATCTTGAAACGGGTGAAATTCTTCCGAATACTAAGGTGACTTTATTTGATGAAAAATTCAACAAAATAAAAGAAGTGATGTCGGATGACAAAGGCTTCTACGACATGGGAACGGTTGAATGCGGCAAAACATATTATGTAAGAGGCGAAAAAGAACTATATGAAACCAAGGAACAAAAAATTACTATTTCTAAAGAAACGGGCAAAACCGACTTGCCGATTCAGTTAGAGAAAAAAGTGAAACCAGTAACTGTGGGTGATGATTTAGCCAAGGCTTTCGGCATCAAAATTATCTACTTTGATTTGGATAAATGGAATATTCGTCCGGATGCCGCGCTAGAGTTGGAGAAAATTCTCGATGTAATGAAACAATATCCAAATATGAAAATCGATGTTCGTTCACACACCGATAGCCGCCAGACTTTCAAATACAACGAAAAATTGTCTGACAGAAGAGCTAAATCTACAATGGCTTGGCTGGTTAAAAATGGCGTAGAAGCCAATCGATTGACCGGAAAAGGATATGGAGAAACGCAGTTGGTTAACAAATGTGCTGACAACGTGAAGTGTTCAGAAGAAGAACATCAGGCCAACAGACGTAGTGAGTTTATTATTACTGCGCTTTAAACAAATTATTGAAAATGAAAAAAAGGATGTCATTGCTGGCATCCTTTTTTTATACAATAAAATTAAATTCGGAATTGAAAAATTATTGTGCCACAATACTTTTCCTGAAATAAAGCAACAACACAGCGAGGTAGATAAAGTATGTCAATGCGTGGGCCATCACTACACCTTGTATCCCAAATGAAATGATAAAATAATGACTAAAGCAATACATCATGATTAATGAAAAAACTTCTGTTAATATGAAAGCAACGGTAAGTTTTTTTGCAAAAAATTGATATCCTAGGATCATGGAAGCCGCTTTGAAGACATCACCCAGCAACTGCCAAAAGAACAACTGTGTGACCGGAAGAAAAGCGGGCGTAAACAACAGGTGAATGATATAAAATCTCAGGAAATAAATAAAAAATAAACCAATAACAAACAATGGAAAAATACTACTATAATAACTTTTAAATACGTTTCTAGTGGCTTTTTGGGAATTGGAAAAGGCTAATTTCGGAAAAAAATATATGCTCAAAATCGAAGAAATAAACATTAGGTAGTAAGTGGATATTCTGGTCATGGCTTCCCAAAATCCGGCTTGTGAAATGTCTAAAGTCACTATGACATTATTACGAATCGCCAAGAAAACCAAAGGGCCACACAACGATGAAACCAACGTCATTAATGAATATGAAGATAACTTTTTTAGAATTTTAAAATCAAAAGATGTTAGGGAAATAGTTTTAAAAAAGCGAATGTCTTTATTTATAAAGTAGAAAACCACAAAAAATAATATCGAAGGCGGAATAATTATAGAAAGCAAGGCACCGAAGGTGTTAAACTTCCAAATCATAATTATCGAAAACACCAATCCGATCATATTTCCTACAATATTAATCCGAATCACGTTACCATATTTGCCCAGCCCGTTGACAACTGCAATTAAAAAAACAGTAGTAGCATACCAAGGCAAAACGATCGCGAGCACTTTAAAAATGGTTGCATATTGGTAGTTTTCACCGAATATAAAATAACTCCAAAAGGCAGAAAAAGCAAATAGAATCGTACTCAATAAAATGGTTACAACAAGGAGGGTAATGAAAACGGTAGAAATTATTTTTTGAAGTTGCTTTCCGTCATTTTTATGTTCTACAATATATTTTACAATTCCATTTTGAAAGCCTAAAGTTGATGCCGTTTCGGTAGCAGTTAAAAAATTTCTAAGGTTTCCCACCAAAGCCATTCCGCCCGGACCTACAAAAACCGCCAACACTTTTGAAGTGACAATTCCGATTCCAATTTTTAACAAAATACTTGCACTATTCAGGGAAGTGGCTTTAAATAATGGTGTTCTGGATATGGTTTTAATATATTTCAACGTATTTCATTTAAAGATTAAAATCATATCAGAAGATCATCGAGCAAAGCTACTTTTTCCGTTTCGATCTCGTAATAATCCTGCACGATTGTTTTACCTCCAAATGACTCTTTCCAAAACAATAAACCTTCATTAAGTTTTTTTCCATTTTCTTCGTTCGAAATCCCAAAATCAAAGAAATCTAAACTTTGAAAGACTTCGGTAATGAGATAATGATAAAGGTAATCCAAACTGCCCAATTTATTTTTTTGATCATTTCCCGAAATATATTGCGGATGTGCTACTTTATCGGTAATAAAAATGGTAGTTCCAGCCACAATTTTGTCTTGATGGTAGACGTTGAAATGCCTGATGTTTTTTGGAAATAATTGTCGTAATTTAATGATCTCATCCAAAGAATGAACAGGCATCACACCATGTTTTTTTTGTAGATTGGGAATTAATATGGTATTCCAGAACAATTCAAAATTAAGGTCTTCCTTAATGATCAAATTATTTTTAATGCCCCTGCGGATGCATTGTTTTCTTTCTTTGGAAAATACGAAAGGCTTTTTGAGGTCGATTACCGACACGCAGTCCCTTCGCCATAATTTCGCTTGAATTAAAAAAAGCAGGTATGCCGTTTCATCAGAGAAGTAATCACAATAAAAAGACGGAATCAATTTAAGCTGGAATG
>JACMOK010000142.1 GCA_014378065.1 Flavobacterium sp.
AGTTAGAAGTTATAAGTTAGAAGTATATCACTTCCAACTTCCCTCTTCGTACTTCCCACTTTCGGAACAGTGGTTTTGTAGATAACAACAAGCTTATTAGCTTACAGTTGCGGGTACAGCTCAGGATTTTTATTTAAGATTTTGGATTTAAGATTTCGGATTTGTTACAATCTGAAATCTACAATATGCAATCTGCAATTTCCACCTGATTCCCTTTTAATGCTGTTTCAAAAAATTAAAACAGCAACCTTATTACGAGGTCAAAGGTAAAGTTATTTGATTTGAAAAACCTAAAATAAAGCTTCTTTTAAATTAAAATTTTTACAACTGCCCCATAATCAATTACTTCTTTGAATGCATCTTGCAAAGGAATATTATTGATTGAACACAATACACTTCGAATTATCCCCGAATGTGCTACAATAATGATGGGTTTTGAATGTGTTTTTTGCACTATATTTTTCCAAAAATCATTCATTCGAAGGTGTAAATCTTGAAATGACTCCCCGTTCGGTACTGCCACGGTTACAAAATTATTCATCCAGGTGTCTAAAATTTCTTTTGGAATATCGCTCCATTTCTGAAGTTCCCAATCGCCAAAATTCATTTCCATCAATCTGGCATCCTCAATAATCGATTCGGTTTTGGTGTTCTCCAAAATGTATTTTGCCAATATTTTGCAGCGCTGTAACGGACTTGAATACAGCAACGCTTCTTGTGGCAATTGTTTTACAATTCCTTGAAATGCTTCGCCATAAGACTCGATAATCCCCACATCTGATTGTCCGTAACAAACCCCTTTTGGGCAAACCGTCTCCGTGTGACGAACTAAATAAATTTCCATAATGCCGTAATTGAAAGGTAAAAAATAACTTCGCAAACTTGTTGGGTAGCGCCTAAGCAATCACCCGTATAACCGCCAATCCATTTCTGAAAATAACGAGCCAAAAAAAATCGTGTTACAAAAACAGGAATTAAAACTAATAAAAATTGCCACTGCAAAAAAGACAAAAAAACTAGTGGCAGTAATCCAAAAAAAGTAGCGCCAATCACCTCTCGCCAGGTAAAACTTTGGGCAATGGGTTTGCTTTTGCTAGTAGCATCTTCGCGGGAGTATTCGTGAGTAAAAACTATCGAAATTGCAGCTAATCGACTCAGGGAATGAGCAGAAATAAACAAAAGCAGGTTGCAGATTGCAGGTTGTAAATTACAGGTTGTAGATTGGGAAATTAGAGCGGAAAGTGAATTGTATTTTAATAAAAACAATACTATCAAACCAATCGTGCCGTAGGCTCCAATGGCACTGTCTTTCATTATTGTTAGGATTTTCTCCTTAGTCCATCCTCCGCCAAAACCATCACAAACATCAGCAAAACCATCTTCGTGAAATGCTCCTGTAGTCAAGATTCCTGCGATTATGGATAGTATAATTGCAATTTCAGTATCAAATAAAATTTCGGATAAATAAAAGGTTAAAAAGCATATTCCTCCAACAATCCAGCCAATAAGCGGAAAATACCTAGAAGATTTGTTGAGATAAACAGGTTCGTGGTCGATGTTCTTAGGACACGGAATTCGGGTGTAAAACATCAAAGCAGTAAGAAAAATATGAAGTTGTTTTTTCATTTTTTATAGTTTTCAGGATTTATTATTTTCACTTTCTGAGTTACTTATTCCTGCACTTTCAAAACAAGCCATTTCGTTAAGAAAAGCAATGGCAGATTCTATAATTGGGAATGCAATGGCACAAGACGTTCCTTCGCCCAATCGCATATCTAAATTCAAAATTGGTCTGACCTCCAAGTAATCCAATAGTTTTTGGTGTGCTTTTTCTGCGGATATGTGACAAAAAATAGCATTCTGTTTCAACAATGGATTTTTTTGAAAAGCAATCAAAAAAGCAACGCTACAAATAAACCCATCAACCAAAATGAGCTTATTTTGCTTTTTTGCTTCTAGCATTCCTCCCACAATTTGCATAATCTCGAAACCTCCAAAATAAGCCAACTTGGTTTCTAAATCGTTTGCACCGTTATAATTTTCTAATGCTAATTTTAGAATTTCTTGTTTAAATTTAAGTTTTTCGGCGGTAATCCCAGTCCCTTTTCCAACGCAATCTTCAATGTCAAAACCCGTTACAATACTCATCAAAACCGATGAGGTGGCGGTATTGCCAATGCCCATTTCGCCAAAACCAATGCAGTTGCAACCTGCATCAAAAATAGAACTTACAATTGCGCTTCCTTTTTCAAAACACAGTTTTAATTCGGTTTTACTCATCGCTGGTTTGTGCAAAAAAGACGCTGTGCCTTTGGCTATTTTAGCATTTATCAAATTGGTGTTGGTTGGAAAATCATAATTTACCCCAGCATCTACAATGGTTAATGCGATATTATTTTGTCTGCAAAAAACATTAATTGCCGCACCGCCTTCGAGGAAATTAGAGACCATCTGACGGGTAACATCCTGCGGATAAGCACTTAGACCGTGATTGGCAATACCGTGATCAGCAGCAAAAACTACAATATTGGGTTTTATAATTTTAGGTTCTAAAGTTTGGAATACTTCGCCTATTTGATGTGCTAAAACTTCCAACATTCCGAGAGAACCTTCTGGTTTGGTTTTATTGTTTATTTTTTGTTGCAAAATTCTACTAATACCCGAAAGTGGAAATTGAGAAAGTTTGGAATTGGAAATTTTGGTCAAAGATTTTAAATTTAAAACATCATTATTTTGATTCACAACCTTAATTTCTTCTACGAAAGGGGTTTCCGTTTTTTGTTTCCAACCGAGTTGTTGCAACATAGGTTGATTATTGTAATTGTTTGCTGGTTTACCAATACAAAAATAGCCCAATGGCTCTATATTTTCAGGTAAACCCAGTATTTGCTTGAATTGGTAATAGTTTAAAATCGAAATCCAACCCATAGAATAGCCTTGTTCTGTAAGCGAAAGCCATATATTTTGGGCAGCACAAACAGAACTAAATTTTATAGATTCGTTGCTACCAACGGTTCCTATGGTAAATTTATTGAGCACCGATCGATCGTAACAAATAACTAAACCAAGTGGTGAATCTTCTATAGCTTCGAGTTTTAACCCTTGGTATTGTTGTTTTTGGGTCTCGTTGTCGGTATTATTTTCAGCTTTTCTGTCATAATCCAAGAATAATTTCTTTATCGCTTTTTTGACTTCGATAGATTTTATGAGATAATATTTGGTTGCATCGGTCAAACCTACGGATGGTGCGTGATGTCCAGCTTGGAGTGCTTTTTTGATTACAACGTCTGGCACTTCATCCGCTGTAAAATGGCGGGTATCACGGCGCAATTGTATGATTTGATCTAGGGTCATATTTGTATTCTGGTCTGGTTAGGGATAGAAACCTTTTGTGAAGTGATAGCGGAACAAAAGATATAGCGAATAGCCCGACCTTTGTGGTAACGCCCAAATTTTAAAACTTATTTTATTCAATCTATCCTTTTATTTTTACTGGAATTCCAGAAACCATCAACACGACTGTTTCGGCTTTTTGAGCAATATATTGGTTCATCCAGCCCTGCAATTCGGTAAATTTTCGGCCAATATGTGTTTCGGCGTGAACCCCCATTCCTATTTCATTTGTAACAATAATTATGGTTGTGTTTTCCTGTTTGGCTATAGCATCGATTTCTATTTTGGATTGTTCTAATGATAATTCAACATCGTTTTTGGTATCGACAAAAAAGTTGGTTAACCATAAAGTAACGCAATCAACAATAGCTACTCTGCCTGAAAAATCAATTTCGGACAACTGTTTTTCTTTTTCGATATTTATCCATTGAGCATCCCGATTTTTTTGATGGCGGTCTACCCTTAGTTTGAAGTCTTCATCCCATTTTCTGGCGGTTGCCACATACATCGGGTTCTCAGACAAATTTTTGGCTAGATTCTCGGCGTAATTACTTTTGCCCGAGCGTTCGCCTCCTGTAATTAGAGTTATCATTTTTTGAATTTAGTGTGCCAAAGATAGTACTTGTTTCATTTTTTGAATTAATAAATAAACAAGAAATTTATAAATCGATTACCTTTGCCTTTTAAACAAAACAATAAAATGAAGTTTTACTTTTCTAGAATTCTTATTTTCTTTCTTTTTTTAATTTTTATTCAATGTAAAAAGAAGGAAGAAATTATAAGTATAAAACCGGTGGAAACGGGGAACAGCATTGCGTATGCCAAAAACATTTCAATTTATAAATACCAAGGATATTCGATAGTCAAAGTCACTAATCCTTGGCCAGATGCTAATAAAAACTTTACTTACATTCTTAAACAAAAAAACGGAATTGTCCCTGATAGTTTAAAAAAATATAACACAATTCCCGTTCCGTTGAGATCTGTAGTTGTAACGTCGACTACTAATATTCCTTTTTTGGAAATGCTCGGAGTTGAAAATTTATTAGTTGGTTTTCCGCACACAGATTATGTTTCTTCTGAGAAAACTAGAGCACTAATAGATAAAAATTTGGTCAAAAATATTGGACAAAACGAAAAATTAAATGTAGAACAACTAATTGATTTGAATCCAAGCTTAATCGTAACATTTGCTGTGGGTAATAGTAACCCTACTCTTGAAAACTTAGAAAAAAGCGGTCTTAAAATTTTAATTCAAGCGGATTGGATGGAGCAAACGCCGCTAGGAAAAGCAGAATGGATAAAACTATACGGTAGTTTGTTTGGAAAAGAAAAAGAAGCAAACAACCAGTTTAATACCATCGTGAAAAACTACAAAAAATCCTTAGAATTGGTTGCTAATAAAAAACCAATTTCTACCGTGCTTTATGGTGCTATGTATCAAGACCAATGGTATGTAGCAAGAGGAAATAGTTGGGTAGCACAATTTATAAAAGATGCCAAAGGAAAATATCTTTGGGCAGACGTTACTGGTACTGCTAGCCTTTCATTATCGTTTGAGAATGTATTTGAAAAAGCCCAAACTGGCGATTTTTGGATTGCATCTACACCCTGCAAAACACTATTAGATTTTGAAAAAACCAATCCGCATTACAAAGAATTTCATGCTTTTAAATCCAAAAATGTTTATAGTTTCGATTCTAAAGTTGGTGCCACTGGAGGAACAATTTTCTATGAATTAGCCCCTTGTAGCCCCGATTTAGTATTACAAGATTATATTAAAATTTTTCATCCCGATTTGTTGCCCAATTACAAATTTACCTTTGTAGAAAAATTGAATTAATGCAAAACCGAAATCCAATCCTCTTTCTACTGTTATCATTTGGATTATTCCTTTTGTTCTTTACCAATATTAGTTTTGGAGCAATTACAATTCCAGTTAAAGAGGTTTTTACAAGTTTGACAGGTGGAAATGCCAGTAAATCGAGTTGGGAATATATTATTATCGAGTACCGTTTACCTAAAGCAATTACTGCAATTTTAGTTGGAATAGGATTGTCGATTTCTGGATTATTGATGCAAACATTATTTCGAAATCCCTTGGCCGGGCCTTATGTTTTGGGTTTAAGTTCAGGATCGAGTTTGGGTGTGGCATTTGTGATTTTGGGAGCTGGAATCGTACCCTCATTTTTAAAAAGCATTATATTATCGTCTTACGGACTCGTTTTGGCATCGACTCTAGGTAGCACCGTAGTTTTAGTTTTGGTTTTATTAGTTTCGCAACGTTTGCGAGATACTATGTCAATACTTATTGTAGGCTTAATGTTTAGTAGTTTTGCAGGAGCATTTGTAAGTGTTTTGACATATTTTTCGACTGCCGAACAGTTACAAAAATTCACTTTTTGGTCTATGGGAAGCTTGGGAAGTCTGTCTTGGACTTCTATTACTATTTTAAGTATTTGTGTGTTTATTGGATTGATTTTAAGTATTTTGAATATAAAATCGTTAAACACTTTATTGTTAGGTGAAAATTATGGCAAAAGTTTAGGTTTAAATTTCAAAAAAAGTAAACTATTGCTTATTCTTGCTACCAGTATTCTTACGGGAAGCATAACGGCTTTTGCAGGACCAATTGCCTTTATCGGATTAGCTGTTCCTCACATCGCCAAATTGGTTTTTCAAACCAGTAATCATAGTGTTTTATTCTGGAGTACTTTGCTTTTGGGCGCGATTATTATGCTTATTTGCGATAGTATTTCACAGCTTCCTGGTAGTGATTTGACCTTGCCAATCAATGCCGTGACTTCTCTATTTGGTGCGCCGATAGTTATTTGGTTATTGGTTCGAAAACGTAAAATGATGAATTAATGGAAAACAATATCATCTTACAGACTTTTAATTTAAACATTGGCTATATTTCTAAAAAAGAAAAGAATACCATTGCTTCAAATATTGATTTATCTTTAGAAAAAGGAAAATTAATCGCTTTGATTGGTGCCAATGGAACTGGAAAATCAACGCTTTTAAAAACAATAACTGGAATTCAGAAACCCATTTCTGGAAAAGTTTTTTTGAACGAAAAGGTCATTCACGAGCTAGTCCCTTTGACTTTGGCACAAAACCTAAGTGTTGTTCTTACCGAGAAATTACCCCCAAGTAACTTGACTGTTTGGGAACTTATTGCCTTGGGAAGACAGCCTTACACCAACTGGATTGGAACACTAACCGACAATGATATTGCAAAAATCAACGAAGCAATTACACTAACCCAAATCGAACATTTGATTTCCAAAAAATATTATGAAATCAGCGACGGACAATTGCAAATCGTCTTGATTGCAAGAGCGTTGGCACAGGACACGCCTTTAATCATTTTGGATGAACCCACTACCCACTTGGATTTATTACACAAAGTTATTCTTTTTAAACTTTTGAAAAAACTGACTCAAGAAACAGGAAAGTGCATTCTTCTTTCAACTCACGACATCGATATGGCGATACAATTGAGCGACGAAATGATTATTATGACTCCGGAAAATACGGTACAAGACCAACCTTGTAATTTGATTACGAAAGGAAGTTTCAATACGTTATTCATGGACGAACATATTGTTTTTGATTGTGAAAAAGGAAAGTTTGTGATTACTTCTTAACCATACCCAAGTAACAGTGAACTGACAGTAAAGGCAAGAAGGAGACTTAAGGGTCACAAGGTTTTAAAAGCTAAGTGTAAAGTTTCACAGCATTGTTAATATTATTTCTTCACTTTCGGGGTTTTCTTTGAAGGCATAGCCGGAAAAGAAAACCCCGAAGGGGAAAGATAAAAAAGTTGATTATTTTTGTTTTACCGCAAACACTAGTAATTATGCAACAAGTTTATCATTCCAATGCCAGAATCAATTTAAACATTCGTCATCAATTACAAAACGATTCAGGAACTAATTTTGAATTAGCTTCGAGATTTAATATTTAAGCACAAACTGTTTACTCATTTTGTATATTAAAATTTTGGTTTTCGTGATTTCTTCGCAGTTAAAAATGGAAAAATCGAGATATACTTCAAGATTCTACTTGTAAACCCTTGAATATTGAATATGCTTTGACCGATTTAGAAAAAGCTTTGGCAATAAGTTTAAGAACATCTTCTTGGGTTTCTATCTACGAAGTTTGGGAAAATCTTTTAGAAATAAATTCAAAAATATCTCGAAATTCAGTTTATCGTTGTTTTGTTAAAGAAAAAATCAATCGGATACTTCAAGAACACAAGGACAAAGCAAAGAAATTCAAAGAATACAAACCTGGGTTCTTACATATTAATGTTACTTATTTACCCAAATTTAATAGCAAATTTAACTATATTTTGTCGCCATCGATAGATGCATTAGAGCAATGATTTAAGGGGTTGACGAGAACAAAACAGCTAAACTGCGAAGCAATCACGAAAACCAAAATTTAAATATAAAAGTCTGTAAAATACCGAGAATTTTATGGATAAATGTTGAGCTTTTTTCCCACTCAAAATTACACATATTTTTACCGATAATGGACTTGACCCGAGAGCAAAGCTCGAACAGGCGAAGCAATTCACTACCGGATTATTGAAATCTAAAACAGGTAACTCTTGTTAAAAGATTTCTAAAATGGACGTAAAAATCTGTCGAGAACAATATTTAACATCGCCTTACAACTCCTTTTACCCCGAAAACAAACAGAATGGTCGAACATGTAAATGGGACTATTAAAAATAATACCATTCTCAAAACCCAATATCAATAGCAAGAGGAAATGAAAAATGATTGATTTAGATTTCTAATTTTCTATACTATTAACAGACGACACCGCTCAATAAGGAAAGAACTTAAAGTAAAAACACCATTCAATGCAATTGAAAAATGGTATCAATTAAAACCTGAAATATTCACTATAACACCCAATGAATTTAAAAATAATATCCTAAATTTGAATCAAAATAAAATCAACTCACATCAACAACGTTGTGAAACTCGACAAGTACCATTTTAAATTATACATATGAAATACAATAGATGTGGAAAGAGTGGTTTATTATTACCACAGATTTCCTTGGGATTATGGCATAACTTCGGTTCGGTAGATTCATTTGAAAATGCTGAAAGTATTGCCAAAAGTGCTTTTGATAAAGGAATTACCCATTTTGATTTAGCCAATAATTACGGACCAATTCCGGGTTCGGCTGAAACGAATTTTGGTAAAATCCTCAAAAATAATTTTCAGGGAAATTTGCGAG
>JACMOK010000143.1 GCA_014378065.1 Flavobacterium sp.
AGCATCTTCAAAAGGAGAACGTTCGAGTATGGGCAGTTCATATTCTTTAATTGGTTCCTGTAGCAACATCAAATTTCTGTTTTCGGGTTTGAAATTGACTAAGATGAGTCTGGCAATCACCAGCAATTGGTTTTTTGTTTTTCCGGTAAAGCGGAATGCTCCAATAAAAATCAAAATCTGTATGCCTTCAATACCGATGGGAATGCGGTTGATGAAATCTTCTAAAGAGATGAATTCGCCTTGTTCCTCCCGTTCTTTAACTATAAAATAAGCTACTTTACTTTCCAAACCTTCCAGAAGCATGAAACCCAAATAAACGTCGATGCCATATACCGTAGTTTCATACTCGCTCTTGTTTACACAAGGATTCTGAATGGTTGCACCCGACATTTTGGCTTCATGTACGTATACTTCGGTACGATAAAAACCACCCTGATTATTAATCACGGCTACCATGAATTCAATAGGGTAGTAGACCTTTAAATACAAGCTTTGGTAACTCTCGACAGCATAAGAGGCAGAGTGCGCTTTACAGAACGAGTAGCCGGCAAAGGATTCAATTTGTCGGTATATTTCTTCACTCAACTTTAGTTGATGTCCTTTTTGGGCGCAGCAGGCAAAGTAATTGTCCTTGACTTTTTGCAAATTAGCTTTAGAACGTCCTTTCCCACTCATGGCTCGACGCAGAATATCCCCATCAGCTGCCGGAAGTCCTGCATAATGTAAGGCAATTTTAATGACGTCTTCCTGATAGACCATCACCCCATAGGTTTCGCCTAACTGTTCTTTAAAAACGTCATGAAAATATTCGAACTTATCGGGATGGTTGTGCCTGAAAATATATTCTTTCATCATACCGGATTGGGCAACACCCGGGCGGATAATGGAGGAGGCTGCTACTAAGGTTTTGTAGTTATCGCATTTCAGACGGCGCAATAAGCCGCGCATGGCCGGGCTTTCGATATAAAAGCATCCAATTGTTTTTCCATGGCTCAAAAAGTGATTGGCTTTAACCTCATTTTTTGATATAGCAGTATCCCGGATATCGACTTTAATTCCCTGATTTTTTTCAATCAATTTCACACTGTCATCGATATGACCGATCCCGCGCTGACTCAGGATGTCAAACTTTTCAAAACCAATATCCTCGGCAATGTGCATGTCGAACAAAACGATTGGAAACCCTTTCGGAGGCATTTCTAGTGGCGTGTAATTGGTTATGGGTTCTTCGGAGATCAGGATCCCACAGGAATGCATGCTGCGTTGATTTGGGTATTTTTCGAGCAACATCCCGTATTCCTGAACTAACTTTACTATTGGGTTTTTATCATGTAACGCCATTGGGTTTTTGGCCAATGCATCCAATTCTTCTTTAGGCAAACCAAAAACTTTACCCACTTCCCTGAAGATAGAACGGTATTTAAATTCAACATTGGTTCCGCAAAAAGCAACGTGATCGGTACCGTAAGTATCAAAAATGTATTGGAGAATGGTGTCGCGTTCTTTCCAGGACCAGTCAATGTCAAAATCAGGGGGACTCTTGCGGTTTACATTCAGGAAGCGTTCAAAATACAAATCCAGTTCAATAGGGCAGATGTCCGTGATTCCAAGGCAGTAACTCACGATACTATTGGCTCCACTACCGCGACCGATGTGCAAAAATCCCTGGCTCATACTGTATCTAATGATGTCCCAGGTGATGAGGAAATAGCCGCTGAATTCCAGTTGGTCTATCACCTTTAATTCTTTTTCCACTCGTGCTGTTGCTTGCGGATTATCGGCACCGTACTTTTTGATTAATCCTTCGTGAGCCAACTTCGTCAAAAGCTGCATGTCGCTTTCCCTGCTTCCGGAATAGTACTTTTTGTTTTTGGGTGTTTTGAAGTCGAATTCAAAATGACACTGATCCATCAGTTTCTGCGTATTTTCAATAATTTGCGGATACTCCCCAAATTTTGAAAGCAGTTCCTCCAAAGGAATCATTACTTCCGAAGTTTTACAAGAATCATCCACAGTCAATTTGGACAAGATCACATTGGTATCGATAGCTCGAAGAATTTTATGCAGGTTGAATTCTCTTTTGGTACGGAAGGTGACGGATTGCAAAACTACCATTTTGTCAAGCAAAGCCTTCCATTCCGAAAGAAACAACTTGGGAAGCTGATCCGGAGCAATGCCTATATATTCATAGTCTTTTAATTTCGCTGGTTTATTTTCGAAAGGATAAATAATGACTACTTTTTTAAAATCAGGAGCGGATATTGGTAAAGGGCTATTTTCGAAATTATGTTTGGTCAGAAAGCGGTTCATTTCGGCGAGCCCATCGGCATTTTTAGCCAAACCGATATAACGCAGTTGATGGTTGCAGCGAAATTCGATACCCACTATTGGTTTTATCTTAAGTTCGTGGCATGCTTTTGTAAAATCATAGATACCGGTAACCGTATTAATATCTGTTAATGCCATTGTCTTAACCCCACAACTAACCGCCTGTTGGATAAGATCTAACAACGGAATGGTGCCGTAGCGCAGCGAATGAAAAGAATGACAGTTGAGGTACATGGGATTATATTTTGCGTTTTAAAATTTCTGATTTGTTATTGGGTTTGAAGCTTGCTCCGGCACACCGCATTACGGCATCAAAACCATAACGGCTTTTCATTCTATCCATAGCTTGATATAACGACAACATTTCTTCGGTGTCCTCAAATAAATTGATTTGATAGGTTCCACGAACGAGTCCACTGAAACGAATTCCAATCAATCTTAGTCGCATGCGGCGCTGGTATACTTTATCAAATAAATCGGTAACGGATTTGGTCAGCATGTGATCGGCTGAGGTGTAGGGGACTTTGCATTGTTTGGTTTCAGTATCAAAATTGGAATACCGTATTTTAATAACTACCGTGGAAGTCAGCCATTCTTCGGAGCGCAACTGAAAGGCCAGTTTCTCTACCATTCCAATCAGTATTGATTTTAGTTTTGGAATGTCAATGGTATCCTGGCTAAAAGTATGTTCCGTTGAAATGGATTTCCGTTCGGTATACGGTTCCACCGGATTGTTATCGATGCCATTGGCTTTCTTCCAGATGTCGATGCCATTTTTACCGATCATTCGTTGTAAAACTTCGGCAGGCATTTCTGAAAGGGTTTGAATGGTACGGATTCCAATTCTGGATAACAGTTGAAAAGTCACATCGCCCACCATGGGTATTTTTTGAATGGAAAGCGGATTTAAGAAAGACCGTACCTTATTTTCCGGTATTTCCAAGTTTCCTTTGGGTTTGGCTTCGCCGGTACCAATTTTGGAAACGGTTTTGTTAACCGATAGTGCAAAACTTATTGGTAATCCTGTTTCTTTAGTAACGGATTGTGCCAGTTGGTTGGTCCATTTGTAGCCTCCATAAAATTTATCCATACCGGTAATATCGAGGTAAAATTCATCGATGCTGGCTTTTTCCACAATTGGTGCTTTTTCTTGGATCACTTCGGTTACGTCATGCGATAATTTGGAGTACAGTTCCATATCGCCTTTCATCACTTTTGCCTGCGGACAAAGGCGGAGTGCCATTTTAATAGGCATTGCGGAACGCACTCCGAAAGTCCGGGCCTCATAGGAACAAGATGCCACGACACCTCGATCCCCGCCACCAATAATCAAAGGGATTCCTTCCAGTTTTGAATTTCCCAGTCTTTCGCAGGACACAAAAAAAGTATCTAAATCCATATGTACAATTGCTCTTTCCATCTTCTTTTCGTTTTTTATACTTTACAAAATTAGTACAGATGATAACAAATTTGATTATATTTGTTGTTACAAATTATAACAAAATACCTATGTCTTTATTTTCCGACAACATCAGGAACCTTAGGGTGCAACAAAAAATTTCGCAGGAAAAGCTGGCGGAGTCGTTAGCGATAACCAGGGGCAGGTATGTCAAATATGAAGACGGAACCTCGGAAGCTCCGTATGAAATACTGAAGAAAATAGCGCATTATTACCACATAAGTATAGACTTATTGCTATCTGTGGATGTGAGAAAAATACCGTTAGATGATTTGTTGCAATTAGAAAGTAACAGATTGGTGTTGCCGATTACGGTAGATAACAAGGGAGATAACTTTATTGAAGTCGTTACACAAAAAGTAAAAGCCGGGTATTTGAATGGGTATGCCGATCCGGAATATATTGAAAGTCTGCAACAGATTTCATTGCCGTTTTTGGGCTCGGGGAAGCACAGGGGTTTTCCAGTGGAAGGAGATTCGATGCCACCACATGCAGATGGTTCCATCATCGTTGGGCGGTATATTGAAAAGTTAGGAGACGTCAATGATGGCAAGACCTATATACTGATCACCAAAAGTGAAGGCATGGTGTACAAGCGATTGAATAAAAACAAAAAAAATGTACTGTTTGTGGAATCAGACAATAGTTTTTATCCAGTTTATGAAGTCAAGGTTTCTGACATTCTTGAAATTTGGGAATACGTGTGCAACATTGGACTTACAGATGAAAAACAGCAATTAACGGAAACGGCAAGTGTGACAGAAATGTTTTTGGAGTTAAAAAGAGAGATTAAAGATTTGAAATTAGGTATTAATAAACAGACGATACAATAAAAAAATTATTCTACAAATGACAAAAATTCACTTTATGAACTGGACAGCAAAAATGATAAAATATATAAACGAAAGTAGAATTGCAGTTTATTTTGATAAAAAAAGGCTGATTTAATCGTCCGTACCTGACTGCCGGCAGGCAGGTAAAACACATAGAGGGAGCGAGATGGAGTAAGCAAAAAACAGTGTGGCACATTCCGGATACAACTGAAAACAGAGTACGCTTTAAATTAGAACCTTTGGCAAATTCGCTGCCATGGCGAAAGAAATAATAAATAAGTCTTATAAAATTGACAAAACCAGCTACACTATATTGGTTGAGACATAGTTACGCCACTCATCTACTAGATAGCGGAACCGATCTGCGTTATATACAAGAATTATTGGGGTATAGCAGTATTAAAACCACTGAAATATATACCCATGTGAGTACCAAAAGTATCCAACAAATAAAAAGCCCTTTTGATGATTTGTAAGAATTTTTTAATATATTTGAAAA
>JACMOK010000144.1 GCA_014378065.1 Flavobacterium sp.
ATTCCATTATTTTGTGTCCTTTATCGCTCAATCGTTGGGCATATTTGTTCCATTGCAACAACATATCTGTGTCGTTGAAAGCTTCGGTAGGAAGACGGACTTCTTCTTTTACAATTCCTTTATTGTTTTCCAATAATTCTCTTTTAGCACGAATGCTCGAGAGAGACAATGCAGAAACTTTGTGGCCTTCAGGAACGTTTGAGGTAGATGATTTTGGAATTCCAGTTAAAACAACTATGTCTGAATTACTAATTTCCACTTTTGGTTCTGCAACTTCCAGCTTTAATTCTGTATTCTGCAAACTGACTTCTGTCGACTGCTTTCTGCTGTCTGTAACCTGTTTTTCTTCAACAATCGAATAATCGTTTTTCCTAAAATAAGTGGGTGGAATTATAAATTGTTCAACTTTTTTTTTTCTCCATCAAAAGTGATGGAGGCGAGTTGCATTAGGCAAAGCTCAACAAGTAGTCGCTGGTTTTGGCTGACTTTGTATTTCAAATCACAATCATTGGCAATTTCAATTCCTTTTAATAAGAGATCTTGAGACGCTTTTTGACTTTGAATTGCGTATAATTTTTGAGCTTGTTCGCCCACTTCCAACAACGATAATGTCGAAGGAGTTTTGGATACTAATAAATCTCTGAAATGTGTAGCCAATCCAGAAACAAAATGATGTGCATCAAATCCTTTGGCAAGTATATCATTGAAAACAATCAGTAATTCTGGGATTTTGTTTTCCAAAATCAAGTCGGTTACCGTGATATAAGTTTCATAATCTAGCACATTCAGGTTTTCAGTGACAGCTTGACGCGTTAAATTAGTACCACAATACGAAACCACTCGATCAAAAATAGACAAAGCATCACGCATTGCACCATCCGCTTTTTGGGCAATAATGTGCAAAGCATCGTCTTCGCAAGTTACGCCTTGGCTGAAAGCCACTTCGGCAAGATGTTCTTTGGCGTCTTTTACGGTAATTCTTTTGAAATCGAATATCTGGCAACGAGAAAGTATCGTTGGAATTATCTTGTGTTTTTCGGTCGTGGCCAATATAAAAATGGCGTGTTTTGGCGGTTCTTCTAACGTTTTCAAGAAAGCGTTAAAAGCTGCCGAAGACAACATATGAACCTCGTCAATAATATACACCTTGTATCGTCCAGTTTGTGGCGGAATCCGAACTTGGTCAATTAAATTCCGAATATCATCTACTGAATTGTTGGAAGCAGCATCCAATTCGAAAACATTGAAAGCAAAATCTTCATTCGGATCGTCATAACCAGGTTGATTGATTTTTCGGGCAAGAATCCGGGCGCAAGTTGTTTTTCCAACTCCACGAGGGCCAGTAAACAATAGGGCAGAAGCCAAATGATTGCTCTCTATGGCGTGCAACAAAGTGCTGGTAATGGCTTTTTGCCCCACAACATCATTAAATGTTTGCGGACGATATTTACGTGCCGATACTACAAATTGTTCCATATATTTTTATTGGTTAGCAAATATAGGTTTTGAATAATCAAAAAGCAAATTCCAAATTCTAAAAAACAATATCAATTGCAATTTCAATGACTATGCAAAAATCAAAAATCAAAAAGCGGTATTCTAAACTGTAAAATCCTTACTTTTGCGCCGCAGACCGCCTTATCGCCGCAATTTATTGGGGAGGAAAGTCCGGACACCACAGAGAAGCATAGCGGGTAACGCCCGTCGGTTGACTCTGAATTTATTTCAGAGTCTTCTAGGACAAGTGCAACAGAAAGTATGTACAGGTAATGCTGTAGTGAAACCAGGTAAACTCTATGCGGTGAAATTTCAAGTATATCGGCATTTAAGGGTTCTCGCCCGTTGTCGAAGGGTAGAAAGATTGATCCCGATAGTAATATCGGGACTAGATAAATGATAAGGCTCCATTTATTGGCGACAAAATCCGGCTTATAGGTCTGCTTTTTTATTAAACCGCAAGTTCGCAAATTTTAAAACACATTTAAATTTACGAATTTGCGGTAATTTTTTTATACGACTGTGTAAAATTATTCCTCTTCAGAATCTGAAAACAACTCTTCATCATCAATTTCTTCGTCAGTAGATTTTTTTATTTCGAAGAAACTAAAAATCGAACCTCCATAACTTTTCTTGAAAGAAAAATGAATCAAATGGTCGAGTTTCGTGTATTTGGAATGTTCAATTACCATCATTCCGTCTTCTTGCAGCGTGTTTTTATCGAAAACGGTCAAGACGATTTTATCGAAAGTCTTTTGATCTAAAGCATAAGGTGGATCTGCAAAAATAATGTCGTAATTCGCTTTGTTTCGTTCCAAAAAAGTAAAAACATCACTTTTTGTGGCCGCAATGTTTAAATCATATTCCGCAGCAACTTGCTTGATGAATTTTACGCAACCAAAATCAGCATCAACAGAAGTGATGGGAGTACTGCCACGAGAGGCAAATTCGAAACTTATATTTCCGGTTCCTGCGAATAAATCCAGTATTTTCAAGCCTTCAAAACTGAAATGGTTGTTCAAGACATTGAATAATGCTTCTTTACTCATATCAGTTGTAGGGCGAACGGGGAGTCCTTTGGGCGGAAAAATGCGTCTTCCTTTATATTTACCTGAAATGATTCTCACGATTGAAATAAAATAAAATGTTTCTGATTTTGGGCAGTTGAAAAAATATTGTTTTTCTGCAAATTCGATACATCAAACAAAGATACATTTCGAATGTATTTGTAAGCCAATTGGTAAAAATCGTCTTCTTCAGCAATGGTTCCCAATAATTCCAATTTGAAATTCTCGGGATTCATATTCAATTGTTCGGCAGTGAAAAGCAAATAATACAGAAAATCTTCTGGCGTTTGATAATCGAAAGAATTGAATAAATATAATTTTTGGTTTTGAATTACAACAATTTCAAAATGACCTGGATTGAAATTGACGATCATCTTTTTGTCGTCATTGTTTTTGGAGGCAACTAAAAGTTTTGTAACTAGAATACTATTGGCATGTTTGTAATCGAAAGAACCAAATTGGTCAATAAAAAAATTATTTATATTCACATACGGAATGTAAACGGTGTTCATTTGGTGATTTTGAATTTCGTCGAAAGCAAAAAAATCAGTATCAAAAACCTTCGTATTGTATTGCAAATAACTACCTAAAAAGTGCTCGTCAAAAAGTGGTTCAGGAACAAAAGTAGAAAGATTGTTGTTGTGAATCACCAATATTTCATCATAAGAATCCTTTAGTTCGGCGTTTTCTCTGAAAGCTTCGCCAAACAATTCTTCGATTTTGGTAGCTTTGTGAAAGGTATCAAAATGGATTTCCTTCACTGAAAGCACCTTGTGATTTAAAGTATCAAAAACACAAAACGAAAGCCCCGTCAAGTAAACTTGAAGAGAGAGTTTTTTGTATTTTTTATCGGTAATAGTAGTGTTAATGGACATAGTTGCAAACTTAATCAATTTCAATGGCAATAACAAAAATCAATTTTAATTTCAAAGGTCACGAGAATGCGAAATTAAATATTAGAAATCCAATATTACAATTGAAAATTGCCATTGCCATTGCCATTGATATTGAAATTCTTTCCTTACTTTGCATACAAATAAACACAAATGAATTCCTCCTTGTTTTATAGTCTTTTACAGAAAAAATTTCCTTTTAAACCGACCTATAAACAGGATGTTTTTTTTCAAAAAATTGCTATTTTCTTGACCGATAATTACAATAATTCGATTTTTGTCTTGAAAGGATATGCAGGA
>JACMOK010000145.1 GCA_014378065.1 Flavobacterium sp.
CTTGTAATTAATTTATCTTTGCCGACTCAAAAACGCTACTATGGTATTTGATTTATTACGAAAAGATCCGCAATCCAAAGCGCGCGCCGGAACCATTACGACCGATCATGGTGTAATTGAAACGCCGATATTTATGCCGGTGGGTACCGTAGCTTCGGTGAAAGGCGTACACCAACGCGAACTTAAAGAAGAAATCAATCCCGATATTATTCTTGGCAATACCTATCATTTGTACCTGCGGCCGCAAACCGAAATTCTGGAGAAAGCCGGCGGGCTGCACAAATTTATGAATTGGGATCGCAATATTTTGACTGATTCTGGCGGGTATCAGGTGTATTCGCTTTCGGCCAATAGAAAAATCAAGGAAGAGGGCGTTAAGTTTAAATCGCATATCGACGGTTCATATCATTTTTTTACGCCCGAGAATGTGATGGAAATTCAGCGCACGATTGGTGCCGATATCATTATGGCTTTTGACGAATGTACTCCCTATCCGTGCGATTACCGCTATGCGCAGCGCTCGATGCACATGACGCACCGCTGGCTGGATCGCTGTGTCAGCCACCTTCAAAAACTGCCCTTTAAATACGGATACGAACAAACCTTTTTTCCTATAGTGCAGGGCAGTACTTATAAAGATTTGAGAATGCAGTCGGCAGAATATATTGCCAATTCGGGTCAGCAAGGCAATGCCATTGGCGGTCTGTCTGTAGGTGAGCCAGCCGAAGAAATGTATGCCATGACTGAAATTGTATGCGATATTTTGCCCGAAGACAAACCACGGTATCTGATGGGCGTGGGTACGCCGATTAATATTTTGGAGAATATTGCGCTGGGAGTGGATATGTTCGACTGTGTAATGCCTACGCGAAATGCCCGAAACGGGATGTTGTTTACGGCACATGGAACCATCAATATTAAAAACAAAAAATGGGAGGCCGATTTTTCGCCGCTCGATGAAATGGGAATGACCTTCGTTGACACAGAATATACCAAAGCCTACCTGCGCCATTTGTTTGCCGCCAATGAATATTTGGGCAAACAAATTGCAACGATTCACAATCTTGGATTTTATATGTGGTTGGTTCGTGAAGCCAGAAAGCATATATTAGCAGGAGATTTTAGGGTATGGAAAGAAATGATGGTCAAACAGATGAGTCCGCGATTATAAACATGATCGGCCAACATATGCCACGCCACTGAAACCCTCAATAACAACCAGCCATGCTAACGATAATAGACAAGTACATACTCAAAAGATATTTAGCTACTTTTAGCGTGATGTTACTTTTGTTTATTCCGATCGGCATTGTTATAGACGTTTCGGAGAAGGTCAACAAAATGATTGAAAACAAAGTTCCCTTTGCTGAAATTGCCAATTATTATTTTTACTTTACGATTCACTTTGCCAATTTTCTTTTCCCGATTTTCTTATTTCTTTCGATCATCTGGTTTACATCGAAACTAGCCAACAACACCGAAATTATTGCTATCCTGAGTTCGGGCATCTCCTTTAGCCGGTTTTTAAGACCATACATTATAGGCGCGAGTATTGTTTCGATAGGTGCCTTAATCATGGGTTTTTTTCTGGCGCCAAAAGCCAATGATGTATACAATAATTTTAGGTATACTTATCTCATTGGTGGCGGAAAAGAAGAAATGCGCGACAACTCAAACGTGTTCCGACAAATTAGTGATGATGAATTTATTTATGTCAGCAACTTCAATATGATTTCTAAAACAGCTTTTAATTTTTCACTTGAAAAGTTTAAAGGCGATCAGTTGGATTATAAAATCACGGCCAACCGCATCAAGTGGAATCCCGAAAGAAAGAACTACACTTTATTCGGCTACACCAAACGCACCGTTGGCGACCTGAATGATATTATTGAGCGGGCTGACAAAAGAGAGGCCAAATTTAAATTTGATCTAGACGACTTGACGCCGACCGTGTATGTGGCAGAAACCCTAAGCTATGGCGACCTGATTCATTTTATTGATCGCGAACGCAAGCGGGGCAACGCCAATATCAATGTATATTTGACGGTTTTGTATAAAAAATACAGCGTGCCGGTTTCAGCATTTATTCTGACAATTATCGCCGTGGCGGTGTCGTCTATGAAGCGCCGGGGTGGTATGGGAACCAATTTGGCCATCGGAATCTTACTTGCTTTTGCGTTTGTATTCTTTGACAAAATTTTTGGAGTAATGGCCGAAAAATCGTCTATTCCGCCTATCCTCGCGGTATGGATTCCCAATATTGTTTTCGGAATATTAGCTGTTTATCTGTTGCGCAATGCCAAACGATAACATTAAAAGTTACCTGCACCTGCACCTCATTGTTTTCGTTTGGGGTTTTACAGCAGTACTTGGGGCGTTAATTACGCTCGATGCTTTGCCACTGGTTTGGTATCGCATGTCAATAGCCACCGTGTTTATTCTATTGTATGTTGGTTTGAATCGGTTCCCGCTACGGGTACCACCAAAAATATTATTGGGCTTTTTATTTGCGGGCCTCATCATCGCACTGCATTGGCTTACGTTTTTTAAAGCGATTAAAGTGTCGAATGTATCGGTTACTTTGGCATGCTTGTCAACAGGTGCTTTCTTTACTTCGTTGTTAGAACCGCTATTAAACGGGCGTAAAATCATTTGGTACGAGGTTTTTTTCGGCATTATCGTGGTGCTCGGCTTGGGCATCATCTTCAAGGTCGAAGGCCATTACGTCGAAGGAATTTTCCTGGCGTTGACTTCAGCCTTCCTGTCGGCGCTTTTCTCGGTAATCAACAGTAAGTATGCGAAAGCCTATAATGCTGCTGTGATTTCGTTTTATGAAATCCTCGGCGGTGTTTTGTTTCTGAGTATTTACATGTTATTTACGCAAGGATTCTCCGTTAATTTTTTTAAAATATCAGCGTCCGATTGGCTCTATTTGGCTATTTTAAGTTCGGTCTGTACCGCCTATGCCTTCATTGCTTCGGTCAAAGTCATGAAATTTCTTAGTCCCTACACCGTCATGCTAACCATCAATCTCGAACCTATTTATGGCATCCTGCTCGCAGTGATTGTTTTTGAAGAAAAGGAGAAAATGAGTACAGGTTTCTACATCGGAGCCCTGATTATTTTGTCGACGGTGATTTTAAACGGCATTGTAAAACATTTTAAAAAGTAGTTTTTTCTGGAGCTCTTTCCCGCTTTCTCCTTTATCTCTCCATTGCATGGCGAGGATATCGGCTCAATCGGGGCTAACATATTTCACCTACGTCAGATTAGCTCAAAAATTCAAAAGGTTTCAATCGTTAAACTTTTCAGATTTAAATTTAAAACTATCTTTGTCGTTCCAACTAAAATTAAACCCCACATATCCTATGGAATATTTAGATTTTGAACTTCCGATAAAAGAATTGGAAGAGCAGTTAGATAAATGCCAAATTATTGGTCTGGAATCCAATGTTGATGTCACCAACACCTGCAAACAAATCGAGAAAAAATTAGAAGAGACCAAAAGGAAAATATACAAAAATCTGACCGCTTGGCAGCGTGTTCAATTGTCACGGCATCCCAACCGCCCCTATACCATGGACCACGTTCGGGCCTTGTGCGGGGAAAGTTTCCTTGAGCTTTTTGGCGATCGCGGTTTTAAAGACGACAAAGCAATGATTGGGGGCTTGGGAAAAATAGGAGGCCAGTCGTTTATGATCGTCGGGCAACAAAAAGGGTATAATACCAAAACGCGGCAATTCCGCAATTTCGGAATGGCAAACCCCGAGGGCTATCGCAAAGCCCTGCGTTTGATGAAAATGGCGGAGAAATTTGGAATCCCTGTTTTAACATTGATCGACACACCGGGTGCCTATCCTGGTCTTGAAGCTGAAGAACGCGGGCAGGGAGAGGCCATTGCCAGAAATATTTTTGAAATGATTCGGCTCAAAACGCCCATTATCGCCGTAATTGTAGGTGAAGGTGCTTCTGGTGGGGCTTTGGGAATTGGCGTTGGCGACCGGGTTTTGATGATGGAAAATACCTGGTATTCGGTAATTTCGCCCGAATCTTGTTCGTCTATCTTATGGAAAAGCTGGGAATACAAAGAACAGGCGGCGGAGGCCTTAAAATTGACTTCAGCCGACATGAAAAAACAAAGGTTAGTCGATGACATTATTCCCGAACCTCTAGGCGGAGCACACTATGATCGTGAAACTACTTTCAAAACTGTCGAACAATATATTACAAAAGCGTTTAACGAACTTAAAGATTTATCAACAACAGAATTAGTGTCACAAAGAATGGATAAATACAGTAAAATGGGCGAGTTTAAGGAATAGTCGCTATATTCTCACCGTTTAATCCGAAGCCCAATAGTTTCGGATTTTTTTTGACTTATAAACAAAAAAGAAGTATTTATCAACAGCTTTTTGTAATAACTCTAACAGTTCATTTTTTAAATTTTCTTTACATTCGCAGTATGGAAAATTTCAGAAATATCAATCCCATTCGCGTAGACAAAACCACGATAATCAATCTAGAAAAAGGAAAGCTCCCGCCGCAGGTACTTGAACTTGAAGAAGCGGTATTGGGCGCCATGATGATTGATAAAAAAGGAGTTGACGAAGTAATCGATATTCTGCAGCCGGATGCCTTTTACAAAGAGGCCCACAAACATATTTTTGAAGCGATTGTCCAGTTATTCACAGACACGCAGCCCATTGACTTATTAACAGTATCGGCCCAGTTAAAAAAGAATGCTAAACTTGAGCTGGCCGGAGGTGATTTTTATCTGATTCAACTTACCCAAAAAATTTCTTCGTCAGCACACATTGAGTTTCACTCTAGGATTATTCTTCAGAAATTCATCCAGCGCAGTTTGATCAAAATCTCATCAGAAATCATTGAAGAGTCTTATGACGAAACGACGGATGTTTTTGATTTGCTTGATAAAGCCGAATCCAAACTATACGAAGTGACCCAAGGCAATATCAAACGCAGTTCTGAAACCGCGCAAAGTTTGGTGATTCAGGCTAAAAAACGCATTGAAGAAATTGCAGGAAAGGAAGGATTAAGCGGAATTGCCACGGGCTTCGAAAAGCTCGATAAAATTACCTCAGGATGGCAACCTAGCGATCTGATCATTATAGCGGCACGTCCGGGTATGGGTAAAACAGCGTTCGTGCTATCAATGGCAAGAAATATCGCAATAGATTTTGGGCACCCCGTGGCATTGTTTTCATTAGAAATGTCTTCTGTGCAGTTAATCACGCGTTTAATCTCTTCCGAAACCGGTTTGTCTTCAGAAAAATTACGTACCGGAAAATTAGAGAAACACGAATGGGAACAACTCAGCATTAAAGTTAAAAATCTAGAAAAGGCACCTTTGTTTATAGATGATACGCCCTCACTTTCGATATTTGATTTGAGAGCCAAATCAAGACGTTTGGCTTCACAACACGGTATAAAGTTGATCATTGTGGATTATTTGCAGTTGATGACCGCCGGAGGTAATAATGGAAAAGGCATGGGGAATCGGGAACAAGAAATTTCTACGATTTCCAGAAACTTAAAAGCATTGGCTAAAGAACTCAGCGTTCCGGTCATCGCATTGTCGCAATTGTCGCGCGCTGTGGAAACCCGCGGATCGAGCAAACGCCCTTTGCTTTCTGACCTTCGGGAATCGGGGGCCATTGAGCAGGATGCCGATATAGTGTCGTTTATTTACCGCCCGGAATATTATAAAATTGACGAATGGGATGATGACGAGCACACCCCTACGCAAGGGCAGGCAGAGTTTATCATTGCCAAACACCGTAACGGATCTCTCGAAAGTATCCGTTTGAAGTTTATCGGAAATCTGGGTAAATTTGACAATCTGGAGGATTACGGTGGCAATTATGATGACCTGCCATCGAAAATGAATCATGAAGACAATCCGTTTACTACCAAAAATCTGCCTTCACCTAACGAAGCATTTGGCAGTCATTTAAACCATTCGGATGACGACAGTGACGTGCCGTTCTAATTATTCTGAACAACTATTTTTTTGCTTACAGTGTTGCCTTGATTTGTTTCGCTTTTTAAATAATAAACTCCGTCTGATAGGTTTTCAATAGTAATTATCGACTCTCCGATTGCATCGACTGAGAATTTATGGACGATTTGTCCCAATTGGTTCACCAACGAAAATTGGCAAATGACGGGAACGTTTACTTTGAAATGGCCGTTATTCGGGTTTGGATATACCGAAAATGGAATTCCGGCATTAAAGGCGCTATTACTCAAAACCACAGTCCTGCAATCTGAATCAATCGGACAATCCTCTAAAGTTATCGTCACGCCATAATTTCCATTTGACGGCGGTGTGTAAGTCTGTTCGGTAGCACCCAATACAGGAACATGATTGCCGCTTCCACATTCAAACCATTGGTAGAATGCGCCAATTTCATCTGCAGTCAGGGTATTTCCTAGCTGCGTTACCGTATTGATCGGAATGGGTTTTACAGTTACCGCTGCGTTCATCGTATATTTTGTCCCATAAACGTTGTAAGAAGTGATGGTGTAGTTGGCTATTTGCGGAATCCCTGACGTATTAAGTAGCATATCCGAAATCGGAAATGGTGATACTCCGCTATTTAAGTCAGGCGAAGCGATATTTCCGATTATATTTTCAAAATTATCGCGTTCCCAAAATCCATACGTCTGGGTATGGTAAAAAACGTCGCCGTAAAATCCGTTGGGTTGGTTGTCCGTAGTAAATTGTGAGGTAGCGCGTACCAGTGGATTTAAAGTCAGGTTGGCGTTTGAAAGGGAACCCGTTGTGGTGGCTAAAGAGCGAATACCTAGTCTAAACGAAGAGGAACCGGCATCACAAAGAATATAAACTCCGGTAGCAGCACCAGCGGCTAGCGTAAAGCCATTATCAATAAGATTGACATTAAATAGATAGCCATTGTTGGCTAAGGTCGGAGGAAAAGCCTTTGCCCCTGTTGCAAGATTGGTCCATTGAGACGCATTGTTATAGTTGCCGCTCGCGGTTGTGGCCGTAGTAGTTTTGTAAAAGCTAAACGTAGCCTGTTGGTCAACGGATGTGTTTGCTGAAGTGAAGGCGGTGATGCGAAATCCACAAATCCGAAGCGGGGTGGCACCCGAATTGGTGAGATCAAAGTACACTCCAGATTGCGGTCCGTCAAAATACGTGGTTGCACCGCCGGCTACAGCATCAAAACGCAATGCGCCGTCTATACTTGGATTGGTCGCAGTAATTGGCGTAATTGAATTTCCCGAGCAAATTGCCTGAGATGCAGGTGTAATGGTAGAAATTTCTAAAGGTGGATTACCCGTTGTTCTTTTATAATTTGGACTTGTAAGATTCAGGTCTGAAAGTGCCCTGCAATGAAGGGTTGCAACAACTTCGGGTTTGGTTATGCATTGTGCTGCTAAGGCATTCCAAAAAAGCAGGGCCACAATTGCAATAATAAAGGTTGGATATTTTTTTTTCATGATGGTTGGATTACGCCGGCTAAAAATAATCAAATTATTATTAAAAATAATAAAAATTAATTACCTGATTTCCATTTACTTAAAAATTTTAATTTTTGTTTTTTGATGCTGAATTTAGCGAGTGCGCCAAAGGTTACTTCGTTGCCTAAGGTGGAATGCCGTTTGATTATTTATAATTTTCTTCACATAAATACTGTTATCTTTGACATTCGTTCAACCAAATTGTCGAAGCAAATTAAAAAATAATGTCGTTTAAAAATTCTTTCTATATTTTATTTTTTTTACTTTCTTTTTCTGTAAAGGCCAGTTTTGTTTTATTGCCTATGGATGAGACAACCCAAAAAAACCACCTAAAAGCTTACGGTATAACCTATTGGTGTTTGGATAAGAAATACAAAGCCAGCTGGTTACTCAATTATCGTGGCGGATCTTTTTTGCTACCCGATGCAGCCGAAATCAGAAAAGAATGTCAAATTAGAGGGGTTAGTTTTGAAATTTTATCTGATGCGGAAGCCAATCAAATTTTGCTGGAAATTTCTAGCCCGTCTCAAAATATGGAAACGGTAGTACTTGAAAAAGCACCAAAAATTGCTGTATATACCCCTAAAGGGAAACAGCCATGGGATGATGCAGTTACTATGGTTTTAACCTATGCGGAAATTCCATTTACGCCCATTTACGATGAAGAAGTTTTGAGTGATCAGCTGCTATTATACGATTGGCTGCATTTGCATCATGAAGATTTTACGGGTCAATATGGAAAGTTTTTCGGAATTTATCGCAATGCCCCGTGGTATATTGATCAGAAAAAGGAAGCTGAAACTTTAGCCACAAAATTGGGTTATGCCAAAGTCTCTCAAGAGAAACTCGCCGTAGCCAAAAAAATTAGAGATTTTGTCATTGGTGGCGGGTTTATGTTTGCCATGTGTTCAGCGACCGATAGTTTTGACATTGCCCTTTCCGCTGACGGTGTTGATATTTGTGAGCCGATGTTTGATGGCGATGGAAGCGACGCCAATTATCAATCCAAAATAGACTATACTAAAACCTTTGTGTTTAAAAATTTTATCTTAGATAGAAAGCCGGAACATTACGAGTTTTCAGATATAGATATGACCGAAAAGCGAAAAATCCCCTTTGAAAAAGATTACTTCACTCTAATGGATTTTTCGGCCAAATGGGATGTAATTCCCAGCATGTTGTGTCAAAATCATACCCAATTAATCAAAGGTTTTATGGGACAAACCACCGCTTTTGACCGTTCTTTAATTAAGACCAATGTTTTGATATTGGGCGAAAACCAACTCAATGATGAGGCGCGTTACATTCACGGGCAAAAAGGAAAAGGCTTTTTCACCTTTTACGGTGGGCACGATCCAGAAGATTACCAGCACAGGGTAGGCGATGAACCAACCGTGTTGGACTTGCATCCCAATTCACCAGGCTTTAGGCTGATTCTGAACAACGTATTGTTTCCCGCGGCTAGAAAAAAACCACAGAAAACATAGTCATTATTGCGGTTTAAAACAGAAAATCCAAATTCAAAACTTGACACTTCGAATTTGGATTTTTTTTAACAGGTCTCCTGAGCAAAACTCTTTAGGAACGGAAGTAATCTAATTTTGCTATTAAACGCTTTAATATTACTTATTGTTTTCGATAATATAATTCAGAACTTTGGTCATCAAATGCACACGATCTTTGCCAATTACGTTGTGTTTGTGCATTGGATAGGCAAAAAAGTCGACTTGCTTTCCGGCTTCCACGAACTTTTTCACCAACATTAAATTGTTTTGCATCACGACGACATCATCACTTGTTCCGTGTATCAGCAGCAATTTGCCTTTTAAATCCTTGACATAATTTAGTGTACTGGCTTCATCAAAACCTTTTTGATTTTCTGTGGGTGTATCCATATAACGTTCGCCATACATCACTTCATAATATTTCCAGTCAGTTACCGGGCCGCCCGCAACTCCCACTTTAAAAACATCGGGTTTGCGCAACATTATAGAGGTGGTCATAAATCCTCCAAAGCTCCAACCATGAAGTGCCAAACGATTCCCATCAACATAAGGCAGTGATTTCAAATAATCCACGCCTTTCAGCTGATCGTCTATTTCGTGAACGCCCAATCTTCCGTGAATTATACTTTCGAAAGCAAACCCCCGATTGTCCGAACCGCGATTGTCAACCGTAAAAACCAGATAACCTTGTTCTGCCATCCAATACATCCAAAGATTGGCGCCATCGAGGTAAGAATTAGTGATCATCTGGGCATGCGGTCCGCCATATACATAAACCAAGACAGGATATTTTTTATTGGGATCAAAATTGCTGGGCTTGATCAGACGGGTGTACAAATCGGTTGTTCCATCTGCCGCTTTAATGGTTTTAATTTCAGAAGTGCCAATTTGATATCCTTCATATTTGTTTTTGCTTTCTAAAAGGATTTTGGCTTTCAATTTTTTATCATAAAGTAACGATCTTGATGGGATATCATGGTTGGAGTACTCGTCAAAAAACCAGTTTCCATCAGTGCTAACCGCTACCGAATGGGTTCCGGAATCTTTGGTGATCAACGTTTGCTTCCCCGCTAAATCGATTTTATAGGCTAACATATTGGTAGGATTTTCTCCCGTTGCGGTAAAATAAATTTCGGTTCCGGCAGCATTATTTGCTAAAATTTCTCTGGCTGGGAATTTATTATGGCTCAATTGTCTGATTAATTTGCCTTCAATAGAATAGTAATATAAGTTTTGAAAGCCGTCTTTTTCGCTAAACCAAACGAAATTATTTGATTTTGGATTGGGAAAATAAGCAGCGTGTTCCGGTTCTACCCAATTGGAGTTTTTTTCACTGGTGACCGTTCTAATGAAAGCACCTGTTTGTGCATCATACACATTCAGACTCATGTCATTTTGACCTCGATTTAATTCGGCAATTAGTACAAATTTTTCATCAGGTGTCCAGGATAAATTGGTGAGATAATCGTCACTATTGCCGCTGGGTTTGATATAGACTGTTTTTTTGGAAGCTAAATTATAGATACCAACACTTGGTTTTTCGCTTTTCTGGCCGATCATTGGATATTTGATATTTTCCAATTTGCCTGGTGTTTCATTGATGTCTAGAATTGGATAATCGGCGACTTCACTTTGGTCTTTTTGATAGAAGGCAAGGTATTTTGATTTGGGCGACCAGAAAATGCCGCCCGTAATTCCGAATTCACTTCGGGCAAAAAATTGTCCTGATACAATGGCCTGGTTGGTATCGTTTGTTACTGCAATTTTCTGTTGGTTATTATCGAGATAATAAAGGTTGTTGTTTTCTGTGAATGCTATATTTTCTTTTGCCCCATCGTAAGTTTGGTTTTCCGCAAGATCGGAAAAGGTAGCGACCAACTTTCCAGATTTGTTGTTGACGTTGTATTGGTAGAATTTAATGCCATTCGCAATTAAAATTGTATTGACATCTTTCCATTCCAAACCAAAAAAAGTTTTTAGATCAGAACTGAGGCTTTTGTTCAAGTCGGCCAAAGTAACCAATTCGGTCGCGTTTGAGTTAGAAGTATTACCTAGCATCAATTTTTTTCCCGAATCGGTAAAATAACTATAGTTGTTTGTGTTAGGAATCCATTGGAATCCAAGTAATTTATCTGCCCTAAATTGTCGGTTTTGTTGCAAGACTCCATCTTCCAGCGTGATTTTTTTGGACTGTCCGAATGAGATTAATGCCGTCAAGCAGCTTAGTAAAAGAACATAAAATTGATTCATTGTATTTTTGTAAATAAAATTTGAAAAGTCACGGTCAGCGATTAAATTGGTCTGCTGACCTGCCTTGTTTTAGTGATAAGTTTAGATAAGACCTTGCTCATTTTCTTTGTCAAGATATTCTTGAACAATCTCAATAGCATTCGTAACTACATCGCTCAAAGCAGTGATAAAAGTTCCTTCTTCGGCGCTATTGATCGCGTGTTTGATGGCTTCGACTTCTTTTGGAATGATTTCGTGGGTTACGTTTCTCCCAGATTCTGAAATTCCTTCTAAAATCAGGTTGATTATTTCTTCCTCTGTTCTGCCGCGCAAATGTTTTTCTTGCCTAATGATGATGTGGTCAAACATCCTGCCCGCAATTTTGGCACATTCTTTAATATCTTCATCGCGACGGTCACCGACACCCGCAATGATTCCGATTTTTTTATTGGCCACAACGCTTAGTAAAAAATCTTCCACACCCAAATATCCTGATGCATTGTGTGCAAAATCAATCAATACTTTAAATTTTTTAAATTCGAAAATGTTCATACGACCAGGCGTCTGTGCAGCACTCGGAATAAACGTTTGTAAAGACAGGCTGATGTCCTCCGTTTTGAATCCCCACAAGTATGCGGCTAATGTAGCCGCCAAGACATTGGCAATCATGAATTTTGCTTTCCCTCCCATAGTCAACGGAACATGAGTAGCCCGTTCGATCCTAATTTTCCACTCGCCTTTCTTAACAGTAATAAACCCATTTTCATAAACACAGACTATTTTGCCTTCTTTACTCAATCTTTTTATTAATGGATTTTCTTCGTCCATGCTAAAAAAAGCCACATTACATCTGAGGTCTTCTCCAATCTTTACGCATTGTTCATCTTCGGCATTAAGGATGGCCCAGCCGTCTTTTTTGACACTTTTAGCCACCGTACTTTTCACACGGGCCAAATCGTCAAGCGTGTGGATGTCGTTCAACCCCAAATGGTCTTCTTGAATATTGGTGACAACCGCAATGTCGCAGCGGCTGAAACCCAATCCGGATCGAAGTATCCCACCACGCGCCGTTTCTAGAACCGCAAATTCTACGGTAGGATCTTTTAAAATGTATTCGGCAGACATAGGTCCGGTGGTATCGCCTTTTTCCAGCATGTGGTTTTGAATGTAAATGCCATCTGAAGTTGTAAATCCAACTTTAAACCCATTATTTTTTACAATATGAGCTAAAAGTCTGGTTGTAGTGGTTTTTCCGTTGGTTCCAGTTACAGCGATAATCGGAATACGGCTTGGTTTTCCAAGAGGGTACAACATATCGATAACTGGAGACGCCACGTTTCTTGGTAATCCTTCAGAGGGCGCCAAATGCATTCTAAAACCAGGCGCAGCATTGACTTCCAATATGCAGCCACCATTTTCTTTTAGCGGTTGGGTTAAATTTTCGGCCATAATATCAACCCCGCAGATATCGAGTCCGATGACGCGCGAAATTCGTTCACACAAGAACACATTTTCTGGATGCATCATGTCAGTAACATCCACTGAAGTACCGCCTGTACTCAAATTCGCGGTTGATTTTAAATAAACAGTTTCCCCTTTTTTAGGAATGCTGTCTAAGTTGTACTCTAATTTTTGAAGTAAGTCTAGCGTATCGCGATCTACATCTATTTGAGTTAATACATTTTCATGTCCGTAACCACGTCTAGGATCTAGGTTTATCGTATCGATTAGTTGTTGAATAGAATCTGTTCCGTTTCCAAGAACATTGGCTGGAACGCGTTTGGCGGCGGCTACCAATTTGTTATCGATGATCAACACCCGAAAATCAAACCCGGTAATAAATTTTTCGACGATAATTCTGCGACTATACTTTTGCGCATATTCCAATCCTGCCACGGCATCCTTCCAATTGGTAACATTGATCGAAGCGCCTTTTCCATGATTGCCGTCCAACGGTTTTAAAACAATTGGATATCCAATTTTTTTAATGGTCGCTTCCAAATCGGCTTCATCAACGCAGATTCCTCCACTCGCCACCGGAATAGAAGCATTGTCAAGCATGCGTTTGGTTTCTTCCTTGTTACAGGCAATTGATACCGCAATATTGCTGGTTTTACATGTAATGGTGGCCTGAAATCGCATTTGGTTGATGCCATAACCCAATTGTACCAACGAATTGGTGCCCAATCGAATCCAGGGAATATCTCTAGCGACGGCTTCTTCTACTATACTGCCTGTACTCGGACCAAGTCGCACGCGTTCACGAATTTCACGCATTTTCTGAATCTCGGCTTCTAAGTCGAAATTGGTTCCTTTTATTAGGGCGTTGGCAATATTAACGGCGCTTTCGGCGGCAAACATTCCAACGTTCTCTTCGGTGTAGCTAAAAACGACATTGTAAATCCCAGGTGTTTTGGTTTCGCGTGTTCTTCCAAAACCCGTTTCCATTCCGGCCAAGGTTTGAATTTCGAGTGCAATGTGTTCAATCACGTGCCCCATCCACGTACCGCGTTCGATGCGCATAAAAAATCCGCCTTGTACGCCTTCAGAGCAACGATGGTCTATCATCGTCGGAAACATGGCTTCAAGTCTTTCGCGGAAACCGTCGATTTTATTGGTTGGAAATTGTTCCATTTCTTCCAAATCCAATCGCATCTGGATGAGTTTTTTTCTTTGAACACTCCAAATGTTCGGACCACGAAGTGCCTGTACTTTTAATATTTTCATAAACAGAAGTTAGTCAGTTGATTTTTGTTTTGGGAATGATTTTGTAAAATGCAAATAGTATTAGTTGACTAAAGTAAATTTTTTCGTCGGTTTCTCAAAATTTATTTTATTTTTTTAAAAATATAATTTCCTAGTTGCGAAACATTGTTCAATTTTTTAAAATTTACGAACATTTCGTTCCTATTTTTAACCAAATATCAAACAAAACCTTCATGCGATGACCAATTAAGGCAAAGTGTGTTGATAAGAATGATAAAACTTTAGCTTCAAAAAAAGGAAATACATTTGTAGGATTTTAATTTTTAGCTATTTTTACCAGATGAACATACGAGGAAAATTAATAATCATAGGCGGTGCGGTCGATAAAGGAAGTTTTACCGAAACCGATTTGGACAAAAGCGCTCCAAAAAATCTTAATTTTTTTGAAACCGGGATTTTAAAAAGAATCATAGAGGAGTCCAAACACAAGGTAAATTCCCGTATAGAAGTGATCACAACGGCTTCTAAAATCCCAAGAGAAATCGGACCAGAATATGTAAAAGCCCTTCATTATTTGGGCGCCGACAACGTCGATGTGTTGCATATTGAAAGAAGAGAACAAACCAATGAACCGGAAGTTTTGGAACGACTTAAAGCGGCAGATGTGGTCATGTTTACAGGTGGCGATCAATTGCGGCTGACTTCCATTTTGGGCGGTACTGCTATTCACGATATATTGCTGGATAAATACAATAATGAAGAATTTATTTATGCCGGAACTTCTGCCGGTGCTGCGGCGGCTTCTAATAATATGATTTATCAGGGAAGCAGCAGCGAAGCTTTGTTAAAAGGTGAAGTCAAAATCACCAGCGGCTTGGGCCTGATCAACGGCGTGATTATCGATACTCATTTTGTGCAGCGCGGCCGAATAGGCCGTTTGTTTCAATCGGTGGTTGGTAATCCTAAAGTTTTGGGCATCGGATTAGGGGAAGACACGGGTTTGTTGATCACCAATAACAATAAGATGGAAGCGATTGGTTCGGGCCTGGTAATTTTGGTTGACGGACGAGAAATAAAAGACACCAATTTAACCCAAGTGGAATTGGGACAGCCTATATCGATCAATCATTTGGTTACCCACGTGATGAGCAAATACGATACTTTTGAGCTCGATACTTTTAAAATGCACATTCAATCTTCTCAATATGCTGAGAAATTGAGTTTTACCCAAAGTGATATCGATCAAGGTAAGATGGTTTAATACTAATTTGTTAGTCTACACAATGAAAATCATTATACATGGCGGTTTTTTTTCTGAATCGATGACCAATCAAGAAACCAAACTGAGCAAGCAAAACGCTTTAAAGAGGATTGTGAAAGAATCTTATGATTATTTAAAAACACATTCCGCGGTAGAAACTGTAGTTTTTGCGGTTTCCTTACTCGAAGATGATGCGTTGTTTAATGCCGGCATCGGTTCGCAAATTCAAGGAGATGGAAAAATAAGAATGAGTGCCGCGCTGATGGATGGTGAAAGCCAGAAAATGAGCGGCGTAATCAATATTGAACAAGTTAAAAATCCGATTCAGGTCGCCCAACGGCTATTAAATTATGACGATCGGGTCTTGGGCGGAAATGGTGCAACTAATTTTGCACGACAGCAAGGTTTCGAAAAATTCTCTACTGAAATTCCGCAACGTCTTGCCGAATATAAAGCGAAATTACAAGCTACAGGTATTGGCACCGTCGGCTGTGTGGCTTTGGACAGCAATGGGAAGCTGGCGGCTGCCACTTCGACTGGAGGGAAAGGGTTTGAAATACAGGGAAGGATTTCAGATTCGGCTACCGTTGCCGGAAATTATGCCAATGCCTCTTGCGGCGTGAGTTTGACTGGCGTCGGCGAAGATATTGTGAGCAATGCTACCGCGGCAAAAATAGTCACCCGGGTGACCGATGGGTTTTTGTTGGAAGAGGCTTTTGCCAAAACCTTTGCAGAACTCTTGCCTTACGACGGTTTTGCAGGTGCCATTGCAGTGGATGCAAAAGGCAATATGTTTCACCAGGATTCCCATCCGAGTATGGTGTATGCTAGTTTTGATGGCGCTAAACTGGAGGTATTTGAGTAGCACAATTAATCTTGAAACGATGCCCCCAGGTTATTTGCTATGGTTTGGTTTGCGTGAGGGATAGCAGTGAAAATCCTTTGGTGCCGAAGTTCGGCACTAAAGATTGAAACGGATAGCCCGACCCAAAGGGACACGCCAAAAAACAAAAAACCCACTCTTTCGACTGGGTTTTTCTATAAGTAAGTAATTTAATCCTGTTGATAAAACGTTTATTTTACTTTATTAAGTACAGCTTTGAAAGCTTCTGGGTGATTCATCGCCAGATCGGCAAGTACCTTACGGTTCAATTCGATTCCGTTAGATTTTACTTTCCCCATGAATTGAGAATAAGACATTCCCTCGAGACGGGCTCCAGCATTGATACGCTGAATCCATAAGGCGCGGAAATTTCTCTTGTTCTGCTTTCTGTCGCGGTAAGCATACACCATGGCTTTCTCCACGGCATTTTTAGCCACTGTCCAAACGTTTTTTCTACGACCAAAGAAACCTTTGGCTTGCTTCATTATTTTTTTTCTTCTTGCTCTTTTAGCAACTGAATTTACTGATCTTGGCATAATTTTTCTGATTTTTTGTAGCAGGCGTCCGAATTGAATCGAGGAACTTAAGGCCGTACTCCAAGGTTATTAAAATTGTTTTAACCCAAAGAATTATTTAATTGACAATTGTCGACTAGATAATTCTTAATTGTTGTTTGATGCTTTTCATGTCTGTTTTGTGAACCAATGCTGAATGGGTCAGCGCCAATTTACGTTTTTTAGACTTTTTAGTCAGAATGTGACTTTTGAAAGCATGCTTTCTTTTGATTTTTCCAGAGCCCGTAACTTTGAATCGTTTTTTGGCGCTGGATTTGGTTTTCATTTTCGGCATTTTTCCTAATTGTTTTTGATTTATTCTTACTTACTTAATTTTCTCTTTATGCAGCTGTTTCCTGCTTTTGCCTTTATCTTTCCGCTGCGCTTCAAGGATATCGGCGCTATCAGGGCTGGGCATACTACTACTTTTTCTTCTTCGGCGCAATAAAAATGATCATTCGCTTACCCTCTAAAACCGGCATGGCTTCAACCTTGCCATACTCTTCTAAATCGGTCGCCAACCGTAACAATAAAATTTGTCCTTGGTCTTTATAAATGATCGAACGGCCTTTAAAGAACACAAACGCCTTTAATTTGGCACCTTCTTTTAAGAATTTCTCTGCGTTTTTTCTTTTAAATTCATAATCATGCTCATCGGTTTGTGGTCCGAAACGAATTTCTTTGACCACCACTTGAGTAGATTTGGCTTTTAAAGCTTTATCACGCTTCTTTTGTTCGTAAACGAATTTTTTATAATCCATGATTTTACAAACCGGCGGATCTGCATTTGGCGAGATTTCCACCAAATCCAATTCAAATTGATCGGCCAATCTTAAAGCTTCCGAAAGCTTAAAGACACCAGGTTCAATATTCTCACCGACAAGCCTCACTTCCTGTACACCACGGATAAGATTATTTATCCTGTGGGCATCCTTTTTTTCTACTCTGGGTTGATAACCCTTGTTACTTCGTATTGCTATGACTTTATTATTTAAGTTAAACGGTAAAAACTTTTAATGTTCTGCTAATTTCTTCATTGACAATCGCGGCAAATTCCTCGATGGTAACGCTACTATTTCCTTTTCCTGCCTGTCCGTGTCGGCGGATGGAAATGGTGTTGTGCTGCTCTTCATCCTCGCCAACAATCAGCATAAACGGGGTCTTTTGCATTTCTGCATCCCGAATTTTCTTGCCAATGGTTTCGTTTCTATTGTCAATTAGGGCGCGAATTTCGTGATTTTCCAGCAGACTTAAAACTTTTTTTGCATAATTTTCATATTTTTCACTCAAACAAAGGATTATCGCTTGTTCCGGCATCAGCCAAAGTGGGAAGTTTCCTGCGGTATGTTCGAGTAAAATTGCAATAAACCGTTCCATCGACCCAAAAGGCGCACGGTGAATCATTACAGGTCGGTGCAATTCGTTGTCAGATCCTTTGTAAGTCAAATCAAAGCGTTCGGGCAGATTGTAATCAACTTGTATCGTTCCTAATTGCCATTGCCTTCCGAGCGCATCTTTGACCATGAAATCGAGTTTTGGTCCGTAGAAAGCCGCTTCCCCATATTCAACAACGGTAGTAAGATTTTTATCCTTTGCGGCGCTGATAATCGCATTTTCAGCTTTCTCCCAGTTTTCATCCGAACCGATGTATTTGTCCTGATTTTCTTTGTCTCGAAGCGATATTTGAGCAGTGAAATTTTCAAATCCCAGCGAACTAAAGACATACAGAACCAAGTCGATCACTTTTTTAAATTCTTCATCAAGCTGATCGGGTGTGCAGAAAATATGGGCGTCATCTTGGGTAAATCCGCGGACACGGGTCAAACCATGCAATTCGCCACTTTGTTCATAACGATATACGGTTCCAAATTCGGCATAACGCTTGGGTAAATCCTTATACGACCAAGGCTTGGTGTTGTATATCTCGCAGTGGTGTGGACAGTTCATGGGCTTCAATAAAAATTCCTCACCCTCTGCCGGCGTGCGGATGGGTTGGAAACTATCCGCACCATATTTGGCATAGTGCCCCGAAGTCACGTACAATTCTTTTTGCCCAATGTGCGGCGTCACCACTTGTTCGTAACCGGCTTTTTTCTGTGCTTTTTTCAAAAACTGCTCTAAACGATCGCGCAAAGCAGCACCTCTTGGCAACCACAAAGGCAAACCTTGCCCTACTTTTTGCGAAAAGGCAAACAATTCCAACTCTTTGCCTAGCTTCCTATGGTCTCTGCGTTTGGCTTCTTCGAGCAACTCCAGATATTCCGTAAGGTCTTTTTGTTTGGGAAAAGAAACCCCATAAACTCTTGTTAGCTGTTTGTTTTTTTCATCGCCGCGCCAATAGGCACCGGCCACACTCATGATTTTCATGGCCTTGATGATCCCGGTATTCGGAATGTGTCCCCCGCGACACAAGTCAGTGAATGTGGCATGATCACAAAACGTAATGGTTCCATCCTCAAGATTTTCAATCAACTCTACTTTATAGGGATTGTTTTCGTTTTTATAAAAAGCCAATGCATCTGCTTTGCTTGACGAGCGCATGGCGAATTCATGTTTTTCCCTTGCAATTTCTAAAACACGATCTTCTACCTTTTTAAAATCGGCATCTCCTATAGTTTGATCTCCAAAATCCACATCATAATAAAATCCTTTTTCTATTGCAGGGCCTATCGATAATTTGACACCCGGAAACAACTCTTGTAAAGCTTGTGCCAAAACGTGTGAAGTAGAATGCCAGAACGCTTTTTTTCCTTCAGCATCGTTCCAAGTAAATAATACCAAGCGGCCGTCAGTGGTCAACGGCGTTTCCGTTTCAATCGTTGTGCCATCAAAAGAGGCAGAGATCACATTTCTGGCCAAACCTTCACTAATGTTTTTTGCAACAATCATTGGCGTTGCGCCAGATTCAAACTCTTTTACCGAACCGTCGGGTAGTGTAATCTTAATCATTATTAGTATTTTAGGAAGCGCAAATATAGCAGTTTAGAAAAACACATACAACAGATGACGATAGTAAATTGGCGTAATTTATTTTGGGCGTGCCCCTTCGGGTCAGGCTATTTGCTGCAAATCCTCGCCCTTCTGTTGCACGGCATGGCTGTGGGTTTTCCGCTGCTATCCTTCACGCACGAGTCTTAGCGCTTTTTTGCTGTGGTTGAAATGCGTAATTTTATTATCATGAGAAAAAAAGATAATGTAGTTTTCTACCTTCCACCCGAAATGCTTAAAACAATCATGGATTTGAAGGACGAGTTCTTTATACTTGTAGGTTATTTTCCGAGCAGAAATTCAGAGGAACATATCACAACATGTGAGATTCTGTCGGATGCCGTTGAACTAAAACGTGCAAATGATTTCCTTGAACCTTTTGTCGTCAGCGCTTTCTCCCGATTAAGTCGATTAAGTTGCGTTTGATGCTATTGCGACATACAGCAATGCTACGCTTTAATTGTCACCCGAAAAAACTTCAGGTGTATCTTAAAAAATTGATGGTTGATCGGTCGATTTTTATCAAGTCTTCATTACCAATCCTTTTGAAATCAAAATACCTGCAAATGTCTTTAGTTTCGCAATAAGATAAAAAGCAGTTCTCGGTCGCCGATACCGTGTTCACCCAGTGAAATTTTAATTTGCAATTTCTCTGCGAGAGGATTACGCTCCGCGAGTTGATTAAATCAAAGAGACAGTAAAGTATAATGTCGTATTATATTTTTAAAACACCTCATGACGCGTCGGCCGGGCAAATGTCTTTGTTTTGGTAATTTTTTTAGGGTTCTCATGCTAAAATACTTCGCGACGTGGCGGCGATGGTAAAAAAAAATATTTTACAAAAAACACACTTCCAGCATTTTAGAAAACGCGGATAGAGTTTAAGTAAATAAAGTTAAAAAAACTTTTGGCATTGTGGAATGAAGTATTACTTTTGCACGCGCATTGTGGCAGGTGTTGAAGGATATTTATTGGAAGGGTTTTGTAAAAAAAGTTATGAAAACTTCAAAA
>JACMOK010000146.1 GCA_014378065.1 Flavobacterium sp.
TGGAAGACATATTTAGTAGTGTAGATGCTTCATTAACAGTTAAAAAATCTTTTGAATTCACATCCAAAACATAATTTAAAACTTTTGATTTTGTTTCTGTATCGCTCGTTTCAATTTTTTTCAATTTTTAATTTAACTTATAACCCCTGCTGTCGCAAATAGGTGAGCAATATTTAGTCTTTGTTGTTTTAGCATCAAAGACATTTTTACAATAATCACATACTCTTATCACTATAATATTTGAACTCATATTTAGTCGTATTAAAATGATGTAAGGCGAACTAAGTAGAATTAAGAGTAAATAAGTGACATGATTTCACTTTACATTTAAAAAATAGTAAAAATATATTTATGAGGTACAAAAACGGTACAAAATATAATAAAAAATAGCAAACCAACACAAAGTTTAGATTTTAAATAAAATAAAAAATCCCTTTATTTAAAAGGGATTGGTGCGTTATTGTGTAATTTAATTTGTGATGTTTTGTGAAAATTATTTTCCGATACAGAAATTCGCAAAAATATTACCTAGTAATTCATCATTGGTGACTTGTCCGGTAATCAGGCCGAAATGGTACAAAGCTTCTTTTATGTCGATTGCGATCAGATCGCTTGGAAGTTGCGATTGTAACCCAAACTTTACTTGTTGAATTCCCTCTAAAGCTTTAAGTAACGAATCATAATGGCGCGTATTGGTAACAATGGTTTCATTGTTTCTTAGCGCGCCGGTATTGACAAAGGATAGTAGCAGGTTCTTTAAATCGTCAATACCAATATTCTCTTTTGCCGATAGTAATAAAATATCGGGAATCTGAATTTTAATATTATTGATTTCAGGCTCATTCAATTGATCGGCTTTGTTTCCGATAACAACCAGCGGCTTTAACGGAAATTGGTTCCTAATCTTTTCAAGTTCCAATTTTACTTGACTGAGGTTCGAATTGTCAACGGTCAGTTGCGAACCATCAATTAAAAAAACCACCACTTGCGCCTGTTCAATTTTTTCAAACGTCTTTCGAATACCGATACTTTCAACAAGATCTTCGGTTTTCCGAATGCCTGCCGTATCGATAAACCTAAAACCGATACCTCCAATTACAAGCTCATCCTCGATGGTGTCTCGCGTGGTGCCCGCAATTTCCGAAACAATCGCGCGTTCTTCATTGAGTAAGGCATTGAGCAAAGTTGATTTCCCAACATTGGGTTCTCCTACAATGGCTACTGGAATTCCATTTTTAATAACATTCCCAACCGCAAACGAGTCGATAAGTCGTTTTAACACCAATTCAATTCGATTTAAAAGCGCGTGAAATTGTGTTCTGTCTGCAAAGGCGACGTCTTCCTCAGCAAAATCCAATTCAAGTTCTATCAGCGAGGCGAAGTTCAATAATTCTTGACGTAGTTTGGCTATTTCATTACTGAAACCACCACGCATTTGCTGCATCGCAATTTGATGTGACGCCTCGTTATCGGAGGCGATTAAATCGGCGACCGCTTCTGCTTGAGATAAATCAATTTTACCGTTCAAGAAGGCGCGCAGAGTGAATTCGCCTGCGTTGGCCATCCGGCAGCCTTTCCGCAATAGCAACTGTATAATTTGCTGCTGAATGTAGGGAGAGCCGTGACAAGAAATCTCGATCGTATTTTCTCCGGTGTACGAATGGGGTGCCTTGAAAAGAGACATGAGCACTTCATCCAAGATCTTTTCGCCATCGATGATATGACCCAAATGCAATGTATGGGAGCGTTGCTGCGTTAAGTTTTTACCCTTAACCGATTTAAAAACCGAACAACCATGCACAATGGCATCGGGTCCGGAAATGCGAATAACAGCAATTGCTCCAGCACCGGAAGGTGTGGCCAGTGCCACTATTGAATCTTGATGGAACATATCTTTTTTGCAAAAATAGTCAAAAATGCGCTCTGAACAAACACCCGTCTGTTTGCTGCGCAGTTATCTCGCTTTAATTAATTGTAAACTAAACTAGAAACATTTTTTATTTTAATTCGAGTTGCCTAACTTTATAACAATTTCGGTAACCGTTTAATCTACCAATCATGAAAAAAATATTATTCCCAACCGACTTTTCTGAAGTAGCCAATAATGCTTTTTTATATGCATTACATTTGGCCAAGAAGATAGATGCCGAAATCATAACCCTGCATGTTTATGAATTGCCGCAAATGGATTATATGGATGTGCCGGTCTATTTATTAGACATTTATGAAGTAACCGAACTGAGTAACTTTGAAAACTACAAGCACCACATTCCCGTTTTAAGAAATATTGCCGAAAAGCATCATTTAAACGACATTAAAATTAGCAACGTTCTCGAAAATGGTAATTTAGTAGACAACATCCACAAGATTTCAGAACAAGAACACATTGACTATATAGTAATGGGAACGAAAGGTGCCGAAGGACTAGCAGCTACTTTCTTGGGTTCGGTGACAGAAAAAGTAATGCACCACGCCAAAACCATTGTACTGGCAATTCCTGAACACTGCCAATATGCGAACCCAGATAATATTTTATTTATTACTAAATTTAAACCAGCCGACCGTGACATATTGCAGAAAGTTATCGCAATAGCGGAACAGTTGGATGCCCGCATTGATTGCCTGTTCGTTAGAGATACGGCTGTAGTAATCTCAGAATCGGTGATGGAAGATTGGAAGATGGTACTTGAAAATGAAAGGGTAACATATCACACGTTATTAGGTAATGATGTTGGAGATAGCATTCTTGAATTTATTGATAACCATCAAAATGATATGTTGGCGATGCCTATTCATGATCGAGGATTTTTTGAGCGTTTGTTTCATATAAGCCTGTCCAAGAAATTGGCTTTTCATGTAAAAATTCCAATTCTCGCCATTCATGAATAAAAAAAACCATATTATTTTACAACCAAACGGTTTTCTAAAAATACGCTTCCTATTTTTTAGCTGCGGCTGCTAAATTTTCAATTTTGGCCGAAATGGCTACTCCCGGCAGTTTTATGGGTGCTCCAATTTGTGCAAGGAAACTTCCTTCAACTTCGCCTGTTTTATAAGTGGTAAATTCAATTCTGTGTAAGCCCATTACGATAGATTTTGTTGGATTGGAGGTGTCACCGCTGATTCTCATCAGGGAGTTGTATCTGCTTACAGAAGGCTGCGCCGGCATATCGCTAGAATCTTAGTTGGTTTCAATGGCCGTCCATTTTGCCGATTTGGCTTTGGCCGCCTAATCTAATTTCACAATCTGCTCTTTCAAAAGTGATCCAAGTATCAAAGAAATTTTTGGTATCTGCAACATTGGCTTTGTAGTCTTCGGTTACATAATCTTTGTCTGTAGGCTTCACACTGTCTGGAACTGGGGAAATCATTCGAATGCCGATTTCAGGAGCGGCAACCGGAATCCAAACGTAAACATAATACATTTTTTTCCCGCTTTGACTTCAATAGGTGCAGCACCCGGCTTGATGTAACCAAAATAACTACATAAATCAGTGTAAAGGATTCTAATTTCCTTTCCCATTATAATTTTTTTTGCCAAGTTGGCTCCAAGTTCGTCTAATTTTTGAGCATTAGCTGTCATCCCGACGGCGATTCATAATAGACCTGCAAGTAATTTTTTTTAATAATTGGTTTGCTTTGTTTTCCTACTCGTATGGCTTTTCTGTTCCGCCTTTATTTTCAAATATTTTAGCAATATGAAGTAAAGCTTGATGGCTTTTTTTAAACTTTAAATGTGAACAAAACATTTTATAAACAAAAATTAAAAACCGCCACGTTTGACAACGAGACGGTTTAAGGTATAAAGGTTGGTTAGGTTAGTTGTTGAGCATCACTGGCATCACTAGCATGGTTACGGTTTCCCCTTCTTCAAGTCCGTCTACTGGCGTTAAAATTCCCGCACGGTTGGGCAACGACATTTCAAGCATGATCATGTCCGATTGTAAGTTGGTTAGCATCTCTGTCAAGAATCTTGAGTTGAAACCGATTTGCAGGTCATCGCCCTGATAATCACATGTTAATCGTTCTTCTGCCTTATTCGAATAGTCAATGTCTTCTGCCGAAATATTGAGTTCGGCTCCCGCAATTTTCAAACGAATTTGGTGCGTGGTTTTGTTTGAAAAAATGGCTACCCGACGAACTGAGTTTAAAAACTGAATTCGGTCGATCATTAACTTGTTCGGGTTTTCTTTGGGAATCACCGCTTCGTAGTTTGGGTATTTCCCATCAATCAAACGGCACATCAAAATGTAATTGTCAAAGGAGAACGTCGCATTTGAATCGTTGTATTCAATTTTTACCTCCGCACCGGATACGCCCAGTATGCTTTTCAAAATATTTAACGGTTTTTTAGGCATAATAAAATCGGCTACCTGAGACGCTTTCACATCGGTACGTGCATATTTTACCAATTTATGAGCATCTGTCGCAACAAAAATCAAACCTTCAGGCGAAAATTGGAAGAATACACCAGACATAACCGGTCGCAAATCGTCGTTTCCTGCCGCAAATATCGTTTTGCTCACGGCAGTGGCTAATACATCGGCTGGTACTAAGGTTGTCGATGGGTCATCTAAATTTACTGATTTTGGAAATTCTTCTCCCGGAGCATAGGCCAAAGCATATTTGCCGGAATTCGAACTTATTTCAATCGTGCTGTTTTCTTCTACTGTAAAAGTAAGCGGTTGTTCAGGAAACGTTTTAAGTATTTCCAATAGCAATTTAGCTGGAACCGCTACACTTCCTTTGCTGCTGGAATCAATTTCTAAGGTGGCCGACATTGTTGTCTCTAAATCAGAAGCCGAAACGGTTAGCGTTGTGCTGTCCAATTCAAAAAGGAAATTATCTAAAATAGGTAAGGTGTTGCTGCTATTGATTACGTTTCCCAGCACCTGTAATTGTTTTAATAAGTATGAACTCGATACAATAAATTTCATTTTTTTTTAATTTTTTAATGCATGTGTTTATTTTTAACCCAAATACCCTACACTTTACAAATATATCCTAAACTGACAAATATCAAAAACAATTTTATTAACATTACTTGCCGTACTTTCTTTTGCGAAGAAAGGTAAATAGAAACCCGAAAATTCCTAAAATCAAGATTGGAAGTCCGACAGTTATCAATTGGGAAGTAGTGTAGGTCGAATAAACTTTTTCTTTATCAAGTAGGGGCAAGGTAACTTCTTTGCTGCGAATGTTAATAAGTCCGTTGTCGTCGAGCAGGTAATTCACACAATTCATCATGAATTCTTTATTGCCGTAGAGTTTGTTGGTCCATTTGTCATAACCCAATTCCAAAGGCTGAAAGTTTTTGTCGAGTTGATTCTTAATGATATCCCCGTCAGAAACGACAATCATTTTGTTAACCTTTCCCAAATTTTGAAACGTTTTTTCGGCAAATGGAAGAACACGATTTTGATACACAGAATGAAACGGCCCTTCAAGCAAAACGGCTACTGGAATGTTTCCTGTATTTTTAAATTCATTTTGTTCAGGTCGCTCGTTGACCATCGAAAGGTTAACCTCAGTGGGCGTGCCTACCCATTTGGAGTAAGGAGAAGACTGAAGCAATACGGTCTTCTTGATGCCGTTTTTTAAAGTGTCAATAGCATTGGTAAATTCAAATTTCAACGCATCTACATTGCTGACAATGGGATTTTTGGAAGCCGGATAAATTAATGGAGCGTAAAACCAGGGGTACTGAGTGTATTGGGTTGCGCTTCCTTTTTCGCCGGTTGCCAAGGCAATGGGAGTTGCCATGACATCTTTTACCAACACCGGATTGACGCGAAAGCCATATTTAAAAAACATATCGTTGAGATTCAAATCAAACGGAAAGGCTAAGGTTGCCCCGGAATCGTTATACAAACTGTCCATTTCTATATTGACCTGATCGACAAGCCAAAGCGTCTTTCCACCATTCATTACGAATTGATCTAATACCAGTTTCTCCTCATCTGAGAATTTTTCCGTGGGTTTCGCAATGATGGCCAAATCATATTTTTTTAGATAAGCCAGACTTTCATTGGGTTTTTTAGCTACCGAATCGAGTGTAAAAGTGCCAATAAAATAATTTTCTCGCACTTGTTTGATAAAATCGGCCATTTGCAAATCTCGAAGTTCTCCATTGCCCTTGATGACTGCTATCTTTTTTTGTTTGGGTTGGGCTATAGTATGAAAAGCATTGGCAAATGCATATTCCAGATGCTGCACCGAACTTACTACTTTTTCGGCTGTGCTGGCGCCCATTAAATTTTTAAGCAGTGGCACTTTAACACTTCTGCCTTTGTAAGTTGCGATTGCCCATGGAAAAACCACTTCTTGGGTTTGCTTTCCTTTGTCATCAACTGTGACATTTACGGGTGTCAATCCTCTTTCAATAAAGGATTGCATGATGGTGTCGCGCTCCTCATCGTTTTCGATAGGGTTCACAAATTGGAACGTGATGTCTTGGTTGTACGCTCTGAATTCTTCTAAAATCTGTTGGGTTTCGGTTTGTAATTTTTTAAACTCTCCCGGAAACTGGCCTTTTAGAAAAACATCAATGATCAGAGGTTCTTTAATTTCTTTAATGATGTTGCGTGACGTTTGCGAAAGTGTATACCTTTTATCTTGTGTCAAGTCGAAACGGTGAAAGAACTGATTTCCAATTACATTAAGAATGATTAAAACTATGATGATAAAAAATACGGCTTTAAAATTGGACTGTTTTTGTGTTGTCATTACGCCTTTAAAGATTTTAATTTAAAAACGGTAAACGATAGAAATACAATCGTTACACTCACAAAATAAAGAATGTCTCTCGTGTCCAGCACACCACGGCTCATGCTTTTAAAATGACTATCCATTCCAAGTGAGGAGATGAAATCTTCTGCGCTAGGCAAGTAGATCGCCATGCTGCCAAACGCGAAATAAAAAAAGAAACACAGGAACACTGATAAAATAAATGCGACAATTTGATTTTCGGATAGTGTAGAAGTAAAAATCCCAATCGCCGAATACGCGGCAATCAGGAAGAGCAATCCAAAATAAGAACCTGTAATACTTCCCAAATCTATATGACTTTGCGGCATTTCCAATCCTGAAAGCACATAAATATAAAGCAACGTGGGCAATAGCGCAATCACAATCAATAACATGGCACCCAAAAATTTGCCATTAACAATTTGCCAAAGGCTCAAGGGTTTAGTCAGAAGCAACTCAAGAGTTCCTTGTTTTTTTTCATCAGAAAAGCTCCGCATAGTCACAGCGGGAATCAAAAAGATTAAGATCCATGGCGATAGGGTAAAAAACGGACTCATATCGGCAAAACCGCTGTTGAGTATGTTGTATTCACCTTCAAAGACCCACAAAAACAAACCGTTGAGCAACAGAAAAATGGCAATCACCAAATAACCGATGGGCGAACCAAAAAAAGATTTTATTTCCCGAAATAGAATGGCTTTCATTTATTTTCATTTTAAAATTTGAGCATTGGGCAAAGTTACATCAATGTTTATGTTATGGCAGGCTTACCAACTTATCTAAACTCCAAGCTTCCGGTGCAGCGTTAAATAATTTTTTGGTAAAAGTCCAAACATCATAAAACAATTCCGATTGTCTGTAATTTTCAAGATCCGCTTCGGTTTCCCAGTAGCTGTAGGTAAAAAAAATCCGAGGATCGTTTTTATCTTGATACAATTCTAAAAAACGGTTGCCTTCAGCATTTCGAATATTCGTTTTCATCAACTCAAAATTGGCTAAAAAAGCCGAAATGTGTTCTTCGTGAAAGCGCATTTTTACAATTCGTACAAACATAATTAATTTAAAATTTTTTGAATTTAGATTTGGGATTTTTTTATCAGTTAGAAATTGGATTTACCTACAAGAAATTGACGGTAATCACATCGCGGTAATGCAATCCCAACAAACTCGAAGCACTACCCACATTCATTGGGTTGCTTCTAAATATAGCGATTTCCAAAAAGCCCGCTTCATTAAAAATGGCCAGTTTATCGCCTTCATAATTTTTGATTCCGTAAGAACTGGCGTTTGCGATATCAGAATACTTCGCCCAAATATTTTTTATAGGGCTCGATCTTTTCTGATTTTTGCGTTGCATCATCGGAATTTCATACGGACGCCCCTTAGCCGTTTCGAGGAAAAGTTGCTTACTGATATTGGTCACCACGTTACCGAAATGATCGATATAGACCACGTAGCCTTTAATTGAATTTTTATTACTGGCCACTATGGGTTGCAACTCGGTCATTTGCTTTATGGAATTAATTTCTTTCCCAATCACATTGAGCAACCCACCTTTGGCAATATGGCAGGCCACAGTTACAAAAATGTCTAAATCGGTGGCATCGTTGGGCAAGCGATCGTGAATATTGATGGCCACCACCTTCTGTGGGATAATTTTTTGGGAAAGCAGGCCCAAGATCCCGTTATCAGCACCAATAAAGTAATGGTCGTTCCATTGGATGGCCAAGTGTTGGTTTTCTTTATTGAGTTCGGCATCTACGCCAATCAGATGTACCGTTCCTTTTGGAAAGCTTTTATAGGCCGCGTTAATAATATAACTTGCTTCGGCGGTATTGAACGGATCGATGTCATGCGAAATGTCAACAATGACGGCATTTGAGTACTCCGATAAAATTTTCCCTTTCAAAGCACCAACAAAATGATCTTTCAATCCGTAATCGGTTGTGAGGGTAATTATTGACATAAAATTGTTTATAAATAAAAAAAAAACCGAACTAAAAACTCATTAAATTTGAATGCAAAGCTAATAATTATATAGTTACTATTTTTTTAATTTAATCCCACTTCCTTTTGAACGAAAGAATTATTGAACTCATCGACATCGCCCCGAAAGATTTTTGGGGAGCTCAGGATTCTCATCTTGAAACCATTAAAAAATATTATCCGAAACTAAAAATTGTAGCCAGAGGCACTACCATCAAAGCCTTTGGAGAAAAGGAAGTTCTCGACGAATTTGAAATCCGCTTTAACCGACTCATGCAGCATTTTACACGTTACAACCGAATTGACGACAACGTCATCGAAAGGGTGATTCAAAGCAACGCCCAAGACGAGCAACGCATGCCCAATCACGATAAAATACTAGTGCATGGCATAGGTGGAAAGATTATTAAAGCCATGACGCCCAACCAACAGCGCCTTGTGGATACGATGGAAAAAAATGACATGGTGTTTGCCGTGGGTCCTGCAGGAACAGGAAAAACCTACACCGGTGTAGCCATGGCTGTCAAAGCGCTGAAGGAAAAGCAGGTCAAACGAATTATTCTGACCCGTCCGGCCGTGGAAGCAGGGGAGAACCTCGGGTTTCTTCCAGGCGATCTGAAAGAAAAACTCGATCCTTACATGCAGCCCTTGTATGATGCCTTGCGCGACATGTTGCCACCGCAATCGCTTGAAGATTATATATTGAAAGGCATCATCCAAATCGCGCCTTTGGCTTTTATGCGAGGTCGAACATTAGACCATGCATTTGTCATTCTCGATGAAGCGCAAAACACGACGCATTCGCAGATGAAAATGTTCCTGACACGTATGGGCAAAAATGCCAAGTTTATGATTACCGGAGATCCGGGTCAGGTTGATTTGCCGAGAAGAACCATTTCAGGATTGAAAGAAGCGATCTTGGTATTAAAAGATGTTGAAGGTATCGGCATTATTTATCTCGACGACAAAGACATTGTAAGGCACCGATTGGTGAAGAAGGTTATTGATGCGTACAAGATGATTGAAAATACAGACTAAATTTTAAAATAAAATGAAATTTTAAAGGGAGGCTTAACAGCATGTAAACGTGCGATTAAGCCTTCTTTTTGTTGTATCCATTTCTAAAATGGATAGCCTATTGCCAAATTGAATACTAAATTGTCTTTCCTCCAGGCGCGACTTCCAAAATCAACTTGATCCAAAACCCAACGTTTGCCTTCTGGTAAATAAGGTTTTCTTAAGGGGAAAGAAAAATCGGTTCTCAAAACCAAAAAGCTAAAGTCGAACCGCAACCCTGCTCCAGTTCCAACGGCGAGTTCATTTAAAAATTTACTCGAGAATCGCGATCCGGGTTTTTCAGTATTTTCATTGACGAGCCAAATGTTTCCGGCATCAACAAACAAAGCACCATACACCACGCTAAATAGTTTTGCCCGGTATTCAGAATTCATTTCGAGTTTGAGATCGCCCGACTGGTCTGGTAAAAAGGAGTTGGTTTCTACTGCCGGATTATAAGTTCCCGGGCCAATCGAACGTGCCCGGAAGGCGCGAATACTGTTGGTTCCTCCAATAAAAAACTGCTTAATAAACGGAAGTTCAGCCGAATTGCCGTACGGTAAACCAGCGCCAACAATAATGCGGCTGGCCAGCTGTGTTTTCTCAGTCAGCTTTAAATAATGCCTGAATTCGGTTTCTAACTTACCATACTGACTGAAAGGAACTTTAAATACTTTTATCGTATCTCCTTTTTTAACATTGGCACCCGTGGCCAGGCCCGCAATAGTTCCCGCTACATCAAGTCCTGCTTTAAAATAAATTGTATTTTTTTTGGTGCTTTGCATTGTATTGGTAAAAGTATAGCTGTAGGTGGGGCCAAAAATCAGTTGCTTTTCTATCACTTTTCCTAAAGAAGCATTGAGCTTAATTTGTTCGTTGTACAAATCAGAAACATTGGTCGGACTTACAAAACTAATTTCGGTGACGTTAAGTTGGTGCTCTTTGCGTATGTTTTCTTTCCACAAGTAACCAAACGACGCTTTAAAAGAATTCAACGAATACAATTTGGATCTGTTTTGGTACTCATAGCCCAAGGTAGCTTTTGTTCTGGGTACGAATCCGCTTGAAGATTTAAGAGCAATCGGAGCAAGGAACCTGGGCCAGATCAAACTCATTTCGGTTCCTACACGATAAACATCAAAACCTTTATTTTGTCCGGCCAATTGTACTTCCAATCCGCCAAAAGCACTAATGGTCAGCAATTCGGCACCACGAAAGGTGTTTCGATTGCTCCAGTTGATATTCAATTCTGTTCCCGTATAGTTTGCTGAATTGGTCTTGGCGAGCGCCTCGATGCGAATCGCTTTTTTAGTTAAAGGGGTTAGATAATAGTAGGCATCGAGAAAATTCCCCGGTGTATTGCTGATCTTGAATTGGTTTTTTACAAATTTAAAAGTACCCAGATTCACCAACCGATTCAAAGTTAAATTGTGGTGGGTTCTGTTGTATAAATCGCCTTTTTTAAAATACAGCGTTCGGTCAAAAATACGCGGGTTAAAAGTGTTCATCTGATCGATGATCGTAAAATCATTGTGTTTTAGAATGCTGTCGGTTTGGACCTGTTGCTTATTGCTGATAGAAAAATTAGGGTAAATGACAATCTCATTGATTTTATATACTTGTCTAGCGGATAGCGGCGTTTCCTCTTTTGTTTTGACCAACAAATCAACTTGGTGGTTGCCCACGGTGCTGTCGACTTGCACTTTTATAAAATCAGGATTAAAATAGAAATAACCAATTTCTTTCAGGTTGGCATCAATGCGTTCTCTTTCGGCTTTGATTTTTTCGAGGTCATAGCCTTCTCCAGTTTTTAGAAAACTTTTTTGTTGGGTGTTTGCGATTTCTTTTTCTAAGGTTGCCGAATCTGAGGGAAAAATCACCTGTTTTATCTTGTATTGTTTCCCGGGGTTGATCACAAAATCAGCCGTTGCTTTTTTGCCTTTTCGGGTAGAATCTGTTGCAATTTGGGTGTTGAAATAGCCTCGGTTCTCGGAGTAGCTCTGTAATACTTGTTTATTGAATTCTAAATCAACTTTGCTGAAGAGTACTGGCGGCTCGCCTACTTTATTGCGCAACCAAGATCGAAAACCTTTCTCTTTTTTTGGTTGTCCCGCTAAATTGTAAATATACAATTTGGGTCGAAGGCCCAGTATTTTTTTATTGGGCTTGGGTCGAACCAGTCCGGTAAATTCTTTTTTGAGACTTTTGCGTTCTTTTTTGGACACTTCCTTTCCTTCAACTTTTATTTTTGGACCCACATAAAGTAATTCTCCTTCTGCCAAATATTTTGTATTGCTGCAGGAAGAAACCAAAAAGAGTAGAATAAGGCTGCAGCAGGAATGGTGTAATTTCATCTTATTTCGTGTTTAAATCCGACTTTTTTACTTTGACCTTTGAATTCTTGTCTGCTTTCGAATTGTCGCTTTTTGATTTTTGAAACAATTCTTTAAATTTGTTGTAATTCATCGTTATGATGAAAGCCACGCCTGTTTCAATAACCTGCCCTTGCAGTGCTACTTGATACTGGTTCTTGCGGTAAGCTTTCAATCGATACCTGCCATCTTTTGACAATTGGTATTCTGCTGCTATATCGCCTGCAATGGTATTCGATTCTTGATTGACTTGCTGTTGTCCTTCCAATCCGAAAGTGCTGCCTACCGTTACTTTGAGCCTGTCGTTGAGTAATTTTTTAGACACGCCCACGCTCAAATCAGTTTTGCTTTGCCGTTGCCCGGTAGTGTAATCTTCGGTTGACTCTAGGTCGAAATCCAATTCTACTCCTTTAATGAGATCGCCGGCCAGATTATTAAGTTGTTGCGAAAGGATTTTACTCGCACTTTGTCTAGCCAAGGATTCGGCGGAAATGCCACCGGACTCGCTCGCAAATGGATTTTCACCTATAAAACGATTGAGCAAAAGCAAAGCAAAAACCTGCTTATTGAGTTCAGAAGGTTCCTGCCGCAATTGGGTTAGCTTAGTTTGTGTATTGTTGATGATCTCGGTCGATACTGTATTGTTGCCTTCGGGCAAAATGATATCAAATGTGATGTCGGGCTTCAACAATTCCCCTTTCATGATCAGGTTGGTTTCGAAAGGAATTTTCTGTTTGTAAGTATTGCGCACTTCCGGAGCTACATTTCCGAGTTGGTCGCCCACCAAATCAATCGGCGCCGCATTGGTTTTGTAGACTGCAGTAATGCTAATGTCAGCCGAAGTGGGCTCGCCTGTCCAGAGAATATAACTTCCCTCTTTGATATCAAATTTTCTTTTAATCAGATTGAAAGTCATCTCATACGTTCCTTCCGTAAATTCATATCTTCCGGTTAACGTGGTTTTTCCTGACGGATCAATACCACCGTTGAGTCTCGCCTCGCCCTTGAGTTTTAAATAATCGCCATTGCCTTTGTCGATGACCAAACCGAGCTCGGCTTCTTTGTCGATTTCAATATTTACCGAAGCATCAATCCCTTTAAATTTGGTTTGGCTGATCGAATCATTAACCACTAACTTTTTATTGAAGTAGGCATTGTCTTGATCAATGAATTCTACAATGCCTTCCCGCTCTAAAACCGCAGGGTCATTTTGCGGCAACACGATTGTAAGTTTGGTTCCCTTGTTGATTTTTATTCTGCCTTCAACCACAGGTTTATCCACATTTCCTTTTACTATCAGTCGGCTGTTAAAGTAAAGCTGGCCATAATACAGTTGGTTGTCTTTTTCTTTTGAATTGAGCGCCTTAAAATTTTCAGCATTAATGACCAAATCAAAACCATAATCGGTGAAATTAGTCGTCAACAATTTTCCATCCACCAGCAACTCGTTGTTTTCTTCATCGCTAATAGAGAAATTATCAAAAACAATCCCACTGTCATTAAATACGATTTTATCGTTCATCGATTTAAAGTAAGAATTAAACTGTTTCACCCGGAACGCGATTTCATTAAATTGCAATGCACCAATTACCTTTGGTGCGGCTGAAGTGCCATTTATTTTAAATTGTCCTGACAAAAATCCGCTGCTCTGCGTCAAGTTGCCCATGGCAAATCCTTCGAAACTTTTAAGATTCAATTTTTGGATGTCGAGATTCATGTCAAAAGTACCTGTATTAGCCAAATAACTTCCGTCTAAATTGACCTGATTGTCCTGACCCGTAATGCCAATGTTGGCTTTGTATGTATTGGCCGTTTCATTGTTAACTTTGATGTTGATGTTGCCGACAATACCCTTGTTAAAACTGAAATCGGTCACAATCATGTCAGCAGTAAAAACGGGACTTTTAATCAGATCTTTAATTAAGGCATTGCCATTGATGGTTCCGCCCATATTCAGCGAATCCTTTTGTATCATACTGCTGATGGTCTCTATTTCAAAATCTTTAAAAGCAACTGCTAGCGGCGCATTGGGTGCCTCGGATTGTGATTGCAAGGTAATCGAACTTCGTTCTTTGCTCAAAGAAAAGGCATTTGCATATACACCGTTTTTACCAAAACGCAATAGGTTGTTGGCGTCGATATTCCAGGATTCGTAATTCAGCACGAGATTTTTTTTAAGTTGAATTTCGGTGTTGCCATTCACCGCTTTAAAACTTCCTCCAATTAAATAGCGCTCTTTGTCCCCTAGGTCTTTTAGTTGTAGCGTGTAATCGACCATATTATTTTGAACAGTACCCGACAAGTTGGTATACGGCAATTTAAACTGGCCATTCTGAATGTCATTCACCAAAATACCGTAGACCAAAGCATTGTTTTTAGTGTCAACGGTAACAATTGCATTGGTAATCGTATTCTTGCCATAAACTAATTTTGGGATGCTGCCATTGACCACAATAGAATCGTTGACCGTATTGTAGCGCCCTGAAATCGCGACTGGTTCTAAAGCTTTAAGGTCGGGTATCAGTTGAAAAATGACAGGATTGTTTTTCACGTTTACGGTAAAAGCCAATTGCTGTGGTTCGGTTTTTATTTTATTACTGGTCGGATAAGTATCATAATATTTGGAGATAGAATTGGTTAAGGACGCGACCAATTGGGTGAGTTTGTATTTGCCGTTCATCGTGGCATCGAGAATTGATGATTGGATTGCAATAGTGTTTTTTTCGGGCGTTGCCGTTGCGACTATGGCAATACTGTCTACCGCAAATTCTTCTTTTGCATTGGCTATTCTAAAATGGTGCAGGTTAATGTTCCCATTGAGATAATCGGGATCTGCGGTTGGCACGTCGGCATCGATTTGTCCTTTTAATTTTAAAGGACCAGCATGCAGGTTTAGTTTTTCCAAATCTGCGATGTCAACGTTCATTTTTAATTTCACTGCCGGATACTTGTCTTTGAAACTGCCGTTGGTAGCCAAATCAAAAGTCAAATTCGGGTCTTTCATCATCACAGTGGCCTCGAAATTTCCCGTTTTAATATCACCTTTTATATTGGCGTTATGATAGGTATATTTGTTATAATTGAGGCTACGGATTTTGAGATTTGCTCTACCACTGGCAGTTTTCGGATTAAATCCTGTACCTTTTACTTTTGCCGTTGCGCTTACTCTTCCAAGATCCTTATTTTTTAGTAATTTTCCTATATCAAAATTACTGAGTTCGGCATCTGCCTGGTATTGCTCGAAGTTTTTGCGCTTTTGATTAAAATTGGCTTTTACCTTGGCCTTTCCGAAACTGCTGTTAACGTTCAGATCAGTAAAGAAATCGTTGATCGTTCCGTTAAACACACCTTTTAAGGTAAGTTGGGCAGGAAGTTGTAACGTGTTTGGAATGGTGTTGGGCGGAACAAATCCGTAGAGGTCTTTAGAAGTAGATTCAAAATTCTTAATATTCAAATCGAAATGTGCTTTTTTGGCGTCGGGCAATCCGGTAATTTTTCCGCTGGCGGCTAATTTTGTCGCACCGATTCCGCTTATTTCAAGGTTTGGAATGACAATGTTGTTTATTTTGCCCGATATTCGGCTATCGATTTTCACGATTGCTTCCGGATGGTTTTTAAACGGATTACTTTTTATAAGGTCTGGCGCGAAAATCAAGATGTCTTTGAATCCGATCTGGCTTTCAATCAAGGATGCGTTAATATCCAATTGTCCTAAGTTTTTGTTTAAGGCAGCTATAGACGGATAAGCCACTATAATTTGATCCCGCAATAAAGTTTGCGGCGTCTTTACAAATAGTTTTTTGAGGAAAGCCGACTTGGGCCCGTAATAAAATTCGGTTTTCAGCGCCTGAATATTGAGACCACTTTTCTCTTGAGCTGTAAATGCGTAAACGTTACCTGAAATAACATCCGAAGTATAATTGAATTTTTCGCCGTCGAGATTAAAATTGCGGATATCCAAATGTTTGTAGTCAATGCCTTTTTTCAACGGCGTTGCATTTTGGTCATCAAAACGGAAAGCAATTTGTTTTAAATTGGCCTGGTTAAGCTTGAACTTCCAGCCTTTATTAGTTGATTTAGGCGTAGCAGTAGCATCAGTTTTGCTACCTGTTTTCTGAAATCCACCCATAACTAAATTGCCTTTTAATCCGCTAATGTCAAGACTCTCTATGTCGATAACTTGCTTTTGAATGTCAAAATTATTTACGCGAATCAACGATTTTTCTAGCAGCAAACCGGTATTTAATTTTGTTCCTGCGTTGTCATAACCAATCTTTATTTTTGATAATGAAATCTCACCTAACTTTAGTTTGATGTTCGTATTTTTTGCAAGCGAATCAGCAACTTCTGTGGTGGTTACTGCAATTTCCTGAAGAAGCAATCCTTGTTTTAGTTTGAGATTTAAGCCATCGAGTTTGATTTTTGGAATATTAAAATCCATTTGATCCAAGTCAAAATTTTCGATCTTAGTTTCAAAATGAGCAAAGTAGACGCTCAGATTGTTGCTGGTAATGGCATCGTCAATTTTTACATTGATCTTATTCAAATTAATTTGATCAATTGAAATTTTCATCGGTTTCGCATCGGGTTTTTTTGGCTCTCGAGACGCAAACGCTTTGATGATGTAGTCAAAATTAAAGACAGAATCTTTATCTCTTTTTATATTGGCGTTGATTGTATTTAGCTCGATGGTGTTAATTTCGACCTGATTGTTTAGCAATTTAAAAAGCGAAATATTGACTTCTAGCTTTTCACCGTACAACAGCGTATCTTTTTGCTGGCTTTCGAGATAAACCTTTTCCAGAATTATATTTTTTGGAAATCCGACATCAATGTGTCCTATCGCTACTTTGGTGTGGATTTTTCCTTCCAGGTAGGTTACAGCTTTATCTTTTATCTTATTTTGTACAAAAGGAATCTGCACAAGGAGCAGCACTAAAATAAGCAATGCCATGGCGGAACCGACGATCCATAGCAAAATTTTTATTTCTTTTTTAAAGTACTTTTTAAAATCCAAACGAAAGTGATTAAGGTCTAATATAATTTATTTGAACCGGTGAAAGCGATTTGTGCGACTGTCACTTAACAGCGGTAAAGATTGCGTTTTTATGCAATTTCCTGTTACACAATTCTGTTTTAAAATTGTAATATTCGTCTCTAAAATACAACTGTTTTTAAAACGTTTACCGTTAAAGACGCAAGATACAAATTTCATTTTTAACTAATGACTTGCAAAATATTCTGATTCTCAAGAAATTATAATTTCTTTATGATGAAAATTTAAAGTTCGACTTAAATTTGTAAAAAAACAATATGTTCTCGTTGAAATTTTTTTTGGCATTTTTGATGGTGTTTTGCTTGCCGGTACTAGGGTTTGGGTTTGGTTTAGACGTAACGTCAACTACCGAAACATGTTCTGGAAACGGTACACTAACTTTTAATTCCTCCAACGTCGATCCAAGCGGCAGTATTGAATATTTTATCTATAAATTGCCGAACACTTTAGTTCCATATGCTACTACAACGGCAAACAGTTTGGGCGGACTTACGTCTGGAAATTACAGGGTTGTCGCAGTAGAAACGGTGGGGGCTAGTTCTAACTCCCAACAACAAGATGCGACAATTTCCAATGCCATTGTTCCGTTAGAATTTACAGTACAGAGTATCAACCAGGCATGCGCCGCGGTGAGTAATATTTCGGTGGTGGTGACTTCTGGCACCGCAGTTTCATACGAAATATTTGAAGGACCGCGAACATTTACTTCTCAAACGTCTAATATCTTTAACAACCTTCAAGTTGGCGTATACAAAGTGCGCGTTTTTGATGCCTGCGGTATCGGAGTGGTAAGCACTTTCACCGTTACTTTAAACCCAACAGGCTTGTCCGTTACAGCGCCCGTTTTTAGTAATACTGCTCCGCCATCTTGCAATTTTACCGTAGTTTCTCAAACAATTAGTCCGAGTAACGGGACGGTTATTGCCTATCCGGTTTCAATTCGTTATACGGTAAACCCTCCCAATGGTGCGCTACCAATTGTTTCCAATCAAACCTTGACCTCGGGAAACCCGTCTTCTCAACAAATCAATGCGATTTTGCCCACTTTTAATAATCAAAATTACACTTACGATTTGCTGATTACCGATGCGTGTAACACCATAATGTCTGATAGTTTTGTGGTCAGTCAACTAATTACGTTATCGCCTACAATTTTTAGTCTCGTTTGCAATACCAACTATTTCGAGTTAAATACTGCTAATTTTACGCCGCCATTTACTTTAAATTTCACCAGTTTTCCTGTGGGATTTGACCCTTCATCGTACAACGCAGCTTATCCAGGTCCGTATAACGCTTCCGGAGTTGCATTTGGAGATACCAACACGATCACGCCTTTAGGGAGTTACACCGTAAGCATTACCGATAGCTGTGCAAAAACTAAAAGTATCTCGTTTGATATCTTAGATATTCCGGCTCTTCCAACCGTAACCACCACTAACAACGGTTGTTTGGCCAATTCAGGGCAAATTGTGATCAGCATTCCCAATTATGAATTGGCTTCAGCAGTCATTAGTAGTGCACCTGCGGATTATCCATTTGCATTGCCTCACGATGTGAGTTCTTTTATTGACGGCAATGGCGTTTTAACTTTACCGAGCGTTCCGATTGGCGATTATACAATAATATTGACCGATTTCTGCAACAGCGTGGTGGCACCGGTCAATACTTCTATCGCTACCTACACTAATCAGCCGCTGCTGTATGACCTAAGGCCAGGGTGCGAATTGCAAAAAAGTTCAATAAAAATAACTTCTGGAAACCGTGCCAAACTAACTTCAATTGTTCTCACCGCAGCGCCTAACAATTTTCCATTTGCTTTGCCGTATGACGGATCACAAAATATTACCGTTGCAGGAGATTTTTACATGAACAACTGGCCAGAAGGAGCTTATGAAATTACGGCAGTTGATGAATGCGGATTTATCAATTCGATGACAGTAGCGGTTGCCGGTTATGCTATTTCGAATAGCCTTTTTTTGTTGCAAAGCAACTGTGGTACCTTTGACTTGGAATTAAACTTTGCCAGCAACGGAACGGCAAATCAAACATTCTGGTTGCAAAAATTACTCGATCCAACGTCCAATGTTTGGGGCCATCCAATTACAGAAGTGCTTTATACAGAAGCGAGTTTTCCTGATAATAGTAATTCATTTCCGATAGCCAACAATGCCACCAATTACAATTTGGCATTTAATGGCATTTTTAGAATCGTTAGAAGTTTTGATTCCTATCAAAATGGTAGCAATCTGAACGCAGGAGCCATAACAAGCATTGATAAAAATTGTGTTGAAATTTTGGAACCCACTTTTGAATTCAATGAATCTTTAGAAATTATAAACGCTTACAGAATGCCATGTACTGCCAACTCTAATTTAGATGTGATTATCGAAGTAAATGGTGCATTGCCTTTGCATTTTACCATTACCGAACGTGATGGAGTTGCCTTTACTTTTGATAATGGCACTTCAAATATTTTTTACAATTTGGCACCTGCCATCTATACTTTTCAAGTAGAAGACAACTGTGGTAATATTGTGAATCGCATTTTTGATGTTGCTGCATTAGGATCTTTAATTAATATCACCAAGCCAGACGATTTGCTGAATTGTGCCGATAACACTACTGGAAATGTAACTTTTGACCTTCAGTCACAAAATGATCGCATTTTAGGAATGCAATCGTCGAGTGAGTACACTTTAAATTATTACAGTTCCTTACCTGATGCTCAATCGGGAACGAATGCTATTTTAAATACAAACACGTTTAGTCCTACTTCAAATCCGCAAACAATCTATGCGACGCTGCGTTATAATTTGCTACCCAATTGTTATGAATCGACAAGCTTTGATTTATATGTTGGGCAAATACCAGAAATTAATCTCAGTTCAACCTATTTGGCTTGTGGTTCAGATGAAGTGGTCGTAAATGCCCAAGGAAATAATCTTTCCAGTACCACCTATATGTGGTCAAACGGATCAACCTCCGCTTCGGTTGCCATAAATCAGCCAGGCATTACTGTTTTGACTCTTACCGCAACCAATAGCTATGGACCGCAAAACTTGCGTTGTTCGGTTTCGAAAAATATTGAAGTGACTATTTCTAAACCACCATCCATCGACCGAATTGAAACCGTAGATTGGACCGAGCAAGAAAATAGCATTGCCATCGTAACTGATACTCCAGAGCAGTTTGAGTATGCTTTAAACAATGCCAGTTTTCAGTCTGAAAATGCGTTTACCAACTTAGCGCCCGGATTGTACACTGTTTTTATTCGTGACAAATTTGGATGCGGCGTGATACAACAGCAGGTGTGGTTGCTGTATTACCCAAAATTTTTCACACCAAATGGCGACGGATATAATGACTTGTGGTTTATTGAAAATGCTGATTTCGAACCTGATTTCAAAGTTTTTATTTACGACCGTTATGGCAAATTGATCCATTCGTTTGGTTCCAAAGACACAGGCTGGAACGGAATGTATAACGGAAGGGATATTTTCTCGAATGACTATTGGTTTGTGGTGCACCGGCAAGACGGCAAAGTTTTTAAAGGTCATTTTACTTTAAAGCGGTAGGAACTTTTTGTGTTTCTCTCAAAAGAACTTACTTTTGCTCAAACAATAACTACAATGGATACAAGCCTTACAACCACCAATTTCAAATTTGCGAATCAAAAATCAGTTTACCGAGGTAAAGTTCGGGAAGTATACAATATTAACGATGAGATTCTTGTGATGGTTGCCACCGATCGACTGTCCGCTTTTGATGTGGTTTTGCCCAGAGGGATTCCATTTAAAGGGCAAATTCTTAACCAAATCGCCACTAAATTCATGGAATTAACCAAGGATATTGTGCCCAACTGGCTCCTTGCCACGCCCGATCCAAACGTTGCAGTTGGACATTTGTGCGAACCTTTCAAGGTGGAAATGGTAATAAGAGGATATCTTTCAGGTCATGCGGCACGCGAGTACGGATTGGGAAAAAGAATGCTTTGTGGCGTTTTGTTGCCCGAGGGATTGAAAGAGAATGATGAGTTACCCACACCCATAATCACACCGACCACCAAAGCTAATCAAGGTGACCACGATGAGGACATTTCGCGCGAAACGATTTTAGAAAACGGCATTGTGACGGCAGAAGATTATCTTATCTTAGAAAAATATACTTACGCTTTATTCGAAAGAGGCACTGCAATAGCAGCACGTCGGGGTTTGATTTTAGTTGATACCAAGTATGAATTTGGAAAAACCAAAGAAGGGATTATCGTGTTGATAGATGAAATTCACACGCCCGATTCTTCTCGTTATTTTTATACGGACGGCTATCAAGAGAGACAAGATAGAGGCGAAGAGCAAAGACAATTGTCTAAAGAATTTGTAAGGCGTTGGCTCATAGACAATGGTTTTCAAGGAAAAGTAGGCCAGCAGATTCCGGAAATGACCGATGCGTTTGTCTTGTCCGTTTCAGACCGCTACATTGAATTGTATGAAAATATTCTGGGGGAGAAGTTCGTTAAAGCTGATGTTTCAGATATTGACAACCGCATCCAAAATAACGTTTCAGCCTATTTGCTGCAATAGAAAAATTTAGAAAATGAAATAGACCACAGTTTGCTTACAAACTGTGGTTTTTTGTATTAAGTTATCTGATTGGCTGTAACGTTTTATTCGTTCTCGAGGTGTTTGCGGTAGAATTGCCTGATTGGCTTTTTTTGAATGCTGTCTAATCATCAAATCCAATTTTGTAAAAACCAGCATCTAATTATTATAGTTTGTTCCCGCCAAATAAACCTTTGCGCATGGATATGCAAAAAGAAGAAATGGAATTTGCAAAAAAGTTGATCGCCTTTATAAAAGATTCCAATGAAAAATCATTCGGTTTGACGCCATTGATCGTTGCGATCAGGTTTCATAAAGTAGACATTATTAAGTTATTGTTGCCGCAAATCTACCGCTTAAAGCTAAAAAAGTTTTGTTCCTTTAAAATATGCCGAAGTGTCACTTCCTACTGTGGCTTATCGGATTTTTAGATGATTTAGATTAGATAACAAGACATTATCGATTTGAATGTGCATCGTTTTTTCATAACTAAACAGCAAATTAACTGTTAAATATTTCTTAAATTTAGGTACTATGTAAAACAAGATACCTTCTTTTAGCATTATCTTTGCATAGGAAATTAGTAAAACAAAAAAATCATTAATCAATCAAAATCATCATGAAAAAATCAATCATTTATTTAGGAATTTCTTTTGCTTGCTTCGCAAATGCTGCAGCAGAAAACACTTTGAGAAATCAAACATCCACAACTTCAATATTGGTGGTGGAACAAGACAAAATTTTTCATTCAGAAATTTACAACGACGGAAAAAGAATGGCTCCTGTAGACGATCAAATATTCTTTAATCCAGAAACGGTAATTTTTGATTTTCGTTGCAAAACCATTTTGGAAATGATCAGCGATAACAATAAAATCATTGAAGATTTTCCTCTAAACCACGAAGAATTATTATTTGTTGAAAAATCAATAGAGCAAGCAATTGCCGACGATAATGAAATTATTGAAAGTGAAAATAATACTGAAATTCGCCCATTGTATTTGGAAAAAACCGTTGAAGAAGTAATTATAGAAAACAATGCAATCATCGAAAATAATATGAAGGCCGAAGTATATCCATTAGACTTTGACAGAATAAACAAAAGCCAATTGTATGTTGACGGGGAAACTTTAAAGTTTTAAAACGCCCGAAAGCAGTTTGGAAATAGCGCTACTGAAAGCTGAACAGAAAAGCACCATTTAAAATGATGCTTTTTGTTTTTAATTTTATTTAAAGTAGGAGAATGTTTCCTCGTTTTTCATTTGCAAAAGCGTTTCATAAATCAATTTAATTACATTTTCAACATCCTCACGGTGCACCATTTCTACAGTCGTATGCATATAACGCAACGGAAGGGAAATCAGTGCCGAAGCCACTCCGCCATTGCTGTATGCGAAGGCATCTGTATCGGTTCCGGTTACTCTCGAAGAAGCCAGACGTTGGAAAGGTATTTTTTTATCTTCAGCGGTTTTAAGAATTAATTCTCTCAAATTGTTTTGTACGGCGGGTGCGTATGTAATTACCGGACCTTTTCCAATTTTGGTTTCTCCTTCAATTTTCTTATCTATCATCGGTGTGGTCGAATCGTGGCAAACATCTGTAACAATCGCCACGTTGGGCTTGATGGTCTTGGTGATCATCTCGGCTCCGCGAAGTCCCACTTCCTCCTGAACCGAATTGGTAATATACAAACCAAAAGGCAGTTTCTTTTTATTTTTATGCAATAAACGCGCGACTTCGGCGATCATAAATCCACCCATGCGGTTGTCAATGGCGCGACAGACAAATTTGTTTTCGTTGAGTATCATGAACTCATCGGGGTAGGTGATAACGCAACCTACATGCACACCCAATTCATCTACTTCCACTTTCGTACTGCAACCAATATCGATAAAAAGGTTGTCAATCCGCGCCACTTCTTCCTTACCTCTGTTGCGGGTATGAATGGCCGGCCAACCGAATACTCCCTTTACAATCCCCTTTTTAGTGTGAATGTTAACGCGTTTCGAAGGGGCTATCTGGTGGTCAGAACCGCCATTGCGGATCACATATATCAGTCCATCATCAGTTATATAATTTACGTACCACGAAATTTCATCAGCATGTCCTTCTATAACCACTTTATAAGCCGCATCGGGATTGATGACACCCACAGCAGTTCCGTAGGTATCGGTAATAAAATGGTCAACATAAGGTTTAAGGTATTCCATCCAAAGCTTTTGGCCTTCCGCTTCGAAACCAGTAGGAGAAGCGTTGTTTAAATAGTTTTCTAAAAAGGCAAGCGAAGATTTGGTTAATATTGATTCCGTGTTCATATTTGTTTTTTCGGCTAATTTATAAATTTGGCATCACAGTTGTGTAATTTATCCATAATTTTGACCCACAAATTTTGCGCTATGAAGATTTTCCTGTATTCTGCTATTGCTATGCTGTTTTGTTTTTCAGTAACCGCTCAAATTGTGGTGAAAGACACCACAAAAATGGGTTACCAACTTAATGAAACCGATACCATTACAGAACCCATTTTATTAGAAGAGATTATTGTTCACAAAGAGAAACTTGATCCCGAAAGCAAAAAGCAGTTCCTGTTACTTCAAAATAGGGTGTATAAAGTCTATCCTTATGCCAAAGTCGCTGCCGAGCGGTTGACCATTTTAAACAAAAATATGGAGGCGCTTAAAACAAGTAGAGAAAAGAAAAAATACTTTAAGATTGCCGAGGATTACATGAATAATGAATTTGAGGCACGTTTAAAAAAATTATCCCGAAAACAAGGACAAATTCTAGTCAAACTAATTTACCGTCAAACGGGTCAGACCACTTTCCAATTAATAAAGGAACTCAAAAGTGGCTGGAAAGCTTTCTGGTCAAACACTGCCGCCAAAGTATTTGACATCGAATTAAAAGAAAAATATACGCCTTACACAGTCAACGAAGATTATCTGATTGAAACCATTTTAGTTCGTGCGTTTGATCACGGACGACTGGTCAAACAAGAATCCGCAAATTCAATCAACTATGATGAGTTGTCAGATTTTTGGGAAGCCAAAGCAAAATCGGGTAAATAATTGTTTTTCAGTTAGTCTCGGTAATTTCATTAAAAAGATTTAGGTTTGTAAATCTAAATTGAAATTATACTTGATTTGAAAAAACAATACATAATTCTGCTGCTGCTTCTTAGTTGTCTTCATACTCAAGCTAAAAATGATTTCGTAGTAAACGAACACAATCTTTCTGAAACCGGATTGTTAACGATAATCCCGACATTTAATCCTGTAGGACCAATTTGTTACGGAGCATCATTGAATCCATTGCCAACTGTATCCAATAATGGTGTTACCGGCACATGGTCTCCGTTTATCAACAATACTGCCACAACAACCTATACCTTCACGCCCAATGCCAACCAAGATGCTGCAATTGTAACGATTATGATAATCGTATTGCCCAATGACTCATTATCGCTTGCCTCTGCGCAGCCAACCACCAGTCAAACAGTTTGTCTTAACACGCCAATTTTGCCAATAGGTTATTTGTCCAATGATAATGCTGTATCAATCACTTCCGTAGGGTTGCCCGTTGGAGTAGTCGGCACATTTAGTTCTGGAATATTTTCCATAAACGGAACACCCAATGCGTTGCCGGGAGTATATAATTACACAGTAAGTACCATTGGCGGCTGCTCGACAGCTTCCTTGAGCGGAACTATCACCGTCAGCCCATCGGGCAATTTAAATTTATTTTGCGACCCTACACAAACCACATCCGTTAACTCCGTCGCTTTTGACTGGTCTAATATTTCAGGATTCGGAACTTATCAATACAGCTATTCCGTCAATGGTGGTTTGCTAGTGAGTGGCAGTACAAACCTATCCCATTACGAAGTGTTTGGTGTTATGCCTGGGCAGAGTGTCACTTTTACCATATTGGGTGCAACACCTTGTGTGGACTCGGCTTCGGTGACTTGTAATTTGCTTTTGGCCAACCAAGAGTTTGAAATTAATTCGTTCCAGTATTATCCAAATCCGATTGGCGATATTTTAAACCTGATTTATTCTCATCCGATAACGAAAGTCAAAATATTTAGTTTATTTGGCCAGGAGTTATTGAGTCAATCCTTCGACGCAGCTGCGCTTGAACTAGACCTATCCCTATTTAAAAGTGGTTTTTATTTAGTTGAAGCTACCTCGGGAACATTTTCGAGTACATTCAAAATAATCAAAAACTAATTTTTTTTCCGCAGCTATTTCCCGCTATTCGCTACAATCTTTTGGATCGTTTTTCAAATCGATCCAAAAGGATTTCCGCTGCTATCGGGGCTATAATTTGTTGGTTGTTGAAAGAAACGGGTAAATTTCAGAAAATTCATTTCACTACAAAAAACACACTTCCAGCATTTTAGGAAATGCGGATAGAGTTTAAGTAAATAAAGTTAAAAAAACTTTTGGCATTGTGGAATGAAGTATTACTTTTGCACGCGCATTGTGGCAGGTGTTGAAGGATATTTATTGGAAGGGTTTTGTAAAAAAAGTTATGAAAACTTCAAAA
>JACMOK010000147.1 GCA_014378065.1 Flavobacterium sp.
CGAAAGGAGTTCAAATCCATAGGCATTAATAACCAATACCCATAATGAACCGCCGAAAGTTCCGGTATATTCGTACCATTGAATCCATTTAGGGTAATCGGCAAAACCGTTCCCGAGATTCAGCCAGGGCCAAGAGAAATCCCAGTTGAGGTGAAATTTTTCAAAACTTAACCAAAGGCAAACAAAGAAGATTAAACTTAATTTCGAGGATACTCTTTTTGCAACGATATGGTAACTTAAAAAAAGAATACTCATTAAAAGAGAATTTACCAACACGGCAAATAACATTCCGAATGCGGAAGCATAAAACAACCACCAAGTCGTAATTAGGTTCCAAATTAAAAAAGAGAGATAAGCATTAGCCCAAACTTTTAATTTTACTTTTTTGCCTGTCGCACGGCAATTTTTTTCGGCACATAAAAGCGGAATAAAGGCGACAAAAAGCAACAGCGGAAAGCCGTAAGTCGGCCAGCTTAATGCCAATAATAATCCTGTAAGTGTAGCAAGAAAAAGCGGTTTTTGAAGTAGTTGCATCTTATTATCTAAAAATTCCTAAGTCTACTTTTAAAGAAAAGATATTCGAATACAACGCCGCGCTTTGGTTCCCCAAATCGGTCAGAGCATAATCAATTTGTATTCCTTTATACTTAAATCCCAATCCAATATTGGGCTGAAAACTTAATTTTCTGGAGTTATCAAGTTGTGTAATATTTTGAAAATTGCCGAATCCTGTTCGTAAGAAAACCAAATCGGTGTATCCAAATTCAAATCCGACTGCCGGAGCAATACTTACAAAATCAGAGGCAATCACATCATTGGTTTTGGCGAATTCCATATTAAGGTTCAGCGCAGCCAAAAGGGTATAATCATAATGGAATTCAAATTTTTTTGATATTCCGAATTGTGCTTTAGGCAGCGTAATTTCGGTGCTTTCTGGTAAATCTTGATTTTGGCCCGCGACCGCATTCTTAATTTTGGCATATTGTTCTTCATCAATATTCCAAATGTTGTAAGTAGTAGTAATGTCGCGTAGCATCAAGCCAAACTTCCAGTCGTTGCGCTCAAATTGCAAACCAGCATCTACCCCAAAGCCCCAAGAGTTCGCAAATTTTCCGATGATCCTGCGGATGATTTTTGCGTTGATACCATACTGCCAACCCGGTACTTTTAGCTTTCGGGCATAAGAAAATGTAATACCATAATCAGCGGTAGAAAATTTACTAACTCGGTTGTAATCGATATTGCCTTGGTCGTCGATCAATTCGGTAGTATTTAAAATATCATCGACGCCAAATCGAATGGCCGAAATTCCCCATGCGCTTTGCTCATCTATCGGTGCGGAAAATGCGGCATAATCGTATTGCGCAATATTAGCAAAATAACTGGCGTGCATTAAAGCAACTTGCTTGTCTTCGAGTGCCATCAGTCCTGCCGGATTCCAATAACCTGAATTTACGTCACTGGTGCTGGACGTTACTGCATTGGCCATACCTAAAGCAGCGGCATCCACTCCAATATTCATAAATTCATTAGAATATTTCCTTACAGCCTGACTATATCCCATCGAACAAAGCAGCACAAAGGCAAGTAACGCAATTTTATTCAAAGCAAATTATTTTTACAAACGAAGCGTTTGGTTTGTTTTTTTCAAAAATATGGATTTTTAGTGAGCTTGCTTCGTGGTTCTATCAAATAAATAACAAAGATGCGCGCCAATCTTAAATCTATACTAAAAAACGTGGCGGTCTTTAACTTATTGTGTTAAATTTGTTTTTCAAAATTTTGATGATGTTGATTAAAAAACAAGTTCCGAATGCCATTACGCTTTTAAATTTATTTTGTGGGTGTATAGCGCTAATATTTGCATTCGATCGCAATTTTGAAATGGCTTTTGTCTTCGTATCGTTAGGTATTTTTCTGGATTTTTTTGATGGATTTTTTGCCCGGCTCTTTAAAGTTTCGAGTCCGCTGGGTTTGCAGCTCGATTCTTTGGCCGATATGGTGACTAGTGGCGTAGTTCCTGGACTCGTTATGTATCAGTTGTTGTGGAGCAATTTAAATTCTGACGCCAACAGTTTCCAGTTTTTTCCGTTGCTAGGATTTATTGTCACTCTAGGATCGTGTTATCGGTTGGCCAATTTTAATATTGACACAAGGCAAACAGACTCTTTTATTGGATTGCCCACGCCCGCCAACGCGCTGTTTATTTTAAGTTTGCCATTGGTTTTAAAAAATAGTGAACAATTATTTGTAATCGAGGCGTTAACGAATCAGTGGTTTTTATTGTTAATTATTGTATCAAGTGCTTATATTTTAAATGCGGAAATCCCATTATTTTCGCTTAAAATAAAGAATTTCGGATGGGCTCACAATAAAATTCAACTTGTCTTCCTTTTTCTTTCGTTGCTGTTATTGTTGTTTTTTGAATATGCTGGTATACCATTGCTGATCATGATGTATGTAATGATGTCGGTTTTTTATAATAAGATGCGGAAAAAATAGTTCATCTCCAATGCGAAAACCTACTCAAAAGAAAATCCCGTTGAAAAGAAAGGCAACGGTAAAAAGAAAATCTTCTTATTTTAAAAGCAATAAAGTTTTTTTTGGATTGGGAATTATCTTTATCAGTCTTTTGATGACAGCCGCTTACCACTACAAAAACGGTTTGGCTTATTACTTGGGGTTTAAAACAAATAAGGTGATCAGAAATAGTGCAGAAGCAAAGCATTTTTCTGATGTGAGGAATTTTCAGCTTTTGAGTAAATACAGTGAGAAAGCGATTGGATTGGATGTTTCGCAATACCAAGAACAAATCGACTGGCCATCTGTTCGGGCGGTAGAGAATACCTTCCCTGTGCGTTTTGTTTTTATTCGTGCTACCGTCGGAAAAGACAAAGTCGACTTGCAATTTAAAAACAATTGGATGGGTTCAAAAGATAATAAGATCCTTCGTGGGGCCTATCATTATTATCGTCCCAACGAAAACTCGTTAGAACAGGCTGCGATTTTTATCAAAACGGTGCAGCTTCGCAAAGGCGATTTGCCACCCGTACTAGACATTGAATCGTTGCCTGAAAATCAGCCGATAGACAGTTTGAAAGTGGGACTGCGGCGTTGGCTTCAAAAAATTGATGCTCATTACAAAGTAAAGCCAATCATATATACCGGAGAGAAGTATTATAATGCTTTTTTAAAGGAAGAGTTTAACGAATACACTTTTTGGATTGCCAATTATAATTTTTTTGTAGAAGACATCAAAGACGATTGGCTTTTCTGGCAATTTACCGAACGAGCAACTGTCAGAGGAATTCCGTGCGACGTGGACGTAAATATCTACAACGGCACCCCAAAAATGCTACAATATTTAACGATCAATTAAAATTCCAGTTTCTTTTTGCGCAGTTCAAAATTTTGACCAAGGTACACGCGTCGTACCATTTCGTCTTCTACCAATTCTTCAGGTATACCTGCTTTCAAAATGCCACCCTCAAACATTAAATAGGTTTTATCGGTGATGGCCAGCGTTTCCTGAACGTTATGATCGGTAATTAAAATGCCAATATTTTTATTTTTTAGTTGCGCTACGATTCGTTGGATGTCTTCTACGGCTACCGGGTCAACACCTGCAAAAGGCTCGTCAAGTAAAATAAACTTGGGGTCTGTGGCCAAACAACGTGCAATTTCTGTTCTTCTGCGTTCGCCACCCGAAAGCAAATCGCCTCGGTTGGTGCGGATGTGTTCCAATCCGAATTCCGCTATGAGCGATTCCATTTTGGCTTCTTGTTCTGCTTTCGTGTGGTTGGTCAGTTGTAGTACGCTTAAAATATTGTCCTCGATGCTGAGTTTTCGAAACACTGAAGCTTCTTGCGCCAAATATCCGATACCTTGTTGTGCTCTTTTATACATCGGAAAATCGGTGATATTCAAATCATCGAGGTAGATGGTTCCAGAATTGGGTTTTACCAGGCCCACAATCATATAAAAGGAAGTCGTTTTTCCAGCGCCATTCGGCCCCAAAAGGCCTACAATTTCACCCTGATTTACTTCTACAGAAATACCTTTGACGACGCTGCGTCCTTTATAAGTTTTGACTAAATTTTCTGCTTTTAAAATCATTTTTAACGTTCTAGGTTATGCAAACTAAAATGCTGCACTGTTGTGTTTGTGGCTGTAAATAAACAAATAGCAGCGGGGCAAATCAACAAATTAACAATAGATTAATCATTCTTGAGATTCCAGGGCTTCCCAGAATTCATAAGCTCTTCGCAAATGTGGAACGACAATAGTTCCGCCAACTAGCGTCGCAATTCCCATGGCTTCCATCATTTCATCTTTAGAGACGCCCTCTTTGTAAGCAGTTTCCAAATGGTATTTGATACAGTCGTCGCATCTTAACACTGTTGAAGCGACCAGTCCCAAAAGTTCTTTGGTTTTAACGTCGAGCGCACCAGCAGCATAAGCGTTGGTATCTAGATTGAAAATGCGTTTGACAACTTTGTTGTTGTCTGCCAAAAGCTTTTCGTTCATTTTAGAACGGTATTCATTGAATTCATTTACAATGTCAGACATTTTTTTCTTTGAGTTTATTTTTATAAACAACTACCGAAATAAAGATACTTGCTTCATAGATTATTAACATTGGTACGGCAACCAAAATTTGGCTTACCACATCGGGAGGAGTAACGATAGCAGCCACTATTAAAATGACGATAACGGCATATTTCCAGTATTTTCTTAAAAACATAGGCGTGACCAACCCGAGTTTTGTCAGGAAATAAATGATAATAGGCAATTCGAAAAACAAGCCACTAGCCAACACAGATGTTTTTATCATGCCGATGTAAGACTCAATATTGAATTCGTTTTTAATGGCACTACTGATCGAGAAGGTGGCGAAAAAATTGACAGACATTGGTACTACCATATAATAACCAAACAGTACGCCTAAAAAGAATAGAATGGAAGCACTAAAAATAAAGAGCTTGGCATGTTTTCTTTCTTTTTCATACAGCGCTGGGCGGATAAATTTCCATACTTCCCAAAGGATATAAGGAAAACCTAATATAAAGCCCGCTGCAATGCAGGTCCAGATTAGTATATTTACCTGGCCCTCCATACTAGTATTCTGAATAATAAAGGGCATGTCGGTGACGCAAATGCTGTCGGCAAATCCTAGATAATGCGACAAATCGCAAAAGAAGCGATAGGTAACAAAATTAGGTTTTGTCGGACCAAAAATGATGACGTCAAAAATATAATCGCTGACGAAAAAAGTAGCAGTTGCCATTATTAATATCGCTACTGTGCTCCTAACCAATAACCATCTTAGGTCTTCGAGATGGTCCAGAAACGACATTTCGTTAAGGTTTTTTTTCTTTGCCATTATACTATTCCCTCTTTTAAAATATCATGTAAATGCAGGACGCCTTTGTATTCGCCATCGTCCACCACAACCAATTGCGTGATTGAAAAATCTTCGAGGATATTAAAGGCATCCACTACCATATCTGTAGAATGTATCATTTTTGGGTTTTTAGTCATGATGTCTTTGGCCGACAAATCTGCAAACGAATCACGATCGTTGAGCATTCTTCTAATGTCTCCATCAGTAATAATACCAATTACTTTGTCATGCTCTACAACCGCCGTCACGCCGAGTCGTTTTTCAGAGATTTCAAAAATTACTTTTTTGATGGAGGCATCAGGAGACACCATGGGTTTTAAGGCATTTTCGAGCATCGAGGAAACCCGAAGTAACAATTTTTTACCCAAGGCGCCCCCGGGATGGTATTTGGCAAAATCTTCTGGACCGAAATTGCGAAGTTCCATCAAACAAACGGCAAGGGCATCGCCCATCACCAACTGCGCCGTAGTGCTATTGGTGGGTGCGAGGTTGTTGGGACATGCTTCTTGATCAATGGTTGTATTTAAAACGAAGTCTGAATTTTTGGCCAAAAAAGACATCATATTTCCAGTAATGGCAATAAGTTGGTTTTCAAAACGTTTCAAAAAGGGTACTAAAACTTTAATTTCAGGACTGTTTCCACTTTTAGAGATACAGACAATAATATCGGCAGCCTGCACCATCCCCAAATCGCCATGAATGGCTTCTGAAGCGTGCAGAAACATCGAAGGCGTTCCGGTTGAGTTTAGCGTCGCGACAATCTTTTGGGCAATAAGAGCACTTTTGCCGATGCCGGTAACAATCAGTCTTCCGTTGCAATTATAGATCGCCTCGACGGCAGCAGTAAAGTTAAAATCCAAGTAATCAGCCAATTTTTTGATTGACTCACTTTCAGAAAGAATTGCCTTTTTGGCAGTGGCCAATATATTTTCTTTTGCAATCAAAACAGAGTATTATAAAATTTGTGTGTATAAAAGAAAGTTGTATATTTATCTGTTGCAAATTTATACAAAATACCATTAACTAAGAATGAATTCAAACGAAATTGACATACACAAAGAACTAAAAAAGTATTTTGGTTTCAACCAATTTAAAGGTTTACAAGAACAAGTCATCAAAAGTATATTAGCAAAACAGAACACTTTCGTCATTATGCCCACGGGTGGTGGAAAGTCACTTTGCTATCAATTGCCCGCTTTGGTACAAGAAGGTACTGCGATCGTTGTTTCGCCGTTGATTGCGTTAATGAAAAATCAGGTAGATGCCATTCGAAGCCTTTCTTCTGAAAGTGGGATCGCACATGTTTTGAACTCCTCTCTTACCAAGACCGAAATTACCCAAGTTAAAAAAGACATTACCTCAGGCTTGACAAAATTATTATATGTGGCACCAGAGTCTTTAACAAAAGAAGAATATGTTACTTTTTTACAAAAGGGAATTATTTCATTTGTGGCCATAGACGAAGCACATTGTATTTCAGAATGGGGCCACGATTTTCGGCCTGAATATCGGAATTTGCGTCACATTATCAAGCAATTGGGAGATGTTCCAATAATTGGTCTGACGGCAACCGCGACGCCAAAAGTGCAAGAGGATATCTTGAAAAATTTAGATATGATTAATGCTACTACGTTTAAAGCGTCATTCAATAGACCCAATTTGTTTTATGAGGTACGCACGAAAACCAAAAATATTGAATCTGATATTATTCGTTTTATCAAACAATACAAAGGCAAGTCGGGCATTATATACTGCTTGAGCCGCAAAAAAGTAGAAGCCATTGCCGAAGTTTTACAGGTTAATGGCATCAGTGCGGTGCCCTATCACGCGGGTCTCGATGCCAAAACCCGTGCCAGGCACCAAGACATGTTTCTTATGGAAGATGTGGATGTAGTTGTGGCAACGATTGCTTTCGGAATGGGTATTGATAAACCGGATGTTCGGTTTGTGATTCACCACGATATTCCAAAATCACTTGAAAGCTATTACCAAGAAACAGGCAGAGCAGGCCGCGATGGAGGAGAGGGTTATTGCCTCGCTTACTATTCCTATAAAGACGTTGAAAAATTAGAAAAATTCATGTCGGGTAAGCCAGTTGCCGAGCAAGAAATTGGGTTTGCTTTGTTACAGGAGGTCGTGGCTTACGCCGAAACCTCGATATCAAGGCGTAAATTTTTACTGCATTATTTTGGCGAAGAATTTAATAGCGAAAATGGCGACGGTTGCGATATGGATGACAACGTACGCAATCCAAAAACAAAAATCGAAGCCAAAGACCAGGTGGTAAAATTATTGCATACAGTGAGGGATACGAAGCATCTGTACAAATCCAAAGAAATTATTTTTACCTTGATCGGGCGCGTGAATGCAATGATTAAAGCTTACAGAACCGATACGCAAACCTTTTTTGGTCATGGAAAAGATTTTGAAGAGCGCTATTGGATGGCGTTAATCCGACAAGTACTCGTAGACGGCCTGTTGTCTAAAGATATTGAAACATATGGAATTTTAAAAGTTACAGATAAAGGGCTTGATTTTATCCAACATCCTGTTTCATTTATGATGTCCGAAGATCACGAATACAATGAAATCGAAGACGAAGCGATTGTCACGGCTGCAAAATCTTCAGGAACTGCTGATGAAGCGCTGATGAGTATGTTGCGCGATTTGCGAAAAAAGGTTGCGAAAAAGATTGGTGTTCCGCCATTTGTAGTTTTTCAAGACCCTTCTCTCGAAGATATGGCATTAAAATATCCCATTTCATTAGACGAACTTGGCAACATTCACGGGGTTGGGGAAGGAAAGGCAAAAAAGTATGGAAAAGAGTTTATTGAGTTGATTAGCCGTTATGTTGCTGACAACGATATTATCCGTCCAGATGATTTGGTAGTAAAATCTACCGGAGCCAATTCAGCCAATAAATTATATATTATTCAAAATATAGACAGGAAATTATCACTCGACGACATTGCGTCTGCCAAGGGCATGAACATGGATACTTTGATTAAGGAAATGGAACAAATTGTTTACTCTGGAACCAAGCTCAATATTAAATATTGGATAGATGAAATGCTAGATGACGACCAGCAAGAAGAGATCCACCAGTACTTTATGGATTCTGAAACCGACAAAATTGAAGAGGCTTTGGCGGCATTTGAGAGAGACTTTGATATCGACGAATTGCGCCTGATGCGAATTAAATTTATCAGCGAGGTCGCAAATTAATTTCGGTTTGGCTTATTTTTCATAAACTTCACCTCGGTGTGGTTTTAAAGCATCGCGAACTGCAATCATGTTTTCATCAAAGACTACCATAAATGCCATTGCTTCTCTTTCATTGTACACCAAATGGCCCGTAATATTTAGTGGTAAGTTCTCAATAGCAATAAATTCTTTGAGGTGGCTCGCGTGGTGTTCGGCAGTTTTAGCGGCCGTCGGACCTCTGAAATCCCAGATTAATTTTATTTTTTTTGACACTTTTTTTACAAAGATAGTCAATAAGTAAAACTAATTTTTGCTATATTTGAAAAAAACTAACACCATGACCAATAATTACTTAGACACAAAATTGATTTTTAAAGGGGTTAAAATAGCACTGTTTTTGGTTTTGTTTGGCAACACGACCCAAGCTCAAGATAATTACAGCGTATCCTCCATTCCTTTTCAAATTTACACCACTAATGCGGCAGTGCAAGGGACGCTTGATGATACATATTCAGCACCCATACCGCTGACCTTTGATTTTGTTTTTTACGGCAACACTTACAGTCAAATTAATGTCAGTACTAATGGCTACATCACTTTTAATCTTGCAGGACAAGGGTCTTATTCTCCTTGGTCTTTTTCTACCACCATACCCGATGCAAACTTCCCAGTAAAAAATGCTTTTTTAGGATGTTACCAGGACATGTTTGATAACAACCTAGGCGGCAGCATAACTTACGCCGTTTCGGGTGCAGCGCCTTACAGAAAGTTTATTGTCTTATTTAACGATCAAGCGCACTTTTCTTGTGGCTCTAACGTAAGAAGCTCGTTTCAGATGATATTGCATGAAACGTTGAATATACTCGATGTGCAACTTATCGACAAACAACTTTGTAGTACTTGGAACGGAGGAGCTGCAGTAACCGGCATCATCAACCAGACCGGGTTAGAAGCGGTGACGCCGAGCAACCGAAATACGAGCCAGTGGACTGCATTTCATGAAGGATGGAGATTTTCTAGAGCAAACAACAATACCTATGCCTTTTCTAAATGTGATGACGCCACTTTAGATGGTTATGTAAATTTCAATCTTGCCACAGTACAAAATGATTTGTATCCTGCAAATCCGAATTCTATTGCATTCTACGCTACGCTCGCCGAAGCGCAAAGTCAATCCAATCCGATTGTTGATTTAAATTATACCAATACCACTGCGACTACCCAAACTATATATGCTTCCGGCAACGGGCTCATAAAAAATATTGTTCTTACCGTAGTTGATTGTACTTTAGATGCCGATGGCGATACTGTCGCTAATGGTGATGAAGATTTGAATGGAGATGGCAATTTGTCTAATGACGATACTGATGGTGATGGAATTCCGAATTTTCTTGACAATGACGATGATGGCGATTTGGTACTTACTGGTGAAGAATACGTGTTCAACAGAAGCTATCAGAATCCTTCCGCCATTTTGGATACCGACAACGATGGCATTCTAAATTACATAGACAACGATGATGATGGTGACGGAATTCTGACAATCAACGAAGATGCCAATGGCAATCAAGATCCGACAGACGATGATACCGACGCAAACGGAACGCCTAATTACCTTCAAAATGATGCCTTGGCAGTCAACAATTTCCAAAAAGGAAAAGAGATTGTAATTTATCCGAATCCGGCAAGCTCAATTTTAAATGTAGATAACAAATCTGGGAAGACCATTTTAAGTGTTGCGATTTATTCGGTTAATGGTGCCTTGGTTAAAGAAATACCATCGTTGAATGCTGCAACGGCAAACATTGCAGTAGGCGATTTACAAAGTGGGATTTATTTTGTAAAAATTGTTATTAGCAACCAAGTCCTCAATTATAAGTTTATCAAGAAATAAAATTAATTTTTTTCCTTAAAAGGTTTGGTAGCGATACTAAACCTTTTTTTTTGCCCCTGCGCTAAGAATTTATTTTTAAGTTTGTGAAAAATATTATAATGCCAAAAGAATTGCTTGTTCAAGTTGCACCTGAAGTGGCGGGCGATGAAACTTTACTTAAAGCGCATCTAAGCAAGCTGGTCGGCGTGACGGCTACGGAAATAGTGCATGTTGCCATTTTGAAACGCTCTATTGATGCGCGACAAAAAGCGATAAAAATCAATCTTAAAGTGTCTGTTTTCTTTGAAGGTGATCCATTTGTAGCTCAGAAAATAGTACTTCCTGATTATAAAAATGTTTCTCAGGCCCAAGAAGTTATAGTCATTGGTGCAGGACCCGCCGGACTTTTTGCGGCCTTACAATTAATTGAATTGGGATTGAAGCCTATCGTGATTGAGCGTGGTAAAAACATTCGAGGAAGAAGGCGTGATTTAAAAGCCATCAATGTCGATCATCTTGTCAATGAAGACTCCAATTATTGTTTTGGTGAAGGCGGCGCAGGAACTTATTCTGATGGGAAATTGTATACGCGTTCTAAAAAGCGAGGAGATGTTACCAGAATTCTCGAATTATTAGTCGCTTTCGGCGCATCGGCTGACATTTTAATCGAAGCCCATCCGCATATCGGAACAAATAAATTACCACAAATTATTCAAGACATTCGCGAAAAGATAGTTGAATGCGGCGGCAACGTCTTATTTGAAACTCGCGTGACAGATATTTTACTCAAGAATAATGAAGTACAAGGCATTATCACTCAAAATGGCGCAACCATCACTGCCAATAAAATTATTCTTGCTACGGGTCATTCTGCTCGCGATATCTTTGAATTGCTCGACCGAAAAAAAATTTTCATAGAAGCCAAACCTTTTGCTTTGGGCGTAAGAGCAGAACATCCGCAATCACTGATTGACAGCATTCAGTATAGTTGTGATTATCGAGGGATACATTTGCCGCCGGCACCTTATTCAATCGTGAAACAGGTTGGCGGAAGAGGACTCTACTCATTTTGTATGTGTCCGGGCGGAGTCATTGCGCCTTGCGCGACAAATCCTGGTGAAGTAGTGACTAATGGATGGTCGCCATCCAAACGCGATCAGGCCACAGCCAATTCGGGAATTGTGATTGAGTTGAAGCTCGATGATTTTAAGCCTTATGCAAAATTTGGTGCTTTGGCGGGTATGGAATTTCAAAAAAGCATAGAACAAAAATCATGGCACCTGGCTGGAGAAACGCAGAAAGTGCCAGCCCAGCGCATGGTCGATTTTACACAACACAAAGTATCAACAGATATTCCAAAAACCTCTTATGTTCCCGGAACCACTTCGGTAGAGATGGGGCAGGTATTTCCTGGATTTTTAACCCAAATATTACGCGAAGGCTTTACTGAATTTGGCAAATCGATGCGGGGGTTTCTGACCAATGAGGCCATATTGCATGCCCCTGAGAGCAGAACTTCTTCACCAGTAAGGATTCCCAGGGATTCTGAAACTTTGGAACATGTTCAAATTAAAGGCCTTTATCCGTGCGGCGAAGGTGCGGGTTATGCAGGTGGCATTGTTTCGGCGGCCATTGACGGCGAAAAGTGTGCTTTGAAGATTGGTGAATTGCTAGTGTAAGATAGTTGTGAATCAAAATTGCGTGAGGGATTGCAGCAGCATCCTTTTGTGAAATGCCATGTAACAAAAGATACCGCGTAAAGCCCGACCTTGTTGCGTTACTGACAGCGTTTAACTTATAACCATTTCTGCAACAAGGAAACGCCCTCACGTTTAAACCAGTTCTATTTTGTAGGTAAATAAATGTCAAACGTAGCACCTTTATTGAGCTGACTTGTCGCAACGATGATACCGTGGTGGTTTTCTACAATTTTTTTTACGATGGCCAAACCGATACCTGTGCCATCATATACTTCTCTGCCATGCAATTTTTGGAATACGCCAAATATTCGTTCCCCGAAATGAGATTCAAAACCGATTCCATTGTCTTTCACGGTGATGTGGTGGTAGTTTTTTTTGGGTGATAGTTTTTCATTTTTGGTAGCTTCTCCCTTGACTAGCCGGTTCTCAATGCGTATATGCGAAGGAATATCGGGATGCGAAAACTTAAGGGCATTGCTGATCAGGTTGTACATGAGCTGTCGGAATTGAAACGGAATGATCTTCGCGTTTCCTAACCTGCTCATTTCGATTGTGGCATTTTTTTCTTGAATGGTATCTTTAAGTTCGGTTTTGACGTCTTCGATGATTAGGTTGAGTCCCTTTTTTTCAAAATGCAGTTCGGTGGTGGTAATGCGTGAAAAGCTCAGCAGGTCGTCAATGAGTTGCTGCATTCTTTTGGCTGTCAACTGCATTCTTTTAAAATTGTAGATGCCGTTCTCAGAAAGGGTTTCATTCTCTAGAATGATAGAAACGAAGATTTGAATTTTCCGAAGTGGTTCTTGCAAATCGTGACTCGAAATATAAGTAAAAGCAAGCAATTCTTTGTTGGCAATGATGAGTTCGGCGGTGCGTTTCTCTTTTTCTTCAATTTGAAAAGCGAGTTCTTTATTGGCGGTGATTAATTCGGCAGCACGTTTTTCCTTTTCATCATTTTGAAAGGCCAATTCTTTGTTAGCAATAATCAATTCTGCCGCACGTTTTTCTTTTTCTTCGTTTTGAAAAAAGAGTTCTTTATTGGCAATGATTAATTCGGTAGCTCTTTTTTCTTTTTCCTTATTTTGAAACGCCAGTTCTTCGTTGGCTATGATTAATTCGGCAGCGCGTTTTTCTTTTTCATCATTTTGAAAGGCGAGTTCATTGTTGGCAATAATTAATTCAATGGCTCTTTTCTCTTTTTCTTCATTTTGAAACGCCAGTTCTTTGTTGGCGATAATTAACTCAGCAGCGCGTTTTTCTTTTTCGCCATTTTGAAAGGCCAGTTCCTTATTGGCTATTATTAACTCGTTTTCACTCCTTTCTTTACTTCTAGTCATGTTCTAATCGCTTAGTTGTTTGTTAATTTGACAAACCCAATAATGTGCTACAGCAAATTTAAAGTGTTGGCGGTAATTACAAAATCTTCTTCATTAGGTCGGTCCAAGTCTTTTGATACATCGTGGGTCAGAAACAAATGCTGAATTATTTTTTTGAATTGGATAAAATCTGAAGGTTTGCGGATAAAATAATGGGCACCGTTGGTGTAAAGCAAAGTGACCATTTCTTGTTCTAATGACGTTGAAAAAATAATCACCGGAAGGTGATTCAGTTTCGGATTCGCCTTAATCTCTGATAAACATTCAAATCCATTTTTGCGTGGCATATTGAGATCCAAAAATATTACATCAGGAAGTTGATTGTTTTCATTGGACAGAAATTGCATTACCTTTTCACCATCAAGCACGGCAGTGAAATTTGTGACTATGGGCATCTCTTGTAATGCTAATTTAAAAAAGTGGCAATCATCTGTGTCGTCATCAGCCAACAAGATATAAATTGGTTTTACCGTCATGCGTTCAGAATGTATTTTATTGGCGTTTTAGAAAAAATATTTTCGGTAGATATTGGCAGCGCACGGAAGATAATTTCTTTTAGTTTGCTAAAATCGTTGGGCTTGTGAATATAGACATTTGCGCCTTTTTGAAAGAGCATTTTTATGTTTTCGGGAGAATTGGAAGTCGAAAACATTGTGACTGGAATGTCTTTCAGTTTCTTATTCAGTTTCATTTCAGTCAAACACTCTGTTCCAGTTTTACATGGCATATTGATATCTAAGAATAAAACATCAGGCAATGTATTAGTTTCTTCGTTAAGAAATTGCATTAGTTCCTGTCCGTCTTTAACAACGGTAAGTGCAGCAATTACAGGTAATTCAGATAAGGCTTTCTCGAAAAAAAAACGATCGTCAAAATCATCATCTGCTAGTAAGATATTTAGTTGTCGCTCGTTCATAAATATATTATTGTTGGGGTTTCTTTTTTATAAAAAAAACTATAAAAAAAATCCTTAATTACAGGCAAAAATTATTGTTAAAATTCACCGCTTGCAAGATACAATAACGGTCGCATTTGGCAAAAAAGAATCAGAAATTTGTGGGATAAATTTAAGTTAAATCGTCGGGTTAATGTTATATAATTTCGGAAATCACTTGTACAATTAAAAATTTAAACCGACTTTTTTAGAAAAGCATTTTCGGTAAAATCTTTTTTAAAACTTTTCAAAATATTTTAACTTCTCTTGCGCATAAAACAGTAAATTTATCAAAAACAATGCTTATGAATGCGATCCCAATAGAATTCCAAATTAACGCTCCCTTTATTCAGGACACTTATTTAGTGAATGGGAAATTAAAAAAATGGACAGGTCAAACCACTCCTGTTTTCTCTACGATTTCTGCGACCGCAGCCTATACGCCGACTTTACTTGGCACCATTCCCGCCATGGGAGCATCAGCAGCCGATGAAGTGGTGGCATCAGCAACTGAGGCCTATGATAACGGTCAGGGTTTATGGCCTACTATGAAAGTAGCCGGACGGATTAAGGCGATGGAGCAATTTGTAACTCAGATGAAAACTACTCGGGCTGCTGTGGTAAAAATGCTGATGTGGGAAATCGGAAAGTCGTTACCCGATTCTGAAAAGGAGTTTGATCGGACGGTCGAGTACATTTACGACACCATTGAAGATTACAAACAACTTGATCGCAACAATGCACGTTTTACTAAAATGCAGGGCGTTAATGCGATGGTTCGTCGCGGTCCATTAGGCGTAGTACTTTGTCTTGGGCCCTACAATTACCCATTAAATGAAACTTTTGCTATGTTGATTCCTGCAATCATCATGGGTAATACAGTTATTTTTAAACCCGCCAAGCATGGCGTTCTGGTAATTTCTCCGTTGCTCGAAGCCTTTCAGAATAGTTTTCCAAAAGGAGTGGTAAATATTGTTTACGGGCGGGGCCGAGATGTGGCGTCTCCTATCATGAAATCTGGAAAAGTTACAGTGCTCGCCTTAATCGGCAACAGTAAATCCGCAATTGCTTTGCAGGACCAGCATCCAAATAAAAATAGACTTCGATTGATTTTGGGATTGGAAGCAAAAAATCCGGCGATTATCTTACCGGATGCCGATTTGGATCTCGCGATTCAGGAATGTATTTCGGGTACACTTTCTTTTAACGGGCAGCGTTGTACGGCTTTGAAAGTGTTGTATGTGCATGAATCTATTGCCGAAGAATTCAACCAACGCTTCTCCGCCAAGGTAGATGCTTTGCCATATGGAAATCCGTGGGAAAAAGGGGTGATGTTGACGCCATTACCCGAAACAGACAAACCAGCTTACATTCAGGAACTGATTGAAGACGCAAAAAGCAAAGGTGCAGAAGTTCTCAATCAGAAAGGGGGCGAACGTTCTGAAAATTATATTTTCCCAGCGGTTTTATATCCCGTCAATAAAAAAATGAGGGTATATCATGAAGAACAATTCGGACCTGTGATTCCCATTTTAAGTTTTAAAAATATTCAAGAGCCGCTCAATGATATGGCAGAATCTAATTATGGCCAACAGGTAAGTTTATTTGGAAAAGATATTAAAACCATCGCACCGCTTATAGACACCTTGGTCAATTTGGTCTGCCGGGTGAACTTAAATAGTTCGTGTCAGAGAGGACCGGATATGTATCCGTTTACAGGAAGAAAAGATTCGGCTTTGGGAACTTTGAGTATTCACGATGCACTGCGATCATTTTCGATACGCACTTTTGTGGCTTCTAAAGACAATGTTTACAACAATGAAATCTTGCAAGCGTTACTAGATAGTAAAAAATCTAATTTTGTCAATACCGATTATATTTTATAAGAGAGAAGCTAGTTTAAAAAGATAGGCGCTAATGCTATTTTTAGTTCTGCATATCGCGTCTTTTTAATCAAATGATTGGCACCATTTTTAACAAGATGTCGGACTAGTTTTTTGGGATAGGCAACAGAAACTATAACAATTGGGATGTGTTTGAAATAGTCTGAATTTTTAATCACGTTTAAAATTTCTTCGTCATTTAAAATGGGCATGTCAATATCTAAAAAGATAAGATCTGGCTGCTCTGTACAATTGCGCAAGGCTTGTAGTAGGTGATATCCATTTAAAAATGTATTCACCCGATGTCCTAGACTATTGATTGCTTTCCGTGTAAAATACAAATCAGAGTTATCTTTGTCTAAGTAAAATATTAATTTTGATTCTTTCATAAGCTTCATTCAAAACCTAAATTTAAAATTTTGCAATGTCGAAAGGTTATATAATTAGATCAAACTCTTACATATTTTACGCAATTATACTTCCCAATATAAGGTCAAAATCTTTTAAATCGCTCTTACTAATGGACAAGAACAAGATTGCAGTGGCGCTATTTGACAAACTGGCAATACGATATCAGCAAAAATACATGGATGTAAATTTGTATGCCAATACGTTAGATTTTTTCTGTAACCACCTAAAAAAAAACAATGCTGAAGTTTTAGAGCTTGCTTGTGGTCCGGGGAACATTACTCAGTACGTCCTAAAAAGAAGACCCGATTTTAGAGTATTGGGCACAGATTTATCGGAAAGGATGCTTGCGCTCGCTAAAATCAATAACCCAAATGCTGACTTCCAAATTTTGGATTGCAGAGCGCTCGCATCTGTTCAAAAAAAATACGACGCTGTCATCTGTGGTTTTTGCTGCCCGTATCTGTCGAAACAGGAAATAACCACATTGATTAGCGATACTTGCAAAAGCTTAAAATCGAGAGGGCTGCTCTACCTGAGCACCATTGAAGGTGACCATGCTAAATCAGGATTCAAGAAAGGAAGTACCGGTGAGGAAATATTCATGCATTACTACCAGGCCGATTACTTAGTAACAATCCTAGAGAAAAATGGTTTTAAAGTTATAAATTTAGTTCGAAAAACATATCAGATTCATGACGAAGAAGCGACTGACTTAATTATTATTTCACAATTAAACTCGTGAAGAATTTGTAATGACAGAAAAAAACCGAAAATTACTTTTCGGTTTTTGGCAACTACTTTTTCTTTTTCAATCGATCTTTAAAAATCTTTTCAAACTTTTCTAATTTGGGCTGTATGACCATCTGACAATAAGGCTGATTTTTGTTGTTGGCGTAATAGTTTTGGTGGTAATCCTCCGCTTTGTAAAATTGGGTAAAAGGTTCGATAGCCGTTACAATCGGGTTTCGGTATACCTTGGCTTTTTTCAAATCTGAAATTATGGATTCGGCTGCTTTCTTCTGTATTTCATCATTGTAAAAAATAACCGATCGGTACTGTGTGCCTTCATCTGCACCTTGACGATTTAGAGTGGTAGGGTCATGAACCGTGAAGAAAACTTTAAAAATTTCATCTAAATTGGTTACCGTCTTATCAAAAGTGATTTGCACAGATTCTGCATAACCTGTCCTGCCGCTTGAGACCGCTTCATACGTTGGGTTCTTTGTCTTTCCTCCAGAAAAACCTGAAATTACAGATTTGACGCCGTTTAAGTTTTCGTAAACCGCTTCTACGCACCAATAGCAACCACCACCAAGTGTAACGGTTTCCATGTTGTTTTGTGGTATCTTTTTATCGTAAATACTTTTTTGTGCAAACAAAGGCACAGACAACAACAGACAAATTAACATTAAGTTTTTCATTTTATAACTTGGTATCAGGTTCAAAATCGAGGGCGATAGAATTCATGCAATATCTCTTGTAGGTGGGAGCTGGACCGTCGTCAAACAAGTGGCCTAAGTGTCCGCCACATCTGCCACAAAGTGCCTCGGTTCTTTCAGTGCCTAGCGAAGTGTCTTTTTTATACACAACACTTTTCTTGTTGTCTTGTTCAAAAAAACTTGGCCAGCCGCAACTGCTGGAAAATTTAGCTCCCGACCGAAAGAGTTTGTTGCCACAAGCCGCACAATAATAAGTTCCTTTTTCATCGGTATTCCAATATTTTCCTGTAAAAGGTCGTTCGGTATCGGCATGTCTCGAAACTTCATACAGATCTTGAGGAAGAACTTTTTTCCATTCGGCATCGGTAACATTTAATTTCTCGGTGCTAACTCTCGAATAATATGGATTTTTCATTTGTATTTTAGTTAGATTTAATTCTGTTTTTTTTGAGCTGTTTTTCTGAGCGCAGGCAGTCACAATGAAAAAGAGTGCAAACGCCAATGGCTTCAAGTGAATCGATAATTTTTTCATAGTATTGGTTTAAGAGTACAAATTTACAAAGTTAACTACGTTGTCAAATATGCGTTAGTTTACATTTTGGAATCAATTAACAAATGTTTGGCAACGTGAGGTTTTTAAAAATGGATGTTTGACCATTACGGATGCTATTGCAAAATCAGATTTCCATTTTTTATCGTTGCAACAACTCATATTGCGATGTTAAACGATTCTAATATTGCGAAGTTTTTGTACTTTTGACAAGCCAAAATCATCATGAAAGAAGAAAATGTCATTCTAGTTAATGAAAAAGACGAGCAGATCGGAACGATGCCCAAATTAGAGGCGCA
>JACMOK010000025.1 GCA_014378065.1 Flavobacterium sp.
AAATTTTTTGATTAATTCTAACTTTCTTTTGTTCAATATAACTTCTTTAAGCGTCGGTTTTAAAAATTCAAGAGGCGCAATTTGATTTCTATCGATGACGTTTATAATTTTTACCAAATACATATTTAACGAATCAGAATATTGTATCGATTTGCCAGCGGTGATGTACTGATCTCGATTGTCCGGATTAATAAAAGGCAGCTTAGTATATACCTGACTCATCTCAACCCAAACCGAATCGTTGAGCGCAAAACTTTTAAATTGTAAAGCGTAGGTACCCCAGAATTTTTTATCCGCCTTCCTAAAATCAAAAAACTTCGCTTTGATGGTTTCGTATTTCGGATTGTCTTGCTGTAAATTGATGTATCGCAAACGGACTAAAATACCGTTGGTTCTAAAGTTTTCTTTATTCTCCTGATAATAGGCTTTCATCTCTGCATCAGAAACCATCGTGTCGACGCTGCGTTTTACGATCTCATTCAAATACGCGTTGGTGTACAAATCAATTTTGTATTGTCTGATCAAGGCATCAAATCCGGCTTTGTTTTCTGCGTTTAGATTGATCTCAGCAGCTTGAATCAGCAACTTTTGCGAAGCCCAGCGATCGACATAATTGTGAACGATTACAATGCTGTCTTCTTTTGACGTACCAGCCGGAACCAAATCTTTTAGGTCTTCATGATACAAATAACTATCTGCCACTCTAGCAATCGCCCGGGGTTTGGCCTGAGATTTAAAAAAATGACAAGAACTGAACAGGACAGCCAGACCAACAATCAAAGCCCAATTCTTCATTATTTTTTTAATTCTTTCTTAACCCTTTCGAACACCTCAGGAAAAGTTTTTACTGTAAATTCTTTTCTTAGATCAGCCACCCAGTTTTGCTCTAAATATTGTTGGTAATCGTTGATGGTTTTACCTTTGCATTCTTCTAATGTTTTTGGTCCAGCGGGTATAACTTTGTTGACTTTTGATACAAAATAATACTCGCCATCTTTAATAATATCAGAAACGCCGTTTTCAAATTTTATGTTTTTGGGCAACGCTTCATTCCCGTCTTCAAAAACACCCGCATTGGTCATGATCAATACTTTGTCTTTTGTATTGAATTTTGCTTTTAACTGCTCAGAATTCTTATCTTGTTTAAGCATTTTTTGAGCTTCCTTTACGACATTCATATCGGTAGAAGAAGCAATCACTACGTCCAATCTGTTTTTCCAGTTGTAACTATTCTTGTGCACTTCATAAAAATTTTTTAGTCCCAGCGTATCGGTTTTGGATCTTTCCCATATTTCTTTCTCCATCAAATCAAACAATAATAAACCGTCACGATATTCTTCCATAACAGCCGCAAAATCGGGAAACTCGGTTTCCAAGTTGTCGGTGTAATAAGCAGTCATCTGCTCATTCACGAATTTCTGGTAGAGATTGTCCGTTAATTTTGCAATCGGCCTCAGCGTGGTACTTCCTTTTTGTTGTGCTTTGACATATTTTAAAAAATCGGTGCCGGTACTATTTTTTTCTTTAACCGAAAATAATTTTCCGTCAAACGGCTTTGTATTGGTTGGCAGCTCCCATTTGTTATCATAGAAATCATTGGTGATGGCTTTAGATGCTGCCGCATATAATTTATTGTCTCTTTTAACGGTATATTTTTTATGCAGTTTTTCATTAAGTGAATTGGTGATAAGTCTTGAACGATCGTCCTTACCGACTTTATTTTCCAACTCTGTTTTCATTTCGTCAAACGTTTTTACGGGATGTCTTTCGATAAGTTTCACAATATGCCAGCCAAATTTGCTTTGAAAAGGAGCAGAAATCGGATGTTCAGGCGTTAACGAAAAAGCGGCATTTTCAAACTCCTCCGAACTCAGTTGCCCAGAACCGAAACGAGATAAAACCCCACCTTTGGAAGAAGAAGATTTGTCTTCAGAGAACTGCTTGGCCAGACTTTCAAAATTTTCTCCTTGTTGTATCTTTTTGTAAATGTCTTGAATCGTATTTTTTGCTTTTTCTTTTTCGTCAGGCTTGTCTTCCTTGGGATTTAAAATCATAATATGCGCCACAGTAATTTCTCCCCGATTATCGCGTACATCGTTCACTTTTATGATGTGATAGCCAAAACGCGTGCGAATCGGATTTGAAATTTTACCTTGAGGCGTGTGATAAGCTGCCGATTCAAAAGCGTAAACCATTCTAAATGAAGAAAAATAGCCTAAATCGCCTTTATTGTCCTTTGCAGAAGGATCTTGAGAAAATTCAGTTGCCAAGGTGCCAAAATCTTCGCCATTCAGAGCGCGTTTGCGAATACCTTCAATTTTATTAAAGGCGGCGAGTGTATCGGCTGGCGCGGCATTTTCATCGACTGTAATTAAAATATGAGAAGCGTTGATTTCTTTTAGCGAGCGCAAATAGCCTTCGGAGACGAGTTCTTTGGTGACTTTTGAATCAGAAAGATAATTTTTAGAAAGCTGAGTTCTATACGAAGCCAGTTCATTTTTGTAAGCTTCTCCGTTTTGCAAACCCAATTTGTTGGCTTTGTTGATTTTAAGTTTGTAACCAATAAACAATTCGAGGTATTGGGTTAAATCTTTTTGAGATTCGTCTTTGACCAAATCTAAATTCTTGTTGTAAACTCTAGAAAATTCGTCGGTGTAATAAGGCTTGGTATCAATTGTAAATAAAACTTCCTTTTTGTTGGACTGGGCGTGACATAATAAAGGCAAGGAAAGTAATAATCCGAAAAACAATTGTTTCATTTTCATTATTTTTAAATTTTCTGTTTGTTTATAAATTTAAAGGTGTGTTTCAATTGGGGAATTTTTTTTTAAATTTAGATCAACAAAAATAACAATTCAATTGCATTATACAAGTATAGTCTATACTATTAACAAAAATTTATAAACGCCTCAAATGGCGTAATTAGGGCTTGTAAAATGGCTAAAACAGGCACTTTATGGCAAAGCATGATTTATTTGTTGAATAAATAGTATTTTTGCACACCATTTATAAATACCTATGAGTTTTTTAAAAGAAATACAACGACGACGTACCTTCGGAATTATATCGCATCCCGATGCCGGGAAAACCACTTTGACTGAAAAATTATTGCTATTTGGTGGCGCCATCCAAGAAGCTGGTGCTGTAAAAAACAATAAAATTAAAAAAGGAGCGACTTCCGATTTTATGGAAATCGAGCGGCAGAGGGGCATCTCCGTATCGACTTCTGTACTGGCTTTTAATTACAAAGACAAAAAAATAAACATTCTCGACACGCCTGGCCATAAAGATTTTGCCGAAGACACGTTTCGCACCCTAACTGCTGTTGATAGCGTAATTGTTGTCATTGACGTAGCCAAAGGCGTAGAAGAACAGACGGAGAAATTGGTGGCTGTTTGTAGGATGAGAAACATTCCCATTATCGTTTTTATCAATAAATTAGACCGAGAAGGAAAAGACGCCTTCGATTTAATGGATGAAGTGGAACAAAAACTTGGCTTAACGGTTACGCCCCTGAGTTTTCCGATCGGCATGGGCTATGATTTTCAAGGAATTTACAACCTTTGGGAAAACAACATCAACCTGTTTAGTGGCGACAGTAGGAAAAATATTGAAGAGACCATTGCGTTCTCCGATCTTAAAAACCCCGAACTTGAAAAAATTATTGGGCTCAAACCCGCCGAAAGATTACGCGAAGAATTGGAGCTTATTGACGAAGTTTATCCTAAATTCGACAGCCAACAATATCTTGACGGCAAACTACAACCTGTATTTTTTGGATCGGCTTTGAATAATTTTGGTGTTAGGGAATTGCTCGATTGTTTTGTAGAAATAGCACCTTCTCCAAGGCCTAAAGATTCTGAAACCCGATTAGTCAATCCGACCGAAGAAAAAATGTCTGGCTTTGTTTTTAAAATTCATGCCAACATGGATCCAAAACACCGCGACCGTCTGGCATTTATAAAAATAGTATCGGGAACCTTTGAACGAAATAAACCGTATCTACACGTAAGACAAAACAAGAACTTAAAATTCTCGAGTCCGAATGCGTTCTTTGCTGAAAAAAAAGAGATTGTAGACATCTCCTATCCAGGCGATATTGTTGGTTTGCATGATACGGGCAATTTTAAAATCGGCGATACCTTAACCGAAGGCGAAATAATGAGTTTTAAAGGCATCCCAAGTTTTTCACCGGAGCATTTCCGTTACATCAACAATGCCGATCCGATGAAAGCCAAACAGTTGGATAAAGGCATTGACCAGTTGATGGATGAAGGAGTTGCACAGCTATTTACGCTAGAGATGAACAATAGAAAAGTAATAGGAACGGTAGGTGCTTTGCAATATGAGGTCATTCAATATCGATTAGAACATGAATATGGTGCCAAGTGTACTTATGAAAATTTTCCGGTGCATAAAGCCTGCTGGGTTAAGCCAGAAGATCCGAAAAGTGAGGAGTTTAGAGAATTTAAGAGAATCAAACAGAAGTTTTTAGCCAAAGACAAATACGATCAATTGGTATTTTTGGCAGATTCCGATTTTACAATCCAAATGACTCAAAATAAATATCCTAGGGTAAAGCTGTTTTTTACTTCTGAATTTGAGTAGCTATTTCTGATAACTACAACGAAATAGGCAGTTTACAAGAAATAAAAAGTGTATTTTACCCATAATTTTTTAATAACTGATTAGTTTTTAAATAATGATTCATATATTTGCAACTTAATCTACATTTATTTATAATGAAAAATAATTTATTCAAAATATATATTCTTAGCTTTTTTTTATTAACTGACTTTATGCTCTTCGCGCAGCCTGGGGATAATGATGGTACCGGAGGTCTTGAAGGCAATGACCCACCGCCAGCTCCAATCAATGGCAAGTTGATCTGGTTAGGAATCGCAGCAATACTTTTTGCCTTTTACAGCTATCAAAGAAAAACAAAAAAA
>JACMOK010000148.1 GCA_014378065.1 Flavobacterium sp.
GTGCTATCGCCACCGTTGCAACAGCATCCCAAGGCAAAATGGCCGTCGCTGAAGTAGCCACGTCAAATAACTCGGCTTCAAAATCAATACTGGCGGCCCCAGAAATAATTTTGTAGTGCGTAGTCCCCGAGGGCGCCACAATCATATTTGTTGGTATAAAAGAGGCAATATCCATCGTCAAGTCGCCGGTCACCCGATCAATAGCTGCTGTAAAAGGCGCATACAAACTAGTGCCCAACTTCCCTCTAATGTTAAACTCAAAACCCAACAATAATTCTGCTTCCCCGTCAATGACATTGCGCAAACCCCGTTCGTTGATTAAATCCGCTTGGATAACCCGCACCATTTGTTGGGTAAGCCTGCTAACCATTCTACCATCAGCAGAATTGATAAGCAGCGCCCTAAGCGCTACTCTTAAAGTTTTCCCGGCCTTTCCGGCCCTTCCAAACTCAGAACCATTCTCACGGGTCCGTTGAAACGCAGGATCACTTTTCATACGGCTGGCATCAATACCACCTTTCTCGCGGGCAAGGTGCCCATCCTGAGAAGTCTTGTAAAAGGTAATACCTCCGATAGTTCCTTTCAATTTAATTATGCCTTTCTGTCTTGCCATAATTTCTAAATTTTTGATTAATACTCATTTTCATTCTCGCTTCATATCGACAATCGTTGCAACTTCCTCCCGAATGATAAGCCCAAGTTTCAGACATAAAAATCGAAATTCAAAGGCTCACAATTAGAAACCATATATAACCATACATAATCGACTATTATCGTATGTCCAGTTAATAAAAAAATATATAGATTTGTCCTAACCATTTCAGCCTAGGTAAAGTATAGGCAAAGCCATGGTTAAAGTATTAAAATAAAAAAAGTGATTCCAAGCAGCACCAGGGTATGTATATATCCAAAAGACGTGCAGCGCATCATGGGAAAAGAATATGCTCAGGCAAGGTTATATTTATTGAAGATAAAAAGGCATCTTAATAAAGACCCTCATCAATTAATATCTATTGAGGAATTTTCTAGCTATTCCGGGCTTCCATTAGAAGAAGTATTGCGTTGTATGTGGTAAGATAAAATTTAAACAGCATAATGGTCTGGTAAACTTCTGAAACTGTTTCAAACCAGTTCATTTTTTAGTATGATTTATAGGAATAAATAACATAAATCCGTACCTTCGCTTTATAAGATCTAAAGATATTTGTTGTCATAGACACAAAATCGAGACCCTTAGTTTTTGGACATTTATATGTGTTGATGTAGGGTGGATTGCGAACAAGGTTCGAACCCCTCATCGCCCACCGAAAACTTCATTAGCGATAATGGAGTTTTTATTTTTAGAGCAATCCCATGGTTCTTTCCAGGGCCATTCCTCTCGAACCTTTAATAAGAATCATACTGTTGGTCAGAGGCTGCTTTAGTAAAGACATTTCAAAATCCTGAAAAGTTCGGTAAAATTTAAAATGGTCTTTTTCAGTTTTATGATGGTAAAATTCGTTTCCAATAAAGTGGCAGTTTATTTGATCTTCTTTTAAAAGCAAACCAACAATTTCCTTATGTTCTTTGTTACTTTCGGTTCCTAACTCAAACATATCCCCCAGAACAATCACTTTATTTTGATGCTTCAGTTGCAGGAAATTTTCAATAGCTACTTTCATACTACTTGGATTGGCGTTGTATGCATCCAAAATAATTTCATTAGAATCTTTGTAGACCAATTCAGATCGGTTATTGTCTGATATATATTCCTCTATCGCCAATTTTATGGCCTCATTGCTTACACCAAAATACTTTCCAATGGTGATTGCTGCCATAATGTTATTAGCGTTATAAAGGCCAATTAAACGTGATCTTATAACCATCCCTGCAAATTCAATTATAACGAATGGGTCGGCCATTACTTTACTGATATTGACGTTTGCCTTTATTTTGTTTTGTCCGAACGTTATCCGGTGCATCTGCGCAGTTTTTTCTGCCTGAATCCTATCCTCCAGGTTTACAAAAACTTTTTTATGGTTGCTTAAAAGGTATTCGAACATTTCACTTTTACCTTTGATAACGCCAGATACCCCACCAAAACCTTCAAGGTGGGCTTTACCAAAATTAGTAATGAAGCCGTAATCAGGCGCTGCAATTTCGCATAAAAATGCGATTTCCTTCTGATGGTTGGCGCCCATTTCTACTATTCCGATTTCTGTTTGAGCATTAAAGGAAAGTAATGTTAATGGGACGCCAATATGGTTATTTAAATTTCCCACCGTCGCTTTAGTATTGAACTTTTGAGAAAGTACGGCGTTCAGTAACTCCTTCGTTGTTGTCTTTCCATTGCTTCCCGTTAAGGCAATAATCGGCAATTTTAAAAATTGACGGTGAAACTTTGACAATGCCTGCAAAGTGGTCAGTGCATCATCAACTAAAATAGTTCTTTCGTCTACAAAATAATCCGGATTGTCAATAACAACGAATGAAGCGCCTTTCCGCAAAGCCTCTGCTGCAAAAGTATTGGCGTCGAAACGATCACCTTTGATCGCCACAAAAAATGACTGTCTTTCAATTTTTCGGGTGTCGATTGAAACCGAGTGACATTGCAAAAACAACTGGTGAATGGCTGGGATATCCATGTTGAAAAATATTAAAAAAATAAAAGCCCTGTGAAGGGCTTTTATATAACTATCGATTTAAATTAATTTCTAGGTCTCTTCTTTTTGTCGGCCTTTGGACCAACTCTAGACATTGCGCATCTGAACCCAATGTAATCTGTTGCCATATCTTGAGGGAAATACCTTCTTTGTGCAGGATCCAACCAATAAGCTCTATCCCTCCACGAACCACCTTTGTACACTCGCACGTTATCATTCACCAAAGTGGTTCTTTTATTTGATTTGTCAAATTTTCTGACCATGTTACCCAAACTGTCGGTAGTGACATTATGCTCCGGAGAATCGTACATTCTATGCTTTTCTTTTGACTTTGCATCCTCTTCCTCAGAAGAACCGAAATCAAAATACCTCGTCGATTGTTTGTCTCCGTCTCGGTAATTTTTCTCATCGCTTTTGTCAAAATTCTGTCTAAGGTAAGTTTCTTTTTCATCGACAGGAACTTGTTCAATCTGTCCTGGAAAATCTCTGGCCATCACTCTACCATTTGACAGTGTGTCAAATTTTTGAGTTTCGGCAGTTACTAACTGCACCTTACCATCTTCACCAATTTTATTTTTGGTGTAAACGTTTCCTCTGTAGTAATTGAAATCACTTGCCTCATCGTCAATAATTGGACGGTAAACGTCAGCAACCCATTCGGCAACATTTCCAGCCATGTCATACAATCCGAAATCATTTGGTGGATATGATTTTACCACATTTGTGATATCAGCACCATCGTCAGACCAACCTGCAATACCACCGTAATCTCCTTTACCTTGCTTGAAGTTAGCCAATTGATCTCCTCTCACTTGTCTTTTGCCTGAACGCGTGTAGCTTCCTGACCAAGGATATTTCTTTTGTCCTTTATAAATGTTGTACTCTCTCTGCCCAACATCTGCTGCTGCTGCATATTCCCACTCTGCTTCTGTAGGCAGTCTATATTCAGGAAGGATTATCCCAGAAGATCTTTGCGCGTATACATTTTTCGCTGCTGTTTCGGTGGCTGGAGTATCTTTACTCCCTTTCGTTTTGACGGGTTTGGATTTTGAATTTCTTGGCCCCTTCAACACTATTTTCTCATCACCGCCAAAGGTTTTTGCTGGCGCATTCAAATAGGTTTCCGTGCTAAAAGTACTTTCAGCTTTCGTGTCAACCACTTTAGCATCTTTTTTTAAGTAACCGGCTTTCTCTAATGTGTTTTCGTTTACACGATCGGTTCTCCATTTGCTAAATTCTACCGCTTGAATCCAATTTACACCAACGACAGGATAACTCGCGTAGGCCGGGTGTCTCAGGTAATTGTTGGTCATGGTCTCATTGTAACCCAATCGGTTTCTCCAAACCAAAGTGTCAGGAGATGCACCTTCATAAATATTTTTGTAGTTTTCTTGTTCTGGCGGAAAAACACGCTTTAACCAGTCCAGATATTCCATATACATGAGGTTGGTAACTTCTGTTTCGTCCATGTAAAAAGACTGAACGTGTTGCTGATTTGGCGAATTATTCCAGTCGTGCATTACATCATCTTGTACCTTACCCATGGTAAATGTACCACCTTCTACCATTACCAAACCTGGTCCTGTCGCCTGCTTTTTAAATTTTGAGGCATATTGGAAACCTCCCTTTTTATCGTTAATTTTCCAACCCGTGGCGGTTGACGAATTTTTCGAGCTCGACTTTTTACTACAACCAGTAGCAACGCCAAAAACAATCACTAGTGATAGTAAAAATTTGACAGTCATAATTTTGTTTACTTTCATACTTTAGTAGGTAATAAATTCGAAGCGCAATATAATAATTAACCTTTACAATGCAACAACTTTTGATTAAAATTATAAAATCGCCTCTGTTTATCTGTTCGTTTTAGCTTCAACGTAAAATTAAATTAAATATTATATTCAATTCCATTAAATAAATTATTTTTACTTTCCGTAATAATCGACTATAAATCACGTTACCAATTCTGATGAAAAAATTACTGCCGTTATGTTTCGTTTTAACCAGTTTGATTTCTTTCGGCCAGCAAAGGGAAGATCTTGTCGTTCATTGGCTGCCAACTTCCGCCGTCGCCTTCGGAGACTATAAAATAACGGTTCCTCAGTTTGACGCGACGAATTTTGAATTTAGAGGCGACGTCGGTCAATTGGTATTCAAAAAAAAAATACCTCAGTCGGTAACAGTAAACGAGAATTCACTTTTAATCACCAACATTGTATTCGAACCCATAGCATCATCGCAACTCGGTGAATTGCGTGTTTCAGAAATACCAAATACGATCAATGCTACACTTCGGAACATCCAGGCTAGAGACAAGATGTCAGCATTGCTGTCTTTTTCGCCGATAATAAAGGATGCTAGCGGCTTCAAAAAAGTAAAATCGTTGAGCTATTCTTTTACAAACGCCAGTACGTCTAGAACTGATTCTGCTTTCAACAGTGTCAATGCCATTTCAAATTCAGTGCTAACCACCGGAGAATGGTATCGTTTTTACGTGTTGAAATCTGGAGCCTATCAGATTAATAAGTCCTTTTTAGAGTCGCTGGGTATTAACACCAGCACCTTAAATCCAAGAAAAATAAAAATTTATGGCAATGGCGGGCGCATGATTCCGTTAAAAAACAGCGTTTACTATCCTGACGACCTTGCTGAAAATGCCATACAAGTGTTGGGTGAAAGCGATGGCGTTTTTAATGATGTAGATGCGGTTATTTTTTACGCAGAAGGCGTCGACAATTGGAATGACGAGAGTGAAACCACCAACAATTTATATGCAGACAAATCCTATTATTACATCAATATTCAAGGTGATGATGGCAAACGGATTGCCCCAATGCTTCAGCCTACCGCAACTAGCACTTTATCAATAACTACATTTGACGACATTCAATACCACGAGATCGATGCAGTCAATATCGGCCGATTGGGTCGCCGTTGGTTTGGCGAAGAATTTGATGTAAACAACGAACAATCGTTTGATTTTAATATCCCAAATATAGCGACGGCAACCCCCATTAATTTGAAAGTTTACACCGCCGGTATATCTGCAGTAGCAACTACTTTTAAAATCGAGGCCAACAACCAACTTGCGGGAACGATTACCATTCCCTTGCTCGGTCAGTACCATGTTGCAGAACCAGGAATTTTACCCTTAACAACCACTCTGCCCGCCGCAGAGAATGTGACGATAAAATTAACGTATAACAACAATGGCGTGCCCGGATCAAAAGCATATCTCGATTACATCTTGTTGCAATCAAAAAGAAATCTTAACGGATATGGCAAACAATTCAGGTTTCAGTACAATCAATCTGCAAGTATTACGGGCATAGGCCAATATCAGTTTGCGAATGCAGCTGGAATTTCGCAGGTTTGGGACATTACCGATATTTACAATGTCAGCAATGCGCCAAACAATGGTCAGACCAACTTCGCCTTTAAAATCAATATGGGCGAAGTCAGAAAATACATTGCTGTAGATGCGACTGATTTGTATACTCCTCTAAGAGAATCTCAAATCCGGGTCGCAAATCAAAATTTAAAAGGCACGATTTTTAGAGATGCGCAAGGCCAATTTAAGGATGTCGACTATATTATCGTAACCCCGACCGCATTTGCTCCGCAAGCAGAAAAATTAGCTAATTTTCATCGCAATTATTCGCAACTCAATGTTAAAGTGGTAACACTCGAAAGCATCTACCAAGAATTTTCTTCAGGGAAACAGGACATCGGGGCGATTAGAAATTTTATGAAATATGTTTATTTTAATGCTTCTTCTACCGATAAAAGAGTCAAATATTTAAATTTATTTGGAGATGCTTCCTACGATTTTAAGAATCGCATTTCTCGTTTTTCTAACTATGTGCCGATTTACCATGCCTTGAACAGCTACACGCTATTGGATAGTTCATTTGCTTCGGATGATTTTTTCGGTTTGATGGATACCAATGAAGGCTATGTCGATGTCATCGAGGGAAATTTAGATATAGCTGTCGGAAGAATGATTGCCAATTCGAACACGCAAGCCGACGATCTGGTCAATAAAGTAATCGACTACCACGATCTTAAATCATATGGCAACTGGCGCAATAATTTTGTCGTCATTTCCGATGATGCGGATGTTTCAAGCGATGCCAGTCTTCAAACAAAAATCAATCTGATGGCCGATACCGTGGTGGCAGAGAAACCGTTTATCAACATCAAAAAAATACTATTGGACTCGTACGTGCAGGAAACTTCCGCTGGTGGCAGCCGCTACCCAAAAGCGCGTCAGGATTTCTTTAATGCATTTGAAAAAGGAGCATTGGTTTTTAATTATTTAGGTCATGGTGGTGAAGATGGCTTGTCGCAGGAGCGTATCTGGGAAAAAGCAGACGGGCAAAATTTGAACAACCGCTACAAATATCCCTTATTTGTGACCATCACTTGTGAATTCTCTCGTTTTGATAATCCTTACCGACCCACAGCAGGCGAATATACCTATTGGAATCCGAGAGGTGGCGCCATTTCGATGATAACCACCATCAGAGCCATTGGCCAGATCACGGGTGAAGGATTCAACGATGTGCTGTCTAAATACCTTTTCGCTTATGGGTCTAACCAATATGTATCAATTGCAGAAGCCTTGCGATTGGCAAAAAACGAGTATTCGTCTTCTACTAAAGTCGTTTTTTACCTTGGCGATCCGGCATTAATGCTTGCCATTCCGCAACCTAAAATCCGGTTGACAAAAGTAAACGATGTTCCTGTTACCCAGCCGATTGATGATTTTAAATCGCTAGCCTACGTCAAACTCAGTGGAGAGGTTACCGATGAAAACAACAATCCGTTGCCCGCTTACAATGGTGAATTGGCGGTGCAAATTTTTGACAAAAATATTATTCGCACAACGCTTAACAATGACAGCAATAGTCCACCAATCAATTTTAACACCTTGGGAGAAACCATATTTAGAGGCAATGCGACGGTGACCAATGGTCAGTTCGAATTTGGCTTTGTAGTTCCGAGAGATATTACGATTCCGGTCGGCAACGGTAGAATTAGTTTCTACGGTAAAAGAGCACAACTGCTGTTTGACAAGACTGGAGTTGATACCACTATAAAAATTGGCGGAATTAATGAAAATGCAGCGGCAGACAATATTGGACCGAAAGTGAAGTTATATATGAACGACCTGAGTTTTGTATTTGGAGGAATCACAAATCAATCCCCTATTTTTCTAGCCTATTTGGAAGATGAAAACGGAATTAACACGGCTAGCGGAATCGGGCATGACATGGTTGCGATTTTAGATGGTGATGAAAACAACCCTTACAAACTCAATGACTATTACGAAACAGAACTCGACAATTATAAAAAAGGAAAATTAAAGTTTCCGTTTCGAAATTTGGCGAAAGGATTGCACACCCTCACTTTTAAAGCTTGGGATGTATACAACAACCCCGTGAGTGCTGAAATACAATTTGTGGTGGTAGGTGACGAATCAATAGCCATTTCTAACGTGTTGAATTATCCTAATCCGTTTGTCAATTACACCCAATTCTGGTTTACCCACAACAAGCCATTTGAACCCTTAGAGGTACAAGTACAAGTTTTGACCATCACTGGGAAAATCGTGTGGACGAAGAACCAGAGCATTACCACTGACGGCTTTTTATCGAGAGAAATCACGTGGGATGGTAAGGATGATTTTGGCGATCGAATCGGAAAAGGCGTTTACATCTATAAGCTAACTGTCAAATCGATGGCAACCAACACCAAAACGGAAAAATACGAGAAACTTGTTATCCTTTAATAAAATACTATATTTGTTCAATTATTTAAAAATTCAGAATGAAAAAGATTTCGGCATTATTAATTTGTTTACTTACAATACAATTTTCACAAGCGCAAGACAGAGTTATTACTACAGGAGTACCCTTTTTATTAGTGGCCGGCGATGCCAGATCAGCGGGAATGGGAGACAACGGCGTTGCGACTTCTCCTGATGCATTTTCTCAGCAATGGAATCCCTCCAAATACGCATTTTCAGCAGATAAACAAGGTTTTTCTTTAAGCTACACACCCTATCTCACCCAATTGGTCAATGATATTTCTTTGGGACAAGTGACTTACTTCAATAAATTTGATGAAAGAATGGCGTTTGCGGGAAGCATTCGGTATTTCAGTTTGGGTGAAATTGAATTACGCCAGAACTTCGATGACCTGCCAACGATAGTCAAACCCGCAGAATTTGCCGTCGATTTGTCGTATGCATTAAAATTAAGCGATCGTTTTGCCATGTCGGTTGCTGCTAGGTACATCAGTTCCAATTTAAGAATTCAAGATGGTACCAACGATGCTACAGCAGGACATTCTTTTGCGGTGGACGTTTCCGGTTTTTACCAATCGGAAGAAATTGCTTTCAATGAATTTAATGGTAAATACCGATTGGGTTTTAACTTCCAGAATCTAGGACCTAAAATCAGCTATGACAAAAGTAAAAATGACATCAGCTCCAACTTTCTTCCGGCCAATATGAAATTGGGTGGGGGTTTTGATTTTATTTTAGACGAATATAATAAAGTGGCTTTAAACGTAGAATTTGATAAATTGTTGGTCCCAACGCCTCAAAAGAATGACAAGGATTTAAATGGGGACGGTATTATTAACCAAGAGGATGCCTCTTTAAGGAATGTGGCCTACAACCAAATAGGCTGGACTTCAGGAATATTCAAATCTTTCGGAGATGCGCCCGATGGCTTTAGCGAAGAGTTAAAAGAATTTACATACTCCGTCGGAGCAGAATATCTATACCAGGATTCGTTTGCTTTCCGTTTGGGTTATTTTAATGAAAGTCCTGTAAAAGGCGCCCGACGATTTTTCTCCCTAGGTGCAGGATTTAAATACAATATTGTGAAAATTGATGTTTCTTACTTATTCTCTGCCTCAAAAGTAAAAAACCCGTTAGAAAATACGCTTCGCTTTTCCCTTAGTTTTGCCTTTGGAGACAAATATGACGAATACTAATATCGTTTAAATTTTAATTTAAAATCCAAATTTCTTCTTTTAGAAATTTGGATTTTTTTTCCCTGATTCAAATATGAAAGAAATTACTATTACTACTCAATTTTCTGCTTTCGATACGATCCAAGAATTGCCTGCTGATATTCAAGAATTGATGGCCCAAGCCATCGCGATCCGAAAAAAAGCTTATGCGCCGTACTCCAAGTTTAGAGTCGGAGCCGCGTTGCTGCTAGACAATGGAAAAGTGGTGCTGGGATCCAATCAGGAAAATGCAGCCTATCCCTCCGGACTTTGTGCAGAACGCGTTGCTGTTTTTCAAGCAGGCGCTCTTTATCCGGAAGCCACCATTTTAAAAATAGCGATCACCGCAGCTTCAGATACCAACACTACAACCGCACCCATTCCGCCTTGTGGCGCTTGCAGACAATCGATTGCTGAATACGAGTTCAAGCAAGAAGTGCCCATAGAAATTTATTTTATGGGCGAAATTGGTTTAATCTACAAATCAGATTCACTTAAAAATTTGCTGCCATTTATGTTCGATAAAAACTTCTTGTAAAAAAGGCAAAAACTATAGTTTATATTTTATTGCTGAGACGGAATGTGTTATTTTTGCTCTTCGCAAATTTGTGTGAGGCTACTATTTTGCGTTTTTCAAAAAGGATTAAAAACACAAAACCTTTAAGTTAACAAAATCAAATGAAAGAAGTTACAAAAGAAGTCTATTTGAAGTGGTATGAAGACATGCTTCTTTGGAGAAAATTTGAAGACAAATTGGCGGCACTTTACATCCAACAAAAAGTAAGGGGCTTTCTTCACTTATATAACGGCCAGGAAGCGGTTTTGGCAGGTGCGCTGCATGTTATGGACTTAAGCAAAGACAAAATGATAACAGCTTACAGAAACCACGTTCAGCCAATCGGAATGGGTGTAGATCCAAAAGCGGTCATGTCAGAACTGTTGGGAAAAGTAACGGGAACTTCCAAAGGAATGGGAGGTTCGATGCATATATTTTCTAAAGAAAAAGGTTTTTTTGGCGGACATGGTATCGTAGGGGCTCAAATTCCGGTAGGAGCTGGAATTGCTTTTGCTGATCAATATTTTAACACCGGTGGCGTAACCCTAACATATTTTGGTGATGGAGCAGCCCGCCAAGGCTCACTTCATGAAACATTTAATATGGCCATGTTGTGGAAACTTCCAGTAGTTTTTATTGTTGAAAACAATGGCTACGCGATGGGAACTTCTGTAGAAAGAACTGCCAATCATAGCGATATTTGGAAACTGGGCTTGGGATATGAAATGCCCTGCGGACCGGTAGATGGAATGAATCCTGTAAAAGTAGCGGAAGCCATGCATGAAGCAATTGATCGGGCACGCCGTGGCGACGGACCGACGTTCTTGGAAATGAAAACGTACCGTTACCGAGGCCATTCGATGTCGGATGCACAACTATATCGTTCAAAAGAAGAAGTAGAAGAATACAAGAAGATAGATCCGATTACCCAGGTTCTTGATGTGATCAAAGACCAAAAATATGCCACTGACGAAGAAATAGAGGCCATCAATGAGAAGGTAAAAGCTTTGGTAGAAGAGTGCGCAACATTTGCTGATGAAGCCGCGTTCCCAGAAGTTCAGCAATTGTATGACGTGGTGTATGAACAAAAAAATTATCCATTTATTCCACATAAACTTTAATCGATTATGGCAAAAATTATCACGATGCCACGCTTAAGTGATACTATGACCGAAGGAGTTGTAGCGAAATGGCTTAAGAAAGTGGGCGATAAAATTAGCGAAGGAGATATCTTGGCTGAAATTGAAACCGACAAAGCAACAATGGAATTTGAGTCATTCAATTCCGGTACCCTTTTGCACATCGGTCTCCAGGAAGGCGAATCGGCGCCAGTTGACTCATTATTGGCCATTATTGGTAGCGAGGGCGAAGACATTACACCTATGCTACATCTGGGCAGGTCAACCAATAAAACAGCCGTTGATCAGAATGACGCAGTGAAAGAAACGTCCAAAGAGGAGATGTCGCAACCGACCGCCGACACTCAGAAAATAAAATCCGAAGTTGCATCAGAACAAGACAATATCGCGGCCGTAAAGACGCCACCATCAACGACTTTACCAAAAGGAGTTGTTGTGGTCACGATGCCACGGTTGAGCGATACAATGACCGACGGTACTGTCGCCTCATGGCTTAAAAAAGTAGGAGATAAAGTAGCCGAAGGAGATATTCTGGCAGAAATTGAAACCGACAAAGCCACGATGGAATTTGAATCGTTTAACGCCGGAACTTTATTGTTTATCGGAATTCAGGAAGGCGAAAGTGCCGCGGTCGACAGTGTGTTGGCAATCATTGGTCCGGAAGGAACAGACATTACCGGCATGGCCGAAAATTATAAAAAAGATGGAGCTGATTCAGCACCTTCAAAATCAAATTCCGTTTCAGATGCAACTGTTGAATCTCACACGGTGACAAAACAAAATTCAGAAACTGAAAAATCTGAAGCCCCAGTTCAGGTGGTTGCCGATGGAAGAAGAATCTTTATTTCGCCTTTGGCCAAGAAGATTGCGGAAGAAAAAGGAATTAACATCGGAGAAGTTAAAGGTACCGGAGAAAACGGACGTATTGTTAAAAGCGATATTGAAAACTTTACACCTGCTATACGCGCTGGAGAAGACAAACCTACCGCCCTCGCATCAGCTTACGACACTTCATCTGTAACGACGAAACCTTATGTTGCGGTTGGGGAGATCTCTTCCGAAGAAATCAAGAATTCCCAAATGCGCAAGATTATTGCGAAACGTTTGTCAGAATCCATTTTTACAGCGCCACATTATTACCTGACCATTGAAGTTATAATGGACGAGACGATGAAATCGAGGGCCGTTATCAATACGATTCCCGATACCAAAGTTTCATTTAATGACATGGTCATCAAAGCCACCGCGGTCGCTTTGCGAAAACATCCTAAAGTAAATTCACAGTGGACGGACGAATCGACAATCCTCAACCACCATATTAACATTGGTGTCGCTGTTGCAGTCGAAGACGGTTTGGTAGTACCCGTATTGCGATTTGCAGACCAAATGAGTCTAACTCAAATTGGCGGAAACGTTAAAGATCTTGCGGGAAGAGCCAGAACCAAAAAACTGCAACCTAACGAAATGGAAGGCAGTACTTTTACCATTTCAAATTTAGGTATGTTTGGCATCACCGAGTTTACCTCTATCATCAATCAACCCAATTCAGCCATCCTTTCAGTTGGGGCAATTGTAGAAAAACCTGTGGTGAGAAATGGGCAGATTGTGGTTGGCAATACGATGAAAGTTACCTTAGCCTGCGATCACCGCACGGTAGATGGTGCTACGGGAGCACAATTTTTGCAAACACTTAAACAATATTTGGAAAACCCCGTAACGATGTTGGCTTAAACTAGAATTAATTCACCAAATCCCGTTTTGAATAGCTCATTACGGGATTTTTTATTTATTTACATTCCTTAATGAATTCTCGCTAATATGAAAAAAGCATTTCTTTTCCTCTTTTTACTCACCATTGTATCGTGTCAAAAAAAAGAAACTAGTGACCAGAGAAATCCTGTTAAAGATCAACATTCCTTTTCCGAGCCTTCAAAAGCCATAGTAAAGCATTTGGATTTGGATATCAAAGTTGATTTTGAAAAGCAAGCTATTTCAGGAAAAGCATCTTGGCAGATTGACAACCTCAGTAAAGGAACTGAAATTATTTTTGATGAAAACAGCCTTTCTATTACCAAAGTGACTTTAGGAGATGTCGAAAAAGAAACCCAATTTAAATTGGGTGATCCAATAGAATTCCACGGAAGACCGCTTTTTATCACCATAGCGCCCAATACGACGAAAGTCAATATTTACTACACCACGTCTAAAGATGCTGTTGCTTTACAATGGCTGAACCCGCAACAAACTGCAGACAAAAAGAAATCGTTTCTGTTCTCGCAAGGAGAGAGCATTTGGACACGCACTTGGATTCCTTGTCAAGACACACCCGGTATCCGATTTACATATACTGCAACAGTTCAAGTCCCCAAAGATTTAATGGCCGTGATGAGCGCTGTAAACCCACAGCAAAAAAACGCAACAGGCTTTTATACTTTTAAACAAGACAAACCTATTCCATCTTACCTGATGGCAATTGCTGTGGGCGATATTGGTTTTAAAGCGATAGACAAACGCACGGGTGTTTACGCTGAACCGTCGCTGCTGGACAAAGCTGCCTGGGAATTCGCAGAACTCGGAAAAATGGTTGATGCGGCCGAAAAATTATACGGCCCATACCGATGGGGCCGTTACGACGTGTTGGTTTTGCCACCAAGTTTCCCATATGGCGGTATGGAAAATCCAAACCTGACCTTTCTTACGCCAGGAGTTATTGCCGGAGACCGTTCTTTGACCAGCCTTCTAGCCCATGAATTGGGACACAGTTGGAGCGGAAATTTAGTAACCAATGCCACCTGGGACGACATCTGGCTTAATGAAGGATTCACCACCTATGTTGAACACCGCATCGGCGAAGTAATCTTCGGTCAAAAAGAAGCCCGAATGCAAGACGTTTTGAGTCGACAATCCCTTTACGACAATATCGCTGAATACGGTCCGAACCATCCTGATACGCGCTTAAAAGTAAATATGACGGGAAGGAATCCTGATGATGGATTGACGGATATTCCATATGAGAAAGGCTACGCCTTTTTACAAACGATTGAAAAAGCGGTGGGTCGTAAAAATTTCGATGTCTTCCTCACGCAGTATTTCAGCAGCCATGCGTTTCAATCGATCACTACTGAGGATTTCTTAAAATATTTCAATGAAAAACTTATAAAAGGAGACAAGGCCCTTGCTGATCGGATACAAGTCGAAAAATGGGTGTATCAGTCAGACCTTCCCGACAACATCATTATTCCGGTCTCAGAAGAGTTTACGGCGATCGACAGCATCCAAAAAAACTGGCGCAAAACCGGCATCGAAGGTCTGAACCAAAAAATCAAATCTACTAGTGAAAAGCAGCATTTCATCGATCATCTTCCAAGAAATATATCCGTAAAAGAAATGGCTGCAATTGATGCAGAATTTGACTTTACGAAAGGCGGAAACTTTGTAATCAAACGCCAATGGTTCGTGCTAGCCATACAGCACAATTATACAATCGCATATCCTGCCATCGAACAATTTATGATTGTCACCAGCAGGACTGGTTCTTTGCAGACACTATACAAAGAGATGATAAAAACACCCGAAGGAAAAATAAGGGCGAATGCAATCTTCGAAAAAGCAAAGCCTGGTTATCACCTGACTACAGTCCAAGATCTTCAAAAGATTCTAAAATAAAAAAAACCGGTTTGGCGACATGATTTATAATGGTTATTGCTTGATGATTTTAATGGATTGAAGATTTCCAATCCGTCTAAAATAAATTCCTGAGTTTTAATGTTAGTTCCCTGTAATTAATGTGAATAAAATTATGAATTGAACATTTTTTTTATTTTTTACATAAAAAAGTAGGGTGTTCTATTTTTTAGTTGTTTTAATAATGAAACCAAAATCTCATTGATTATGAAAACCCTTAAATTATTTCTATTTTTATTAGTTGCATTGCCTGTTTTTAATTCTTGTTCAGAAGATAATCCGATAAAAAAACAGGCGACAACAAAATCCAGTAATGCATTACGGATTATGCTAGCCGAGTACAAAAAGGTTCAAGGTATTTCCAACCGGAGTAGTGAGCCTGAAACTTTTTGCTTCGAATTCGTTTATCCGATGACGTTTTCTTATAACGACGGCACTGTAGTCACTGTAACTTCTTTCGACGGACTTATCGAAATTTTGTCAAATGAAACATCAGAACTATACCTTGAAGGCATTCAATTCCCTTTTCAGGTCACGCAACAAACACCAAATGAAACTATAACACTTACGATCAGTTCTGAGGAAGAATTTAGCAGCCTTATCGAATCATGCGGTATCGATACCGTGGAGGACCAAATGGGAAATTCTTTGTGTTTTGATATTGTTTATCCAATCACAATTAATACAGCTAATGGGCAAGTGGCAGTTGATTCTTTCGAAGCTTTGGTAGACCAGTTAAATGCATTAGGGGCAGACTCAGAACTTGACATTATCTTCCCAATATCGGTTCTTTACGGTGGTCAAGTAATAATAATCAATAACCTTTACGAATTCTATGAGATGGTAGAAAATTGCGATACCTGCGTGTGTACGGAAGAATATGTACCTGTATGTGTTCAGACTCCATCTGGTATCGTTGAATACGCTAATGCATGCTTTGCAATCTGTGCCGGATATACGCAAAACGATTTCGTAACCTGTGTTCCTTCGACAAATTGCAATATTACCAACCTAACTATCCAACCAAGTGCATGTAGTACCACTGGAACATTCAATGTAACAGTTAATTTTACGCTTGCAAATTCATCAGGTACACAATTTGCAATTTACAATAGCAACAGTCAGCTATTTGGGCCCTATAATCTGTCCGATTTGCCAATAACCATTTCAAATTACCCAATTTTCGCGCAGGATTCCGATTTCCTATCTGTATTCATTGTTGGTGATACAAATTGTAGCGTCACCGAAGAATTTGCATCTCCGTGCGTTGTTTCTTGTAATTGTTCCGATGAATACTTTCCCGTTTGTGTGATGGGGCCAAATGGAATTACTTCATATTCAAATCAATGCTACGCCTTTTGTGCAGGTTACACTGCGGCAGATTTTGTAGATTGTGGTGCAGGTCCGGGTCTTTTCGAATCTGAATTAGGTAGTTGTTTCTTCATCACTTATCCGGTATCTGTTCAGTACCAAGGTGCAGTCTATTCCGTCAATAATGATGTGGAGTTGTTGCAATATGCATCGACATCCGGTTCAGTGCCTTTATTTGTTTATCCAATTACGGTAACGTTTCCAAATATAATGGCAACCACTGTCAACAGCGGTACTGAATTTTCAAATTTAGCCGATGCCAACTGTAACTAAAACAGAAATTAATAGTAAAACCACACGTTTTTTGAGACGTGTGGTTAATTTTTTATAATATGGTTGTAAAACAACAGGACTCGCATTCTAAATTGTGTACTGAAATGATTTACCGATCGGTCTTTAATTCACATTTTAAGCTATTGCGAAACTTTTTAGCATATAAATACAAATGTGTAGACCGTGCAGAAGACTTGGCGCAAAATGCATTTGTTATATTGTGGGAAAACTGCGGAAAAATACAACCCGAACAAGCGAAGAGTTTTTTATTTACAACTGCAATACGACTTTCGCTGAATATGTTAAAACATGACAAAGTAATTTCGAATTTTGCATTGTCAGCACCAATATTGGAAGCTCACGGAGAATCTCCTGAATTTATAATGCTTGAAAATGAATTACGAATAGCATTCGAAAAAGCAATACATTGTTTACCTGATAAGCAGCGCACCGTTTTTTTAATGAACCGAATTGAGAATCATTCTTACACACAGATTGCTTCGTTACTGGATTTGTCTGTAAAAACGGTAGAGAAAAGAATGCATAATGCGCTAGTTTCACTTCGAAAAGTAATTAAAAACGTTTAGCAGAAATACCAAGAACAATGATGATGATGAAAAATAATAATCACCCGAACGAAACTTATTTAGCAGAGTGGCTTGCCGGAACAATTTCTGATGCGCAACTAAAGTTGATGGTTAACAAATCAGATTATTCTGCATATATACAACTGCGCGATTCCATCGGGTCATTACAACTTTCTGATCCGAATATGGAAGAAAACTATTCTAAAATTCGCGAGAAAATAGATTTGGAAAAAAAACATAAAAGAAGTGGTGAATTTTATTTGCTACCATCTTTTTCGGTAGCAGCCGCCATCCTGGTTTTATTAGGATTGTTCCATTTACTAGCTTTCTCTAACTCGGAAAATACCGGAATCGGCACAAAGTCCTCTATGAAACTTCCAGACAATTCAACTGTAACTCTAAATGCTCAATCCGCATTAGATTATCCGACGCTGTTTAAATACAATAGGAAAATTAAATTAAGCGGCGAAGCATTTTTCGATGTAGAAAAAGGCAGTACCTTTTGCGTGGAAACAGAAAATGGAACTATCGAAGTCTTGGGAACGAAATTCAATGTCCTATCGCGCGACGGATTTTTTGAGGTAATTTGTTATGAAGGACGTGTGAAAGTTGATGCAGGTGATAAAACCATTTTTCTTGATAAAGGACATGGAGTAAGCTTTAATGACAATAAATTGGAAAAAGTAAATGAAAGCAACAATTTGCAACCTTTATGGATCAGCGGCGAATCGAGTTTTAGAAATGTTCCTTTTCACGTTTTAATCGAACAATTAAAAAGCCATTATGATTATTCAATCGAATTTCCCAAAACGTTATCAGATATAAAATTCTCGGGCACGTTTTCCAATAGCAATCTCGAAATGGCCTTGCGCTCAATTTGCCTTCCACTGAACCTTCAATATAATATAACAAAAGACGGTACAATAATAATCTCAGAATGAAATTGACCCTGTTATTGATAATGTTTGCGATGGCAGCGGTTTCATGGTCACAGCCAAAAACGTTTGTTAAAAACAAATTGTACGCATTGACAAAATTCCTTGAGGTGCTCGAAACTAAATTCGATGTCAAATATTCCTATGCCGACAGGCTGCTGGAAATGGAACGCATTAAAATCCCGTCAAAAAACTGTAATCTGGCAGAATTTCACCAGGAAATAGAAGCACAGACAAATTTACAAGTGATTAAAATTAGCGAACGCTATTATGCAATATCACTTAAAGAAATGCCTACAATGACGAACAACCTTGACGAAATCGTAGTTTCAGGATTTTTGTCAAAAGGGATTACAAAACACGAACAAGTCGTTACCATTTCGCCAGATAAAGTAGAGGAACTGCCGGGTGTAACCGATGCAGATCTTTTACTTTCTCTTCAACAATTGCCCGGCGTAAAAAGTCCGAATGAAACAGCAACCGGACTGCACGTTCGCGGCGGAACGCCTGATCAGAACTTAATTTTATGGGATGGCATTAGAATGTATCATCCAGGCCATCTATTTGGAATGATTTCAACTTACAATCCCAATGTAAAACAAACGGTAAATTATTTAAACAAGGCTACCGATCCGAAATTTGGTGAGCGAATTTCGAGTGTGATTGAAATAAAACCAACTAATGAAATTGCGTCAAAGTTTTTGGCTTGCGCCGGAATTAATTCACTTGATGCCAATTTATATATTCGTGCACCGCTAATCATGAAAAAACTCGGAATTCAGGTCTCGGCAAGAAAATCTGTAACCGAGTGGATTCAAACTCCCACATTTATTTCATTAGCCAAAAAGGTATTTCAAAATACAAACTTCACTAATTTCAACGAACAGCAGCAACTTGGTTTCTATGACTGCTCCATAAAATTGAATTACAAAGTAAATGACAACAACGACCTTTCAGTAACGGGCATTGCAATTGACAATGCACTTGACTTTACAACTTCTGACATCAACGCTGAGTTTCGGAATCAGAAAATGAATATCCGAAATTACGGATCAAGTTTTAATTGGAATAAAAAATACAATTCTAAGTTTACGCAACAGCTGTTATTGCATTATTCTGCTTTTTCATTAGAGTACGAAAGAATACAGAGGCAAACCAATTCTGTAGATGCTTTTGAAAAACAAAACAGGCTAGTTGATTCGGGTGCAGAAATAAATTTCAATTATACCTTCTCTGAATCCCTTAACGTTGCTTTTGGCTATCAACTTATTGGAAACGATATTTCACACTCGTTTAAAAGTCGCAGTCCAGGCTTAATTATTGAGCTCGATCAGAAGCAAAATTTCAATGTTTCAAATGCATCATATTTTAACCTAAAATATGGAAAAGATGGATGGAATCTCCACGGTGGCATGCGCTACAATAATTTTGTACAACTAAGAGAAAACAGTTTTGAACCACGAATATTTATCCAGAAGAGCATTGCAAAAAAATACTTTTGGCAACTGACTTATGAAAGTAAAACACAAGCTGCTAGTCAGGTTCGGGAAAGCGTAGTCAATGATTTGAGTCTTGAAAATTATGTATGGATTTTAGCCGACAAAAAACAATATCCATTGCAAAAGGCGCAGCAGTTTACCGCCGGTTTTGTATATAAGTCTAAACCAATATCAATTGATATAGATTTTTATTATAAAACACTTAAAGGGATAACGTCAATGACATTTGGATTTTTAAATCAGACGAATGCGTCTGTAAATCGCGGAGAAGGTTTTACGAAAGGCGTCGATTTATTACTTCAGAAGGATGCGCCTTCATGGCGATTATGGCTAACTTACACCTATCAGGATTCGCAAAATAGATATACAGATTTAAACAACGGTAAATATTTTGCAATCAGTTCAGAAATAACGCACGCTATGTCGTTATCGTATTTTAAAAAATGGGGAAATTATTCTATTTCAACTGGCTGGTTTATACATTCCGGTCGACCGTATAGTCAAATTGACGAGTCAAATGAGATTGCAACATTCAACAATCTGAGATTGCCCGCGCACCATCGCCTTAACCTTTCAGGTGCGTATCAGCTTATAAATCAGAAATCATGGAATGGCCGTGTCGGTTTTTCTATTTACAACGCATACAATAAGCGCTCAATTATCAGCCGTGAATACGAAAGGCAGTATACCGAGGTTGGAGACATCAGCACCTCGCGGTATATCCTTAGAAACTACTATTCACTTGGTTTTACACCTAACTTATTTGCACGAATAAACTTTTAATCTAGTAGACCAAGTTTCAAACTCAAAAGAAATCTGAGCACCGTATTATTTCTGTGCTTTTTTCTATTATTATAACGTAGGAGAAACTTATCGATGGCAAATCTTAACGAACAGTTTTTATGCCGACTACCGCCTTTATTATAGCACCCGATTTATCACTAGGAAAACAGCATCTGTCATATAAATCATTGTTGCTTTTACATATATTTCACATAGATTAATTCTTAAATTTACATCACTTGCAAGAAGAATACTAGCTAGCGAAATGAGAATACTAGCTACTGCAGAGAGAATGTTATGTACTTCAAAAAGATTATCCAACACACCTTTCCTATTTGTTTCCCCCGCATTTATATAAGATTGTGGAAAAAAAAACTTTGATCTTACGAACCTGGTTTCAAAAGAAAGGCTACGAATCAAGGTCAACTTCCGACAACTTTGCCACCAATAAAAAAACCCCTCATTTTAATGAAGGGTTTTTCAAAAGAAAGGCGACGAACCGAGAGTATAGCTCGAACACGTCGTTCCTATAAAAAAAAGAACCCCAGCTTGAAAAAGCTGGGGTTCCATAAAGAAAGGCGACGACATACTCTCCCACATAACTGCAGTACCATCTGCGCAGGCGGGCTTAACTTCTCTGTTCGGGATGGGAAGAGGTGAGCCCCGCCGCAATA
>JACMOK010000149.1 GCA_014378065.1 Flavobacterium sp.
TTGTCATTGGGACTTTAAATGCGCAATGAATATTTCTCAGAAGCGCATTATTGCAATGATTACCGATTATATGAATTTACATGATGAGGCGATTTATGTTTCGAATTACGCGTTGTTTGATGACGCAAAACCCAATGTCTGGAAAACCGTAAACCAAACTATCAAAATACGTTTCCTTAAAAAATTTGACCAAAGCATCATGAAAAACGACACTTACATTTTCGAAATAGTCAAAATTCATACTTTAAATTTACCTTTATGAGCCGTGTGTTATATGCCCTTATGATTTCCATTTTTTTAAGTTCTTGTACGAGTAATTCCACTTCAGATTTACTCCAAAAGAATGATCCCGAGGCTACCTTACAATTAAAATGGAACAAAGCTTATCCTGACGACAGCCTCGATAAATCAACCATTGGTTTGACTTGGGCACTTTCTTTTGTGGGTGCTATCTTACCGTCTTCCCCGTATGGAATAAAGAGCAACGGAGATATGATTGTCATTAACTTAAATGAACTGGGTTTTGAGAAAAGTGCGTTAGGAAAATTGCAGCTGTTGCATCAAAAAATAAAATTATCCAATGAATACCAAACTACAAATGCCATTGATCTCGGGCGGTATGTTGCTTTGCTGATTGGTGCGTCAGAACATTATTACGAAATTGTTGGCATTCCCAGAAAGCTAGATGATTTGCTAGCCCACTATGCGCTACTCCCACAAAAGGGCTACGTCAACAATTCCGGTGTTTCATTGGAACACCGTATTATTCAGTTTTCAGAACAAAATAATTTAAATCAGGTTTTTCTCTCTGCCGAAACCGATCCGATTACGGGCGAGACTTATGAATTTGAAACGATAGAAATTATGCCCAACGGACAAATTCGGTTTGGAATTTTTGATGTCAATGGCAATCGAAAAAACAATGCCGATCCAGCGCATTCCAATGCAGGAAAGCCTGCGAAATGCATGTGGTGCCACGAATCTACAATACAAAGACTCTATACGGTACAGGAAGATTTTTTGGGTTATCTGACTTCGTATGAATTGCAAAACCAGTTGGTCGATTTCAACCAAATGCTGCAAAACAAAAAATATGCGTTGCCCGGCGGCGTCGATTTTACGCAAACCCAACAACACACTGAAACAGAGTTGTTATATATTTCCTTTATGGAACCGTCTGCGCAACGCTTGAGCGCCGAATGGCAAATGCCCGTTTCGCAAGTACAAAATTTGCTTTCGGATTTGCCCACACACATATACCCGGAATTCCCTTTTTTAGGAAATTTGTACGATCGCAATGCTATTGAAAATCGCGCTCCTTTCCTAGGATTATCGGTTTCGACCAAGGTGAGGGAAGCGTCGGAAAACGAAGTCAACCATTTGAATTAAATATGAAAGTCGTTTTAGGAAAATATTTCACAATGATACCCTTGCTCCTACTTTGCCTGTATTTTACCTGGAGGGCGATTGATTTTCCGCTACACGATTTTGCCAATTATTATTTCGGCAGCACCTTCTTAGCCAACGGCACTTTTGATACTGCCATTTACTTTCCATTTCTGTTCAATCAAAGCATTGCAGATTTGGGTCAGCGTTCTGTTTTTGCGAGTTATGCCCCCAATTCGCCTTTTTTGGCTTTGCTTTTTTTGCCGTTTTCTTTTTTTAAAATTGGCATTGCGAAACTGATTTTCAATGTATTGAGTTCCGCTCTTTTCCTATTCGGCTTGAACCGATGGGTTTGGTTTTACAAAATAAATCCGACTTACCTGTTGTTGATTCCCATTTTGTTTTTTGTACCGATAAAAAACGAATTGCTCTTTGGCCAAGTCTACTTTTTACTCTTCTTTCTGCTAAGTGAAAGTTGGATCGCTTATGAAAAAAAACAATTTAAACTGATGGCGGTATGTTTAGGATTGGCTGTAGTTTTAAAGATTTTTCCGATATTGCTTTTGCTGGTCTTTCTGTTTCGAAAACAATTCAGGCCGCTGTTGTATGTCTTGATTTCCATTGGCACTTTAATTTTAATCTCCATTCTTGTTGGCGGCAGTGCGATTTGGCTTTTTTATGTTTCGCAGGTTTTAACAAAGGCCGCTCAAGGTGAAATTTCTGAAGCTTATGTAGATAATTACCAATCGGTTTTTATGTTTTTAAAACGATTGTTTGTTTTTGATTCGGTTGAAAATTCAACTGCTTTTTTAAATTGTCCCCTTCTGTTTTCGGCGTTGGTGCTGGCTATAAAAAGCATTGTAGTAGTGGCAGGATATTATGTTTCGAAGAAAAGTACCGCTTCGTTACTTGTGATTTCCTATTGGATTTTAACGATGCTTCTAATTTCGCCTTACGGAAGCACCTACACTTTTATCCTGCTGTTGTTTCCTTTTTTCGCTTTGATAAAAAGCAATATTTCCATTCAAAAAAAAACAATCGGACTGCTATTGCTGTTGGCTATAAACAACGTTCCATTGGCTTATTTTGCGGGCCTTTCATTTCCGTTTTCTTATTTGCGTTTGCTTTGCTTTTTGTTGTTTACCGGTGTTGTGATTTCGTTGTGTTACAAGCATATCAGTTTTAAAATCACCACCATTGTTGGTCTTATTTTCTTGCTCATCATTTTCGGATGGAAAAAAAACGGCACCGAAACGTTAACAGAACTAGTTGATAAAGATGCTCCGATACTGATTTACGATTATACTGTAACGCTGAATCAACTGACCTATTTTTATTGGAATGAAAACGGAAAAAATTCAAAAACTATCCCGTTTAAATCAAATCAATCCACGAAAGCAGGATTGTCAAATAATCAAGTTTTTTATAAAGGTAAAAGGATTTTATCAGACCATAACAACAAATTAAAACCAATGGTAATCGACAATAACGTGCTAATTTACCTTTCAGATCAGGATCGTGGCATTGGGTTTTACAACTTGCGCAAAATCCGAATCCATTGAAATCGAAAAAACTACACCGAATCCGATTCATCTCCAGCAATGCACTGCGGCAGGTTTTAGTTTCAATCTTCAGTATGGTCATTCCCTTTTTGGTAATCCATTGGTGCACGAAAGAACTGTGGGGCTCGTTTGTATCGTTGTTGTTGTTTTCGTTGTTGGCTTTGCAAGTTATCAATTGGGGAAATAAGGAATATTTGCTGCGGCAATTTAGCCTGCATCCCAATCAGATTAAAGTCGATTACTCCAGAGTCCTTTTTACACGTTTGCCTTTGGTTTTCATCTTTGTCGTGGTTGCATTGTTTTATTTCCGCGTTTCTTTCGGTTTATGTCTGTTGTTATGGCTTGTAGGTCGGTTTCTGAGCCATTCCGTTGAACCCTTAATCCTTTTTGAAAAAAAATTCACCCTAGCCATCAGAATTGAATTTGGTTGTTTTGTTGTTTTTGTCCTCGCACTTTTTCTGCTCCAACTGCAATTAAATTTAACGCTTTTGCTGTTGCTTTACAGCCTGTATCAGTTTGCAAAAGGGTTGCTTTATTTTTTGACGTTCAGCCAATCTTTTTCGTTCAAAAATCTAAAAATCGATTGGCAATATTACCGCCTTACTTTTCCATTTTTCCTGCTTTCGATCTTGGGATTTCTAGCCTCTAAAGTAGATGTTTACTTAATGGAACGGCTGGGGAATACCATCGTCACCTCCGACTATCAGGTCATTAACAGCCTATTGGTATTTACCATGTCGCTATCAGCGTTCCTATATGCGCCTTTTACCAAAAATATTTATCGAAACAATGCCGCAGTCATCAAAAAAACGCAAAAGCTGACGGCAGTTGCAGGAGTCGTACTGGTTCCGTTTTCGTTGCTGATAATAGCGATTGTACTGCAGTATTATTTGAGTTTGAAACTTGGTTATGCCTTTTATATTGTGGCGTTTTTATATGTTTATCCATCTTTTGTGTATGGAATTAAAGTTGTAGATTTATTCCGGCAACATCGCGAAAAAAACGTTGTCTTAATTTTATTTTGCGGTGCTTTAGCCAATGGCATCTTATCGGCTTTATTTCTATATCTCGATTTTGGAATAACGGGTGCCTTGTTTGGAAGTGCCCTAGCCCAAATGTTAGTTTTAATTTTATTCCATTTTAAACATTTTGAAAAATAAAGTCCTCCTTTTCAATCCCCGCAGTGCAAATGGCAAGCATAGAATTCCCAATTCAATCTTGCAGGTGGGCGCGTCGGTTCATGGCCAATTTGACTATGTTTTTATTGATGGGAATCTAGAACAAGATCCGTGGGAAACCATCGAAAAATATTTAAAAACCGGCGACTACAAATACTTTGGCGCAACGGTTATGCCTGGTCCTCAATTGCGCCAGGCGATCCCGTACACTAAAAAAATAAAAGAAATTTACCCTCATGTAGTCACGGTTTGGGGCGGCTATTTTGCTTCCAATCAGTACAAAGTGGCGCTGGTCTCCGGATATGTTGACTATGTTATCAATGGTCCTGGCGATCAGACTTTTCCCGAACTCGTCAAAACTTTGGAAGCGGGTGACACCGACAACCTCGTTTTAATTAAAAATCTGATCTATCGCGATGCCCAAAATCAAATAGTTAAAACGGTCGTCGAGGCCTTGTTGGATCAAGACACATTGCCCAAATTACCTTACGAATACCTAAATTCATTTTACCCCGTTCGGAATTATCTCGCGAAAACCTTTATGGGTCAAAAAACTTTGTCCTATCACTCGAGTATGGGCTGTCCGTTTTCGTGTTCTTTTTGCGCAGTGGTTCCGATTTTTAATGCCAAATGGAAAGGCATGTCGGCAGCTCGAATTTATGAAGACGTAAGCTATTTTAAAGAAAAATACGATATTGACGCTGTTGAATTTCACGACAATAATTTCTTTACTTCTAAAAAACGCGTACTTGAATTTTCGAAGTTGATTTTAAACGACAACATCAGTTATTGGGGTGAGGGTAGAATTGATACCATTAATATGTACAGCGACGATGATTTAAAACTGATGCGAAAAGCCGGCTGCAGAATGATTTTTTTAGGCGCAGAAACAGGCAACGATGCGGTTTTAAAACAAATGAATAAAGGCGGAACGCAAACCGGGCAAATGATTAAAGACTTTGTGCTTAGGATGAAAAAAGCCGATATCATTCCCGAATTGTCTTTTGTTTTGGGCATGCCCGCAAAAACTGAAAAAGAAGTTTACGACCAGATTCTGTGGGATATTAATTTTATAAAGGAAATCAAAAAAATAAATCCCGACGCCGAAATTATTATCTATCTATTCAGTCCAGTGCCTACAGTAGGCTCCGAATTGTACCAACAAATTTTGGATGCTGGATTTTCTTTCCCCGAGCATTTAGAAGATTGGATTTCGCCAAGCTGGGAAAATTTTGATTTGCGAAAAAACCCGCTAACCCCTTGGTTAAAGCCTTACATGATTGACACCATTAAAAATTTTGAGACCGTATTGAATGGCTATTATCCGACGGTTTCAGATTTTAGAATTCGGGGCTACAAAAAACAATTGCTACAATTGGTTTCAGGTTTGCGATACAAAACGGGACTCTATCAATATCCATACGAAATCAAAGTTTTGCAGAAAATTTGGAAATACCGACAGCCCGAAATCGAAGGATTTTATTCTGAATAGATGAGAGCATTTCTAAAAAAAATACTTAGCCCGCTATTGCAAAAAGCCAGTGCCATTTATTTGTCTAAGCCACGCAAATACCGTTATAAAGACCTATCAGTTTGGATTGAACCCACAGTTTTTCCGCCGTTCCTTACAATCAGTACCAAACTGCTTTTGGAGTTTATAGCGCCACTTAGTTTAGAAGGTAAAACTTTTCTGGAATTGGGCTGCGGTTCTGGGATTATTTCGATTTTGGCGGCTAGAAATGGAGCCCAGGTTACGGCAACTGATATCAATCCGATTGCAATAAGTGCATTGGCCAAAAATGCCGCCAGCAACCAAGTAGTGATTGAGATTTTAGCATCGGATTTGTTTGAAAACCTGATGGAAAAATCGTTCGATTATATTGTGATCAATCCTCCTTATTATCCAAAAAATCCAATTTCAATTGCTGAAAAAGCCTGGTTTTGCGGAGAGCAATTTGACTATTTTGAACAACTGTTTTTTCAACTTCCGCATTTTAAAACTTCTGACAACAAAATCTACATGATTCTTTCTGAAGACTGCGACCTTCAGAAAATAAAAA
>JACMOK010000150.1 GCA_014378065.1 Flavobacterium sp.
AACCGCAGTGGCCACGATTGGCACTTCATTTTTAGACAAATTCGTTTGTTGGATTTCATTGAGCTGATTGTCGAGTACGACAACAGTATTAAAATTTTCGTAGAACAAAACAATTTTAAGCGGATTCTGTAGGTCGACTCTGGCTATCTTACTCAATGCTGGGTTTTTATACTGCCAAGCCGTAGCTTCTTTACTTTTGTTTAAAACGTTGTTTTTGATAAAATAATAAGCACCAAACACATCATATCCTAAAAAAGAATCTGCATTTATGGCTGACGCGGTCGTTTGTATAGCCTGAATTTGCTGAATTTGTGCACTCAAACTCACACCAAAAAAAAGCAATGTGATAAGGAGTTTTTTCATATTGGCTAAAGTACAATTAATCTATTTTGAATCAAATAGTTCCGCGGCAATCTTTTAACAAATCCTTAGTAGCAAAAGCCATTGACTTTTGTCATATTTGTTTTTCAAAAAGCAGGCTGCAAGATTTAGACGGCGGGTTGCAATTCTTAAATCAATCAATATAATGAAACAGATAATTTTTTCGATCAGCGCATTACTTCTCTTATTATCGGCTCAGGCTCAAGAATTTCAGGGAATGGCCGTGTATGAAACCAAGACGAACACTGCTGATGTAAAATCCAAGCTCGAGGGCAACAAAGACATCGCGCCCGATATGCAGAAAATGATAGAAGAGCGGATGAAGCAGATGTTTGAAAAAACAAATATCCTGACTTTTGATAAAAATGCGTCGATTTACAAAGAAGAAGAAAAACTGGATGCACCCGGACAAAACATAGGGTTAAAAATGATGTCTTCCATGATGGGCGGCGGCGGAACCTACTATAAAAACGTGAAGGAAAAAACCTATACCGTAGACAAAGAATTTATGGGTAAAGAGTTTTTAGTCAAAGATTCCCTGCCGCAATTAAAATGGAAGATGGAAACCGAAACAAAGCAAATTGGAGGTTACAATTGTTTTAAAGCCACAGCCGTGCGTGCTGCAAGTACTTCAGATTTTAGAAATTTCCGTCTTAAGAAAGATGCGAAGAAAGAGCCTAAGCCGGCAGAGAAAGATCAGAAAACCAATTTAATGGATGAAATAGACATCCCGAAGGAAATTTTGATTACCGCTTGGTACACGCCCGAAATTCCGGTTAACCAAGGACCTGAAAGTTATTGGGGTCTGCCTGGCTTAATTTTAGAAGCCAACGATGGCAAAACCACGATTTTATGTTCGAAGATTGTTTTGAATCCCAAAGAACGAGTTGCCATTAAAGCGCCTACCAATGGCAAAGTCATTTCGCAAAAAGAATATGACGACACCGTGGTAAAAAAGATGAAAGAGTTGCAGGAGATGCAGGGTAGAGGCAACGGAATGATGCCTATGCGGATGGGGAATTAAATTTATCAACCCGCCGCACAACAGTGTATTTCAAAAATTTCTCTTCATCCATGAAAAAGACTTTACTCTTTTTAATTTTGTCTCCATCGTTGTTCTGTTTTTCCCAAAATATTAAGCTGGACGGAATCATCCAAGACAACTCAAATCTCCCGCTCGAAATGGCAAATGTCATGGCCATCAATACCGGAACTAAAGAAATGGATTCGTATGCGATAACCAACGACAAAGGAAAATACCAACTCACCTTAAAGCAAAAGGCGGTTTACAGCATAAAAATCAGTTATTTGGGCATGCAGTCTAAAGAAATCGTGTTGACCACCACAGCCGAAAATACCACGCAAAATATCGTTTTAGAGCCCGGCGGAATAGAACTCAAAGGCGTTGAAGTGGTGCGCGAAATGCCCGTTTCCATTAAAGGTGACACGATTGTTTACAATGCCGATTCTTTTAAAACCGGTACCGAGCGAAAACTTGAAGATGTATTAAAGAAATTGCCCGGAGTAGAAGTCAACGCTAATGGCGAAGTGGAAGTAGAAGGTAAAAAAGTAACCAAATTGATGGTCGAAGGCAAAGACTTTTTTGATGGCGACACCAAGCTGGGCGTCAAAAATATTCCCGCCGATGCGATTGACAAGATACAAGTACTCCGAAATTATAATGAAATTGGAGCTTTAAAAGGATTGGAAAACAATTCGGAAGACATTGCCATGAATATTAAACTTAAAAAAGGCAAAAAGAATTTTTGGTTTGGCGATGCCAGTGTCGGAATCGGAATTGCGCATGAAGAGACGCGGTATATCATAAACCCAAAGTTGTTTTATTATAGTCCAGAATACAGCATCAACCTGATTGGAAATTTTAATAACATAGGCGAATTGCCTTTCACGGCACAAGATTATTTTAAATTTAGTGGCGGATTCAAAAACCTCATGAAAAAAGGAGGTACCAATTTTAATGTATCTTCAAATGACTTAGGCATTTCGTTACTGCGCAACAACCAAGCAAAAGAAATTGAAACCCAATTTGGAGCGACCAATTTTTACTTCAGCGTGAACAAGGCATGGAATGTAAGTGGTTTTGCCATTGTCTCTTCGACTTTAACCGATCTAGATACGCAGTCGCAAACTAAGAGAAATGATCTTCTGGATTTGCAGGGAAATATGGCTGACATTACAACCAGTCAGCAAACTCAGGAAAAAACGCATCAGAAAAGCAATCTTGGCTTGTTTAAATTGAGTTCGAGTTACAAACCCAATACCAAGTTGCAATTGGATTATGACGCGTTTCTAAAAAATTCAAAACAACAGGAATACACTGATTTGTTTACACAAACCACATCGCGGTTTATCAACGAAGTGCAAAACATCAATACGCTCAAAAAGCAAGATCCAGTTTCCTTAAACCAAAATCTGAATTTGTACTACACCCAAAGTGATAAAAATGTCTTCGCTTTTGAAATACAACATTTATATCAGGATGAAAATCCGTTTTACAATGCCAATCTCGGCATCAATCCGTTTCCGGATGTATTAATTCCCCAAAGCGCTGCCGAGCCTTCAGGTCGCTACGACATCAATCAAAATCGCTTTGTGAAAACCAGTAAAATGGATGCTAAATTTGATTACTATTATATGCTCACGCCAAAAAGCAACATCAACATAACTTTCGGAGATACTTATTCTGTTCAGCATTTTAACTCGTCCATTTTTCAGTTGTTAGACGATGGCAGCAATAAAGATTTGAATGCAAACAATGCTGTGAATTATCAATTTAATGATGTTTTTTTAGGATTGCATTACAAGTTTATCCTCGGAAAGTTTACACTGAATCCAGGATTTAGTTTTCACCAATATGATACTTACAACTTACAGGAATCGTTAAAAACTCGAGACCATTTTTATAGAATACTGCCCGATATATATGCCATTTATCAATTGAAAAAATCAGAATCGTTGACCTACAATTATGCCATTACAACCGATTTTACCGATATCAATCGCTTGGCTGAAAATTATGTACTCAACAGCTACAATTCGTTGTTTCGCGGCAATCGCAATTTAGAAAACGCTTTGGTGCAAAGCCATTCCTTGCGTTATTTTAAATACAATATGTTTAATTTTACCAATATTTTTGGCTTTGTCAATTACAGCCAAAGGGTAAATGCCGTAAAGACCAAAGCGCAATTTACAGGAAGCAATCAGGTAGCAACACCTTACAATTCAAATTTCGCCGACGAATCGCTACTAGGAGTTGCCAATTACGGTCGTTCTTTCGGGAAATATAAGGCTTCGGTCAACGCCAATTTAAATTGGGCAAAATTCAATAACATCCGAATATCAAGGTTTAGTGGAATAGAAAATCCAGAAACAGTCGAATCATTTACCCAAAGTTACACGGCCAAATTGTCGACAAATTACAAGAAACTTCCCAACCTCGAAATCGCCTACAATTTTACCGTAAACAAATACCAAGGCACGACTTTTAATACCGAAAAACCGTCAGCCAAACTCGATTATTTTTTTGCGGAGGCTTTTTCTTTTGTAGCCGAATATGAATTTTACCACTACACCAGCAATGATAAAACCGTCAACAACGAATATGATTTCCTAAGCGCCAGTTTAATCTACCAAAAGAAAAACAGCAAATGGGAATACAAAGTGGCCGTCACCAACCTGCTCAACACCACGTCGCTCAACGATGACAGTTTTTCGCAATTTGCCACAAGAACCTCACAATATGTCGTACAGCCTCGCTATTTAATTTTTAGTTTAAAGTACAATTTGTAGCTATTTCCTGCTGTCCTCTCTATCTTTTTCTGGCTAAAAGAAACGCCATAAAAAGGATGCCGCTACCATCAGGGCTAAAAAAAAGCCAGTCCTTTCGAACCAGCTTTTGTATTATCACACGTGCTGAACTAGCGAACGAATTTACAAGCCAAAAGCGCTTTTCACCTGAGCTACAAAATCTAACTTTTCCCAAGTAAACAACTCTACGGTTACCGTTTTTTCATGGCCACCAGGCGCTTTAAAAGTTTTGGTTACCGTTTCAGGTTTGCGCCCCATGTGTCCGTATGCTGCCGTTTCACTGTATATCGGATTTCTTAATTTCAACCGCTGTTCAATAAAGTACGGACGCATGTCAAAAATAGCTTCGACTTTTTTTGCGATTTCGCCGTTGGTTAAATTGACTTTTGCCGTCCCGTAAGTTTCTACAAAAATCCCCATTGGTTTGGCTACACCTATGGCATAGGAAACCTGAACGAGCACTTCATCAGCCACCCCAGCCGCCACTAAATTTTTAGCAATATGGCGCGTGGCATAAGCCGCACTTCGGTCTACTTTACTCGGGTCTTTTCCGGAGAATGCACCACCACCGTGTGCGCCTTTTCCTCCGTAGGTGTCCACAATAATTTTTCTTCCAGTCAATCCGGTGTCGCCATGCGGTCCGCCAATGACAAATTTTCCGGTCGGATTGATATGGTATTGAATCGAATCATTGAATAAATGAGCATATTGCGGATTGCTTTTGATGATTCGGGGAATTAAAATTCCAACCAAATCACTTTTAATTTTCGCCAACATTTTGGCTTCTTCGTCAAAATCGTCATGTTGGGTAGAAATTACAATAGCATCGATACGCGAAGGTTTGTTGTTGTCATCATATTCCAAAGTAACTTGCGATTTGGCATCGGGCCGCAAATATTTTATTTCATTGTTTTCACGACGCAACACCGCCAGTTCTTGCAATAGTTTGTGTGAAAGATCTAAAGCCAACGGCATATAATCTACCGTTTCGTTGGTCGCATAACCAAACATCATTCCTTGGTCTCCGGCACCTTGGTCTTCCGGATTGGCTCTTTCCACGCCTTGATTAATATCGCTGGATTGTTCGTGTATGGCCGAAAGTACGCCGCAGGAATTAGCCTCAAACATATATTCACTTTTGGTGTAACCAATTTTTTTGATGACATCTCGGGCAATTTGCTGCACGTCGAGGTAAGTATTCGACTTCACTTCTCCTGCAAGGATTACTTGACCCGTCGTTACCAATGTTTCGCAGGCCACTTTTGAAGCCGCATCGAAAGCTAAAAAATTATCAATTAACGCATCCGAAATTTGATCAGCAACTTTGTCAGGATGTCCTTCACTAACGGATTCCGACGTAAATAAGTAAGCCATAATAATACTGTAATTAGATTAATTATTAAAGAAAAGTGAAGATTGCACGCCAGCTAAAGAAGAATATGCTGCTTTAGCATTTTTGGATACCCACGATTTA
>JACMOK010000026.1 GCA_014378065.1 Flavobacterium sp.
AGAAATTATGTGAAAGATGTACATCTTTTATAAATGTGAAACGGATGGTTTTAAAAATAGCTACTGACGAGCAAAAAAAAGGATGCTGACGAGCCCATATTACTATTATTACTAATCCAAGGCATTGGCTTTTGAAAAGTACGCCACAGATTCACAGACTTAAAAGAGAAATCAATTTATGAAATTGATACTTGGGTTTAAAAGCTCTTAAAACTATAGTTTTAAAACCAATTTTAATTTTTTAAAATCTGTAACCCGAGCATAGCGAACAGGCGAAGTAATCTGTGGCATTTATTCTTTACAGCTGGATTTTATTGCCGTACAAGAATAAAAAGAGCGTTCAAATAGTAAACTTAATGCACTATGTGAGTCAAGGGTTGACATTCAATTCAACTATGTCGATACTTAAGACCTATGAGGTGGGATGTCAAATCTGCTAAAATTAGTAAAATTTTATTCCCTCTGTTTTTTTGTCCCGTAGGGACTTAATATTGGTAGAAATTTGATATACCCGATGTTTATTTGTCCCGTAAAGACTATATATTTTGCGTAAAACCTATTAAAAAGGGTGTTCAACATATAGACCCTATGGGACAAATAGAACTTTGGTTATTTTTTCACTACCTACATTTAGTCCCTACGGGACAAAAAAAGAACGAAGTTTTAAAAATTAGAACCTTCAAAATTGATACCCCACCTATGAGGTTTTAAAAACCTCATAGGTCTATTCGAAAAATCAATAGATTATGTTTTTAACCCTTGATTCGCATCACCTAGGAAAAAGTTGCATTTATATCTTGAATCCGCCTTTCTGTTACTAAAAATAACTACTTTTATCAGTATGAAAGTAGTACAATTTCCTTTAGCACGAATTACCATCGGTTTCTTAACTGGAATTCTGATTGGGTATTATTTTCAACCCAATCCTCAACTTGTATTTTCTTTGATAGTTATTGGCTTTTGCAGTTTTGTTATGGCGTATTTCGTGTCAAAAAGCAAGATTGTACGCCCAATATACTTCGGTCTTGCCACTTATTTTATGGCTTTTACGATTGGCATAAGCACTCAAATCATCCACACCAATTCATTTCAAGAAAATAATTACATTCGCAATACAGCTATTTTCGAAAAACCGCATATAGTGGCAGATACGATTCGTGAAAAACTGAGAAGTTCTGGTTACAATGACCGCTATATTGTATTGGTAAAACGCATAGATACTGTCGCCAATACAGGGAGAATCCTTTTGAATGTTCGTAAAGACAGTCTTACACCACTTTTAGAAATTGGGACTCATTTGCAAATCAATGGGAGTTTATATAAAAGTAGTCCTGTAAAAAATCCCAACCAGTTTGATTACGGCAAATACCTTGAGGGCAAGCAAATCTATGCTCAAATGTATGCCGATGTTTCGGATATCAAACAGGGTGCTATCATCGAAAAAGATGTTTGGTATTACACTTCGAAATTGCGGACGAAAATCATTCAGAATCTGGAGAAAACCCATTTTAACAAAGCGGAACTCAATGTTGCTGTTGCTTTAATTTTAGGGCAACAACAGGATATTTCTCCCGAAATTATCAGGGATTATCAGTTTGCTGGAGCGGTACATATTTTGTCGGTTTCGGGATTGCATATTGGGTTTATTTTGCTGTTTGTAACTTTTCTACTCAAACCTTTCCCGAATACTCGCCGTGGTTCTTTGATCAAACTTGTGATCATTTTATTTTCGCTCATCTCCTTCGGGTTAATTGCTGGATTGGCACCGTCAGTACTTCGGTCGGTGACGATGTTTTCGTTTGTCGCTATTGGAATGTTTTTGCGAAGAAGTACGAATATTTATCACACGCTATTGGTTTCAATGTTGCTTATTTTGCTCGTTCAACCCTCGTTTTTGTTTGATGTGGGATTTCAATTGAGCTATGTCGCCTTGTTTTTTATTCTTTGGTTGCAACCTTTATTGGCTCAGCTTTGGACACCAAAAAACATAATCGCCAATTACTTTTGGGAAATCCTAACGGTTTCGTTTGCGGCCCAAATAGGCACTTTGCCGCTGAGTATTTACTACTTTCATCAATTTCCAGGTTTGTTTTTTGTGACTAATTTGGTGATTATTCCGTTTTTGAGTTTGATTATGGCACTAGGTGTTTTAGTAATGGTTTTGGCAGCTTTTGATTGTGTTCCTTTTTTTCTTGCCAAATCATTGGAGTGGAGTATTTATATTTTGAATAAAATCATTAACTCCATTGCCTCGCTCGAACAATTTATCTTTCGCGATATTCCGTTCAATTGGCAGATGTTGTTAAGCGTGTATTTATTGCTTATCGCTACGATTATTTGGTTCAAAAAACCCAGTTTCAATAGACTGATTTTGGC
>JACMOK010000151.1 GCA_014378065.1 Flavobacterium sp.
CCAGTCATCGCCATTTGTCTGGTAACCCTTTGGGTAAAAAAATTGGCTGAATTAACAAAATCAGGCAATTGCAATTGAACAAAGTTAAATGCAAAAACAGGATCTATTAGTCTAGCATTTAAAGAACTTGGGTCTTCGATTTGATCCAAATCAAAAGTTTCGCAACTACTGAAAAAGATCACAGTAGTTAAGAGAAACGTTTTAAGAAGGTTGTTTTTTATTTTCATTTTTTTAGAAAGTTAAGTTAAAGTTGAATCCAAAACGTTTGGCTGTTGGTCCAGTTAAATAATCAAATCCTTGTCCATTTCCAACGCCAAGACTGAGTACTTCAGGGTCAAAATTTAAGTGTTTAGGAAAATTAAAGGCTTTAAACCATAAATTTGATCCTACGATAGACATGGATATTTTTCCAAAAGGCGTTTTCTCAAGAAACTTTTTAGGAAGAGAATATGATAATGAAATCTCTCTTAATCTTAAGTTTGTAGCATCATAAATAGCCTGTTGGTTTATAAAAAATCCAGAATTATTAAATCCATACTGGGTCACGCCAATTTGAGTGGTATTTATATTCCCATTTTGATTTACCCCGGGCAGAACAAAAGTACCAGATCTATCAAAATTAGTATCTTCGGTCAAACCCCTTGACAATAAAGCCGCAGCTGTTGTGGAATAAATATCCCCTCCTCTTTGGTATTCAAATTGAAAGCCAAAGGTAATATTCTTGTAGTTGAATTCATTAATAACAGTAGAACGCCATTTTGCATTTGGATCACCAATTTCTTTTAATTCGGCATTTCTTAAATAATTACCATCATTACCGACAACATAATTACCATTCACATCAGTAAGTATCGAACTTCCTAATATCACACCATAAGGTCTTCCTGGTATAGCAAAATTTCCTAAATTAGTGAAACCAGCAATTCCAAGTTGTTTAACAGTTCCTAATCCTAACGATTCTACTATGTTTTTGTTAAGCGTATATTGAACAGAAACATCCCATGAGAGTCCATTATCTTTTGATTTCAAAACACCCAGGTTCAAACCCAATTCAATCCCTTTATTACTAACTTCTGCGACGTTATCGCCGGTGTAGGTGTAACCTGTGGCAGGATCAAGGTCTCTGTCAATAATTAAACTAGTAGATATTTTTCGGTACAAGGATAAATCAATGCCGACTCTGTTATTGAAAAATTTCCCTTCCAAACCAAATTCCAATTCTTTAATTAATTCAGGTTTCAGGTTAATATTTCCAAGCTGTCTGCTTTGCGAAATAGTATTAATGGCAGTACCATCCTGAGTTAAAAATGCTTTAGATGTCAAATTTAAACCAATAACATTTTTATAAGGATCAGGGAATCCTGCAGAGGAGCCATAACTAAACCGTGTTTTTAGAAAATTTATATATTTATTGTTTTTAAGACCGCTAAAGGCGTCTGTAGGCACAAATGAAAGTGATGCAGATGGATAAAATAAAGATCTTGTCGCCTTTTGCAGTGAAGAATAGGAATCCCTTCTTCCCTGTAAGTTAAGGTACAAAAACTTTTTGTAGCCTAAAGTAGTACTGCCGTAAAGTCCGACAATGTTAAAATTGGAATGGTAAGAATAAGTTGGAATGGACTCATTATCATGATTTTCAAAATTTTGGTGTTCAATCAAACCATATACCACCTGAACGGTGCTAGACAGACGAGAATAATCGACCGATTCTTGCCGGGGATTCAATCCGATCGTACCATCTAAATTCCAGTTTTGATTCTTATCCAACTTGGTGTCAAAATTGTAGCTGAAAGTATGATCAAATATTGTATTTTGTTTTATGGAAGTTGTAAAAAATCCTTCATTGTCAATAGGCTGACCATTTCCTCTATTGATGTAATATTTTTTATTCTGAGTAAAATTATCTACGGCCAATCTGTAAGAAACATTAGACCAGGAATTAATTTCATAATTTGTGGTAAAATTACCAAAGAACCGTTTCACCGTCTCATCATCACTAGAATTTTTAATAGTCCATCTTGGATTGGGAAGATCGCGTCTATAATTTACAGACGCACGCGTTTTTGGATCTTCATAAGGATATCCAAATAAATTAAAACTTCTTGGCGTATATAAAACATTTGCAAAAACGGATGGAAAGGCTGAATTTGAGCCAAAACCGGCTGCTGTTGGCGGCGCGCTTTTTTCAGTTTTTACAAAATTCATTGTTGAACTAAATGTAAAGCCATTGCCAAGTTTGGTTTGACCACCAGTACTTAAATTTAAACGCTTGTATCCATTATTTTCAATAAATCCTTGATCGTCGGTATGCCCCACGCTAAGATTGTAAGAAGTGTTTTCAGATCTTCCTCCAATGTTCAATGAGGTTGTTTGAACATATCCTGTACTAAAGAATGGCTTTACATTGTTCTGCGGTGCATATGGTACGGTTTGAGCAGTTAGGACACCATTACCGTCATCATTAAAAAATTGTGGAAAAACATCTGGTCCATAATACGCATAAGGATGTATTACAGTGCCATCAGCATTGACACCCTGCGTACCGGCAGTTCCGAAAGCGGGTCCCCAATTTGAAAAAGCAGGTTGGAAATTATTATCAAATCCATTTCCATAATTATTTTGATAATCGGGCAAACTAGCAATTTTGGTCATATACAGAGATTGTGACAATGTAATCTCCATTTTTTTGTTTATGCCTTTAGTGTTTCCAGATTTGGTAGTCACCAAAATAACTCCGTTTCTACCAGAAGAACCATATAATGTTGTTGCGCTAAGACCTTTTAAGATACTAATTGATTCAATACTATTTGGATCCAAATCTAAGAAACGGCTTGAAGCATTAGTTGCTCCTTGTACGAAATTCCCGTCTGAATTCGTATCAGAGTTAAATGGAATCCCATCCACTACAAACAAAGGCTGGTTGCTTCCTGTGATAGAAGAATAGCCCCGAATAATAATGTTGGTTCCCGACCCTGACAGTCCACTTGTTTGTTGAATATTTACACCCGGTGCTTTTCCTGTTAGTGCTCTGGCAACGTCGGTCGAAGGTTTTGAGGCAAATTCTTCGGCCTTTATGGTGGTTACTGCGTAACCCAATGCTTTTTTCTCCTTTTTTATTCCTTGTCCGGTGACAACAACTTCTCCGAGTTCAACACCACTTCCTGACTTCATCACCATATTTACAATACTTGATGCACCAACGGAGGCTGAAGTATCTGTCATTCCAATAAAAGAAAAAACCAAGACTTCACCGGTTTTTGCTTTCAAGGAATATTTACCGTCAACATCAGTTTGGGTTCCTCTTTTTGTTCCTTTTACGATAACATTTGCACCTGGTAAAGGTCCGGATTCATCAGAAACAACGCCGGTTACAGTTTTCTCCTGTGCAAACGAAAACTGCATTGATAACGCCAATAAAAGCGTAAAAATCCATTTGAACTTCGATCTCATAAAATTTTGTTTGAGTTAGTTATTCCGCAAACTTCTTAATTATTTCTTAAATAACCAAATATTAGTTCTTAATTAATACTATATAAAGTAAAAAATAATTACACATTATTTTACCAAACTGCGATATGTGTTCAAATGATGCAATAAAACACGAGAGGCTGCTCGTTTTTTTATATTTTTATCAAAAAAAAAGAATGTTAAAATTAAAATTTTCAGCACACGCGATAGAAAGTGGTACTGACGAAGCAGGTCGCGGTTGCCTTGCCGGGCCTGTGACTGCCGCAGCCGTTATCTTGCCGGATAATTTTAAGAATGAACTGTTAAAAGATTCTAAACTTTTATCCGAGAAAAAAAGAATTTTATTGAAGGCCGTTATCGAAGCAGAAGCGCTTTCCTTTGCGGTTACTCATTTAGAGCCGCTAATCATTGATGACATTAATATCTTAAATGCTTCTATTCAAGCCATGCAGGAATCTGTTGTAAAACTAAACCCAACTCCTTTATACCTTATTGTAGATGGAAACCGTTTTAAAGCCATTGCCCATATTCCCCACAGCTGCATTGTTAAAGGCGACGCGCAATATCTTAGTATTGCCGCAGCCTCGGTTTTAGCCAAAACCTACCGTGATGAATATATGAATGTTTTACATGAAGAATACCCGATGTACAACTGGAAACAAAACAAAGGCTATCCGACAAAAGAACACCGAGCAGCCATCATAAAATATGGAACCACTAAATACCACAGGATGAGTTTTAGGTTGTTGCCCGATCAATTAGAGATTGAATTGTAGATTTACTATTTTTGGGAAGAGGGAAAAAACGAACCCGCAAACAAATGGGAAAGGTGTTTAAGGATTTTTTCTTTTACCATGGCTTCATCCACTTTTTCAATGCCCAGTTCTACGCGCAGCGATGTCACCGTTTTTCCTTTAATTCCGCACGGAATGATATGATCAAAATAGCCCAAATCGACATTAACATTGAGCGCAAAACCATGCATCGTTACCCACCGAGAAGCCCGAACACCCATAGCGCAAATCTTTCTGGCAAACGGGGTGCCGATGCCAAGCCAAACTCCCGTTTCTCCCGGGCTCCTTGCCCCGCTCAATCCATATTCGGCTAAAGTCAGAATAATGGCTTCCTCAAGAAAACGCAAGTATTTATGGATATCGGTAAAGAAATTTTCAAGATCTAAAATGGGATAACCTACAATCTGGCCCGGCCCATGGTAGGTAATGTCACCGCCGCGGTTGATCTTGTAAAACGCAGCGCCTTTGGCTTGAAGTTGTTTTTCAGACAACAATAAGTTAGACACATCGCCACTTTTACCTAAGGTGTAGACATGCGGGTGCTCGACAAAAAGAAAATAATTGGGCGTTTCCAATTGGGTGGATTCTTGTCTGTTTTTAATTTTCAAACCCACAATATAATCAAACAATTCTTCTTGGTATTCCCAGGTAGCTTTGTAATCTTGGCGTCCTAAATCCTGAAAGCAGATGCTTTTGTTCATTGGGCAAAGTTATAAAAAAGAAAGGTTGCATTTTGATAAAAGGCCGTGCTGAATTTAGCGTTGCAGCCTAGCCCGGATTGCAGTGGAAATCCTTTTGTTTTTTCTTTAAAAACAAAAGATTGCAGCGCAAAGCCGGAAACAGCTTCTTAAAGAAACCTTTGCTACTTTGCCACTTATAAAGTATCTTTGCGCTCTTAAAAAGAGAATCAAATGGCATTATCTGAACAAGAAATACTCAGGAGGGAATCGCTTCAAAAACTTCGCAATTTAGGCATTGATCCTTATCCTGCACAGGAATTTGTCACGACGGCTTATTCTAAAGAAATCCTGGAAAATTTTGAACAATATGAAGGGAAAGAAGTAGTTCTTGCGGGCAGATTGATGGGAAAACGCATCATGGGGAAGGCTTCGTTTGCTGAGTTGAAAGATGCTGAGGGAAGAATCCAAATTTATGTCTCGCGCGATGACATTTCTAATGACGAAGAGAAAACCATGTACAACGTTGTCTTCAAGAATTTGTTGGATATCGGCGACTTTATTGGCGTTCGCGGTACCGTTTTTAAAACCCAGGTTGGTGAAATCTCGATACATGTCTATGACCTGACCGTTTTGGCTAAAGCCTTAAAACCGCTTCCCGTCGTCAAAACCGATGCAGATGGAAAAACGTACGATGCCTTTGCTGACCCGGAACAACGCTACCGCCGCCGGTATGTTGATTTAACGGTTAACGACCATGTAAAAGAAACTTTTGTCAAAAGAACAAAATTGTTCAATGCAATGCGCAGTTTCTTTAATGACAAAGGTTATTTAGAAGTCGAAACGCCCATTTTACAACCAATTCCTGGAGGCGCAGCAGCGCGGCCGTTTATGACCCACCACAATTCGCTTGATATGCCTTTGTATATGCGGGTTGCCAATGAATTGTATTTGAAAAGATTGATCGTTGGAGGGTTTGATGGTGTGTATGAGTTTTCAAAGAACTTTCGCAATGAAGGCATGGACCGCACGCACAATCCCGAATTTACTGCGATGGAAATATACGTGGCGTACAAAGACTACCATTGGATGATGCAATTTACTGAAAACTTGCTGGAACATTGTGCGTTAAGCGTTAATGGAACCTCGATAGCGACTTTTGGAGAACACCAAGTGGATTTCAAAGCGCCGTATGCCCGCATCACGATGACTGCGGCAATTCAAGAGTATACGGGTTTTGATATTTCCGGAAAAAGCGAAATTCAATTATTTGAGGCCGCCAAATCGATGGGTATTGAAGTAGATGCTACCATGGGGAAAGGAAAATTAATTGATGAAATTTTCGGTGCCAAATGCGAAGGTCATTTCATCCAACCTACTTTTATTACCGATTATCCGATAGAGATGTCGCCTCTGTGCAAGCAACACCGAGACAATCCTGAGCTGACTGAACGCTTTGAATTGATGGTTTGTGGTAAAGAAGTAGCCAATGCCTATTCTGAACTTAATGATCCAATCGACCAAAGAGCGCGTTTTGAACACCAACTGTTATTGTCTCAAAAAGGCGACGACGAAGCAACGGAATTCATCGATGAAGATTTTCTTCGTGCGTTAGAATATGGTATGCCTCCCACTTCTGGCTTGGGCATTGGCATGGACCGATTGATGATGTTTTTGACCAACAATGCTTCAATTCAAGAAGTGTTGCTCTTTCCTCAGATGCGTCCGGAGAAAAAACAAACTCAGATTGTATTGGAAGACGACGAGCAACTAATTATTGCCATTTTAAAAACCAACAACCACAAAATGGATTTGGGCGTTTTGAAAGTGAAGACGGAATTGAGTGGCAAAAAATGGGATTTGGCTATGAAAGGACTTTCCAAGCACGGTTTGGTAAAAGTGGTGTTGGATGGAGAATTTAAAACCGCAGTTTTGGTGGGATAAATTTTTAAATTTCCGTGATTCCAGTTTAATTTGTATTTCTTTAAGTTTCTTTTAAACTTTGTAAAACAATTTACGTCTTACTTTAAATTTAAAAAATATAAAAATGAACAAACTGATCTTAACCTTAATGATTGTTGTGGGATGCAACAGTTTTGCACAAGAAAATAGACTAGAAAACAAAGAAAAGGAGATTGAAAAATTATCTCCAGCGCAACGAGACGAGTTGCACCTAAAAAAATTGACTTTAGATTTAGGTTTGAACGAAAAGCAGCAGAAAGAAATGCGCGAGATTATCGCAACGCAATCTTCAAGAAGAACGGCTGCAATGACAGAGAGAAAAGCGAATCAGGAAAAGGGAATTAAACCAACACCTGACCAACGCTTTGATATGGCAAACCGAAAACTAGATAATGAAATCGAAGTTAAAGAAAGAATCAAAAAAATATTAAGTTCAGAACAATTCATTAAATGGGAAAATAGGAAAAATGAACTTACCCAAATGAGGAGACAAAAAGAAATAAAAAGGAGGAACAAGATTTCAAAAAAAGAATAATAGCCAAAATAATTTTGTCAGTTGATAAAAATCAATTAGATTTGATTTCCTAATTTAAAACAATCCTTTCCAATGAAAAAATTAATTGCTGTCGTAATTTTATTGTTTGCATTCACTATTACTGCAAATGCACAAGATAAAAAAGCTGTTGTTTCAACAACTTCAAGTCAAAAACTCTCTAACGAGGACGCAGCTAGAAAAGATATTGCATCTTTAATTGCTAGAGTGACCATCAATGAGAATTTAAAAAAGGACTTATTTACATTAATGGTTATGAAACACGAAGCATTATCGAACCCACAACTTACTGCTGCTGACAGAGACGCAATATCTAAAGGTTTTGAACACAAACTAATGGCGGGATTGACAGAAGCGCAACGGTCACAACTGAGTTCCTATCCCGAATTGCTCAAGCAGATGTCGCATTAATTGTAATTTTGATTGATAAAAAAAGGCTCCCAATAGGAGCCTTTTTTTATAATATACTGGCTACCTTACGCACCGATTGGATCGTATAATCTAAATCGTCATACGTCAACGCGTCTGTTATAAACCAACTTTCGTAAGCCGAAGGTGCTATATATACTTTTTCCGCTAACAAGCCATGAAAAAACTTTTTAAAAGTTTCATTGTCACCGAGTGCCGCAGTTTGTAAATCGATCACAGGTACTTTACTAAAATGCACAGAAATCATAGATCCCACGCGATTTATTGTAAATTCAACATTGTTGTCTACCAGCGCTTCGCTAATTCCAGTCGCTAAATAGGCTGTTTTGTCTGATAATCTTTTAAAAATCGAGTCATCTTCATTCAACGCATTTAACATTGCCAATCCTGCTGCCATCGCCAACGGATTTCCGGATAAAGTACCCGCTTGGTATACTGGTCCTATTGGGGATAAATAATTCATAATTTCTTCTCGACCCGCAAACGCTCCAACCGGAAGCCCTCCGCCAATCACTTTTCCAAAAGTCACAATATCTGCTTTTACGTTATAAAGTTCTTGAACGCCGCCTTTGGCCAAACGAAAGCCCGTCATCACTTCATCAAAAATCAGCAGTATATTGTTGTTTGTACAGATTTGTCTTAAACCTTGTAAAAATCCGTCTGCCGGAGGAATACAACCCATATTACCTGCCACGGGTTCTACAATAATGGCAGCGATTTGGCCTTTATTTGCTTCAACCAAAGCGGTTACGTTTTGTAGATCGTTGTAGCGCGCCAGCAAAGTATCTTTAGCTGTTCCTTCTGTCACTCCGGGACTGTTCGGCATTCCAAAGGTAATGGCTCCGCTTCCCGCCTGAATCAAAAAAGAATCTGAATGTCCGTGATAACATCCCGCAAATTTGATGATCTTATCTTTTTTTGTAAATCCCCGCGCCAGCCGAACGGCGCTCATACAAGCTTCAGTACCCGAATTTACAAACCGAATTTTATCGATGTTGGGCACCATAGACACCGCCAACGCCGCAATCTCTGTTTCTAAAGCGGTAGGCATTCCAAATGAAGTTCCCAATTGGGCGCGTTTGATAACCGCATTTACAACAGGATCAAAAGCATGTCCTAAAATCATCGGACCCCAAGAGTTAATGTAATCGATCAATTTGTTCCCGTCTTCATCATAAAGATAAGCCCCTTTGGCACTTTTGACAAATATTGGCGTGCCACCAACCGCTTTAAACGCACGAACTGGTGAGTTCACTCCGCCAGGAATTACTTTTTCCGCCTCAGCAAAAAGCTGACTGCTTCTTTGATACAGCATAAATTATTTTATTTTTAGATTTTGCCCAATAGAAATAGCGTTGTCTTCGATGTTGTTTTTCCGTTTCAGATCGTCAATAGAAATATTGAATTTTTTGGAAATGGAATATAGCGTATCGCCTTGACTTACCTGATACACATCTGAATTAAAAGTAATTGGATTATTGGGGACTTTTAAAGGAATAAATTCTGTCCCTAAAACTTCAGCATCATATTGGTTTAATTGATAACGTTCAATAATGCCTATCAATTTATCAGGATATTTCGGATCAGTAGCATAACCGGCTTCTTTTAGACTTTTCGCCCATTGTTTGTAATCGTCTTTATCGAGCTGAAACAAAGAAAGATATCTCGGTCTAGTTGTTAAAAACAAAGCATGATCCTTGTAAGATTCGCGGGGTTCATCGTATTTTCTAAAACATTCCTGTGCCTCATCATCATCGTATTTAACACTTGGCCCAGTCCATTCCTTATGGCATTTGATCCCAAAATGATTGTTGGCTAAAACACTCAAAGGACCAGTACCCGCGCCAGATTCTAGAATTCCCTGACCCAAAATAATACTCGACGGGATGCCATACTGCACCATATTGCTTTTGGCAATTTCTTTATATAATGCGATGTATTCTAACACCATTGCGGTAGTCACCTTGACGCGGGTCGTAGCTTCTAATATTTCTGTTTTGGAGTAAACAGTGGCATCTGAAGACGATTTGTTTTCTTCTTTTGCAGATTCATATTTTTGTTCCAATTTTTTTATTTCGGGACTTTTTGATGGGCCTTTAGAAACGATCGGATTTTTAACGACCGCAGATTTGGCGTTCAACGACTTTTTGATGGTTCTTACGACCGAAGAATTGGGTTTTCTATAAATGGGTTTGTTTGTTCGCACGATGGGTTGCGTAGAACCACAACTTAACACGCCTAACGCTAGCACAAAAAACACTAATTTCTTAATCATGGATAATCAATTAATGGTGATTTTATTTTTTTTAATTTGAGATTCATTCCCTCAATTCCCTGAAGACCCCCGGTATGAATCATCAAGATTTTAGAACCTTCAGGGAAATAGTTCTTTTTGATTAAATCAATAACGCCAAAAACCATCTTCCCGGTATAAATTGGATCTAGCGGGATGTGCTGCATTTTATAAAACTGATTGATAAACTGAATTAATTCTAGGTTAACTTTTCCGTACCCTCCAAAATGATAATCCAAAATTAAATCCCAGTCGTTCTGCTGCGCAAATCTACAAATTTCTTCTCTTAAAAACATTCCTTTCAAAGCAGGAAATCCTAACACTTTTTGGTGTTGCCCAGCGCTGTTTATCAGTCCAGAAATTGTACCTCCCGTGCCCACTGAACAGCAAATATAATCAAATACTGCATCTTCTTTTCTCAAAATTTCCTCACATCCTCTGACCGCCAAGTCATTGGTTCCGCCTTCCGGCAGTGCATAAAAATCACCCCATTTTTGCGTTAGTCTCTGAATGAAAGAGGTTTCGCTTTTTTTTCTGTACGTTTCCCTAGAGACAAAATCTAGTTGCATACCACACGATTCGGCAAATTTTAATGTTGGATTTTCGTTGACTTTTGCTTCGAGCTCTTCTCCGCGAATAATCCCAACGGTTTTAAAATTAGCTATTTTACCAGCCGCAGCGACCGCAGCGATATGATTTGAAAATGCACCACCGAAAGTGAGTAGTGTATCGTAGTTGGATTGTTGCGCTTGAAATAAATTGTATTTTAATTTTCTGAATTTATTCCCCGAAACAAAAGGATGTATTAAATCGTCTCGCTTGATACACAAAGAAATATTTGATGATGGTAATACAATTTGCTGGTTAAGCGTTTCCAAAAGATAATTTTAGGCAAATTTACTAGAAAGCGTTGCAAAATTCTAAAATTTTTGGATCAAAAAAAAAGCAGCCTACAGACTGCTTCTAAATTTGTCACAACGAATTTTTATTTGCCGTTGTAAACGGTCACTTTTTTACCGAACTCTTCGTTGTTGGCGGTCAAAATTTTCACGATGTAAACTGCATCACTTATGCCTGAAGTAGAAAATTGATAGTTGTTTTTTATCCCCAATTTAGTTTTACTGAAAATTAATTTTCCAGTGATGTCATACATACTTACTGATTTTAAATCAATAGATTTCGGATTGGAAACAGTTAAGGTTTGTGAAGCGTTGTTCTGTATTAAATCAAAACCGTCGGTCGAAACCAAAACAACTCCGAGTGCGCTATTAACAAAAGTAATTTCGTACCTTGTGTTGTTTGTGCCTGCTGGAAGCTCCATTTCATAGGCCATGTTTTTGATATTGTGATAGATGTCCAATTCTTTGTCGTGAATGTAAACATTTTCAGTCCCATCAAAATTAATTATTTCGCCCACTGCAATTTTGAAATTCGCCGGCGTTGGATTCTTAAATCCTATTGGAATTCTCTTGTTTATGTCAAAATCAATCGCTTCGATAATATATTCGCCATTGTTGATTACAAAATACATATCCATTGTATTGGCAGGATCTGGAGATTTGGCATCCATGGCAAAGTCAACACCATCTGTGGCTGAAGGTAGAAAAGCCAAAACGGATTGTCTTACTGCCTCGTTATTGAGCAAAGTATTAAAGCGGATTTGAGGAATGGCAGCAGTGCTCACCGTGGTGTAATCAAAACCCGAAACCGAAGGAATGGCTGGGAGAAAATTAGTTGGGCCGTTATTGGGAGTGCTGGATGATTGTCTTTCAAATTGAGAATAATTGCCTGCGCCTTCCTTTTGGTAAACTCTAACATTATTAGTCATTATCACCGTTCCTGTGGCCGATCCTTCAATCATGAATCCCTGTCCCACCGGGCTAAATCGTCGTTCATAATTAGATCCAGAACCTGTAGCCGCCAGCTGCGTTCCTGCACCATCATAAGCATAAAAAACAGCAGGAGTATAAATTCCCATATTGCCATAACTGCCAACAACTGGACCTCCCATTGGAGAATATGTACCATTACCTCCGCGATAAGAAGCAATGTAATGAGAATTTACCGTTTTATCCTGTTCCCAGAAATAGGCGATTCCTGTTGAATTGGTAGCGGACACTAAAAAGGCTTTCAAGTCTATAGCGCATGGATAAGGGTTTCCCGTTAAAGTTCGCATTCCTGTCGCCACATTTATCGTGATATTACCATCATTAGGTTTGCCTCTAAAATCGTAACGTTGTTTGCTGCCGGGATTATTTGCGATGGCATTTTCTGAAAAAGCAGTATCAGTGCCGCTTGAACCCTTCATAGTAAAACCTTCTCCAGGAAGAATTGTAGACGATGCGCCGACACTGAACCATTGGGAATATAAAGACGAAGATAAAAATTTAAAAATCCATCGTGGTGCAATGGATAAACTGGAATTCGTCGTACTACCATCCAAAGAACTTGAGGGCAACATGGTTGCCGGAGAACTTGTCGTGAGTGAAGTAGGTCTGTTAAGGATTGTAATTCCAAAACTGTTGTTTCCGATTCCTGCGCTAGCCACCCCCACCGGTGAACACCAGTAGTTGTAAGCAAAATTGTTTACCGTTCCTTCCTGAAACACAGCTAATGTTCCAGTTCCTTGATTGGTAGAATTTCCGGCAGTTCCCTGAAGCAGTTGAGATTCGTTTCTTAAATAAATATTTCCCGTACTCTGCAAATTCACATCTTGTTTTACATATAGATACTTATCTGCAACATAAACATAGTTATTATTTACAAACAGTTGGGCTAAACAATCTGGACATAAAAACAACACGGTTACGACTGACAAACAAAAGGCAAACTTTTTCATAATCATAATTTTAAGCTTATAAAAGTAAAAAAATAAAGTTGTATTGAAAAATTAAATTAAAAAAAAACTTAAAAAAATGAAAACCTTTTTTTGTCGGACATATTGACCTTTAATCGATTATAAATATAAAATGGCAATTTCTACTGTAAAATAACGCTAACTTTAAGTTCAAAATTTTTTATATTATGAAAAAGATTTATGTTAAAACACTGCTCATTTTTTGTTTTTTTGTCAGCAATCACCTCCAAGCACAAGTGGGCATTGGCACAACCGCTCCGACTGGCGCTTTAGATATCACTTCTACCACGAACGGCGTTGTTATTTCACGCGTCGCGCTTACTGCCACTAATGTAGCAGCGCCGGTCGTAAATCCTCAAGGCGGACTATTGACTGCCGGGACACTCGTTTGGAATACAAATACGGCAGGCATTTCCCCAAATCAAGTTATTCCGGGTTTTTATTACTGGAATGGAACCATTTGGATTTCAGTCACTGGCGCTTCGGGCAACCCATGGACACTCAGCGGAAACGGCGGGACAACATCAGGAACAAATTACATCGGTACCACAGATGCGGAAAATTTGCAGCTGAGGACGGCTGCTACAGAACGACTAACCGTAAGTGGCACCACGGGAAATGTCGTGATTGGAACTCCTACAATATCGTTAGACACGCGACTGGAGGTAGATAGTGGTGTGGCAAATGACGGGATATACGGACACTCGTCAAACGTTGGAGGCGTTCTGGGAAGAGAAGTAAATTTTAGTTTTGGAACGCCTGCGCAAACCTTGTTGGGAGCCGGAGTTTATGCGAGCAATCCCACTGCCGGCTATACCAGCCTTTTTGGACAATCTACGGGTGCCGCAACAGTTGCCGCTGGAATTAATTTTTCAAACGTTTGGATAGGGAATTACAATTATGTTGAAAACGCCTCTGCCTCCTATAATCCAGCTTCAAGTTACAGTCAATTAAATGTAAGCAACAACACGTTAACCGGAACCCAATCTGCTTTAAGAGGGTATAGTAATCGAGGGGTCACGGCCGGTAATCCGGGCATTACATCGGGAGTTCAAGGAACAGCTTCCGCGCAATTTCAGGACGCGATCGGTGTGATGGGTTCTGCTTTTTCAAATTCTGCTTTTACAAGTGCCGGTGGATATTTTTCTGGTTCAACATACGCCAGCACCAATTATGCCTATGCCTATGTGGGCGGCACTATAAACGGAGGAGTTACGCTTCGTAAAATTGTGGGGATCGGTTCTGTGTCAGAAATTATACCTACTGAAACCCACGGCAGAATAACGCTTACTTGTCCTGAATCGCCCGAATATTGGTATCAAGATTATGGAACTGTACAAATAGTCAACGGTCGGGCAACTATAACATTGGATGACATCTTAGCCGACATTATTGTAGTAGACGACGAAAATCCTATCCGCGTAATTTGTACCCCTGTGGGCATGCCTTATTTTAATGGTATTACAATTTTATCACAAACCAAAAATTCAGTAGAGATATTAGAACTCAATGGTGGAAATCATTCTGGAAAACTTCAATATCAATTGGTTGCAAAACCCAAGACCAACTATGGCGAAGGTCGATTTCCGCAAGCGCCAGGTCCCGCCTATTTAAAAGCAGATAAAGAGCCTATGGCTGCCAAGGCACAAAACCAGCCGAATGATGGTAGAAGAATATACCGTTGGCCGACAGATCAGGAAGTTTACAAATACAATCCTGAAGATTTGGTAGCCATTGGCGATGTCATCCCATCAGGCATCCATGCAGGAAAAGTAAAACTAGGCAACGGCAAATATGGAGAAGGATTGCCTGCACAGAAACCTAAAAATTAATATACTTCCAAAAACTATAATGAGACCTTGATTTTAAATAATCAAGGTCTTTTTCGTTGGCGTAGGCTTCTCTTTCAAAAAAGATTTCTCGGTATGCTCTGTTTTTATTACGGAATCTTATCAATTTTATTCCGTAGTCCATGAAATAGATAACGTAGAAGGGCAATACCAATAACTCCAATTGCTGCCTAATGTGAATCTTTTCATGATTGATTAAATACAAATCACATTTATCGACCGAATCTCGAAGTATCACAAACGGAAACAATGCAATCCCACGATATCCATTCGGAATTAAATATTTGGCAACGATTAGAAACATTGGCGCTAAAGTTTTAAATTTGTGACATGAATGAGCAAAGTAACAAAAATATAGGAATTGAAGGAGAAGATTATTATTACACTCCGGAGGGTTACAAATGTTTTACCGAAAAACACCACTTAAAACGCGGCTATTGCTGCAAAAGTGGCTGCAGACATTGCCCTTATGGCTTTGATAAAAAAACTGGCACCCTGAAAAAATAATTGCAAACTGCACACTTTCGAGGTACTTCCATAATTGCTCAGTCCAAGCCGAAATCCGACCATAAATTAAAATCATATTATGACTTTCCAGGAACAAATTAAACAAGGAATTCCAACTGTACTACCACAACCAAAAAGTTATCAAGCTACTGTTAATCATGCACCCAACCGCAAAGAAATTCTTTCAGCTGAGGAAAAAAAGCTGGCTTTGCGCAACGCATTACGTTATTTTGAACCGCAACACCACAGTGAACTGATCAGAGAATTCGCTCAAGAACTCGAAACTTATGGTCGGATTTACATGTACCGTTTCCGCCCCGATTATAAAATATTTGCCAGAGCCATCTCCGAATATCCAGCAAAATGCGAACAAGCCAAAGCCATCATGCTGATGATCCAAAACAACCTCGATGATGCCGTGGCTCAACATCCACACGAACTTATTACCTATGGTGGAAACGGGGCGGTTTTCTCCAATTGGGCACAATATTTACTGACGATGCAATACCTCTCGGAAATGACTGAAGAGCAAACCTTAGCGATGTATTCGGGTCATCCGATGGGATTGTTCCCTTCCCACAAAGAAGCTCCCAGAGTTGTAGTCACCAATGGAATGGTGATTCCAAACTATTCCCGCCCCGATGACTGGGAAAAGTTTAACGCTTTGGGTGTGTCGCAATACGGCCAAATGACGGCTGGTAGCTACATGTATATTGGCCCACAAGGCATTGTCCACGGCACTACCATAACAGTACTCAATGCGTTTCGCAAAATAAAACGAAATCCGAAAGGAGGCTTATTTGTTACCTCGGGATTGGGCGGTATGAGTGGCGCGCAACCCAAAGCCGGAAACATTGCCGGCTGTATTACGGTCTGCGCCGAAGTCAATGCCAAAATAACCCATATCCGCCACAGTCAAGGTTGGATTGACGAAGTAATTGAAGATATTAACATATTAGTTAAAAGGGTGGCTCAAGCAAAAGGTGCCAAAGAAATCGTTTCTATTGGTTATTTAGGAAATGTAGTCGATATTTGGGAGCGGTTTCATGAAGAAAATATACAGATCGATTTGGGTTCCGATCAAACTTCGCTGCACAATCCATGGGCTGGCGGTTACTACCCTATTGGTCTTTCTTTCGAGGCCGCCAATCTCATGATGGCCGAAGATCCTCTTTTGTTCAAACAAAAAGTTCAGGAAACCTTGCGCCGCCACACCAATGCTATTAACAAACATACTGCAAAAGGAACCTATTTCTTTGATTATGGAAATGCTTTTTTATTAGAAGCCTCCCGGGCTGGCGCTGATATCATGGCAGAAAATCACATTGATTTCCGGTACCCAAGCTATGTGCAAGACATTATGGGACCTATGTGTTTTGACTTCGGATTTGGTCCTTTCCGTTGGGTTTGTGCTTCCGGTAATCCCGAAGATTTACAAAAAACAGATAGCATTGCCTGCCAGGTGCTTGAATCAATGGCAAAGACCGCTCCCACCGAAATTCAACAGCAAATGCAAGACAATATTCATTGGATCAAAGGTGCTCAAGCCAACCAGTTGGTAGTGGGTTCACAAGCACGAATTCTTTATGCCGATGCTGAAGGCCGGATTAATATTGCGGAAGCATTCAATCAAGCGATTGCCAGAGGTGAAATAGGAACGATTATTTTAGGCCGCGACCACCATGATGTTTCAGGCACCGATTCGCCTTACAGGGAAACTTCCAATATTTATGACGGATCGCGTTTTACGGCCGACATGGCCATCCAAAATGTGATCGGAGACAGCTTCCGAGGGGCCACCTGGGTTTCAATTCACAACGGCGGCGGCGTGGGGTGGGGAGAAGTAATTAACGGAGGATTTGGTATGGTTATTGATGGCTCTGCCGACGCTTCCAGAAGGATACAATCCATGCTTTTTTGGGATGTAAACAATGGGATTGCGCGCAGAAATTGGGCACGGAACGAAGGGGCGGTATTTGCCATCAAAAGAGCGATGCAAACGCAACCTTTATTAAAAGTGACCATCCCAAATATAGTTCAAGACGACTTGTTGGATTTTTAGATAATAACTACTTTATCAAAATTTCTGATAATTTATATTCTAAATATTTTAATCTAAAACACGATGAAAGCAATTAAATTTTTACCCCTAGTAGTGCTATTTGTATTTGGAGCTTGTTGTTCCGTTCGAGTCAACACCGATTATGACAAAAAGGCCGATTTTACGCAATACACAACCTACGCTTTTTACAAAAACGGAATCGATAAAATCGAAATTTCAGATTTAGATAAAAAACGAATTTTAAGGTCGATTGATGAAACGATGATAACCAAAGGATTTACAAAAAGTGAAACACCCGATTTACTTATTAATATCAATACAAAAGCGGAGCGAAACATTAATGTCAACCAGTTTTATGCAGGCTATGGTTACGGTTGGGGATTGGGCTGGAATCCCTACTGGGGAGGCAATAATTCTGTCTTCAGTACTATTGATGGCATTCTGACCATTGACCTGATTGATGCCAAGAAAAAAGAATTGATTTGGCAAGGAGAAGGAACTGGTTATCTTACAAAAGATACGGACAAAAAAGATGAAAATATTAAGAGTTTTGTAACTCAAATTCTAGCACAATATCCACCGGGAGCCGAAAAGAAAAAGTGAGCATTTTTTACTTAAAACAAAATACCCGCACTATATAATTATGGTGCGGGTATTTTTATTGTACATAAAAGTAACCTAGGTTATTGCTTTAAAATTTACTGCAAAATGCGGGCTTCCCGTCATTCAGTTCTATGATGTGTAATTCAAACTATAGTGACAGTTCAGATCAAACTGCGCTCGAAACAATGCGTTATTATACCCTTTATTGAAGCTAAATGAGCTGGAAAACGGGTTTCCAAAATAAGTATTAATGTCCTTTACCTATTTAGTTTCAGACAGCATACTGTCGGTCTTCCGCAGTTCTTTACCATTTGTGCTGGTCTGGCCGACATAAAATAGCTCGTTATTCATAATCATCAATGACCTTGGCGTGGCCACAAAATAACTACTCGGATTGAGTTTCGCTGTTTGCGTAAAAGTACATTGCATAAAAATCATCAAAAAAAAGTGTAATGTTGCCTTATGATAAAGGTTTAACATTTTTCTCAAAATGGTAACAGGTCTTTTCTTTACACAAAACGTTGGCGATTTTTTTTGTAGTAGCGCTAATAACGAAGCAATTCTTCGATTTTCAGTTTTACCTTTTCCGTCGAAGGAATCATCGTCTGTTCTAAAACACTATTCAACGGAATTGCGGGCATATTTTCGGATCCAATTACCATTACCGGCGCATCGAGCGATTTAAAACACTTTTCTTGTATCATTCCCGCCAAACTTCTGGCAAAAGAGTTGTTGACCGATTCTTCGGTTACCACCAAACACTTTTTTGTTTTTTGCACCGATCTCAAAATTGTTTCCTCATCTAAAGGATACAAGGTTCTCAAATCAATAATCTCCACTTTTTCTTTCATGGTTGCAGATGCATTCAACGCCCAATGAACGCCCATTCCGTAAGTAATTACCGAAATGATTTCGCTTTCCTCTTGACTCCAGATTTCCTGAACAATATTGGCTTTTCCAAACGGAAGTATATAATCTTCGCCGGGTTCATTTGTACGGGCTGCCTCCGTGCCTTTTACCTTCGACCAATACAAACCTTTGTGTTCTAAAATAACCACCGGATTCGGATCATAATATGCCGCTTTTAGCAAACCTTTTAAATCCGCACCATTGCTAGGATAGGCAATTTTTATTCCTCTAATGTTAGTTAAAATACTTTCCACCGAAGAAGAGTGATAGGGTCCTCCGCTACCATAAGCCCCAATCGGAACCCGCAGTATCATGCCCACCGGCCATTTACCATTCGACAAATAACAAGACCGACTCACTTCGGTAAACAACTGATTCAATCCGGGCCAAATGTAATCGGCAAATTGTACCTCAACAATCGGCTTCAATCCCACGGCCGACATCCCGACGGTCGATCCTACGATAAACGCCTCTTGAATGGGCGTATTGAATACGCGTTCGTCTCCAAATTTTTGTGCTAAAGTAGCCGCCTCTCTAAAAACACCCCCAAGTCGTCTGCCAACATCTTGCCCATACAACAAACATTCTTTGTGTTTTCGCATCAATTCTTCAACAGCAAACAACGCACAATCAACCATTACTACCTTATCTTCCCGTTCCGGACTCCGCTCCCCTTGCTCTTCCGTAACGAGTGTAGGAGCAAAATCATGGGTAAATAAATCTTCTGGTTTGGGATCTTCTGCCAATAAAGCCCTATCAAAATCACCTTGTACTTTTGCCTTCGCCAAATCATGTATTTCTTGAATGGCATTGAAAGTAACTCCGGCATTCAACAATTGCTGCTTTAAAACCGGAAACGGATCCCGAGATTGCGCTTCTTCCAAATCATCGCGATACCATTCCATTCTTACTCCAGAAGTATGGTGGTTCAACAGAGGCACTTTGGCATGCACCAAAAACGGACGTCTTTCTGTTCGGATCGTTTTTAAAACTTTGTTAATTGCCAGATAACTTTCGGTAAAATTGGCGCCGTCTATAGTAATGGCTTCAATACCGTGAAATCCTTTTATATACTCAAACGCATTTTGTGCTCGTGTCTCCTTGGCATTCGCCGAAATATCCCAGCCATTGTCCTGCACCAAATATAAAATAGGCAATTGCTTCAATGCCGCCATCTGAAACGCTTCTGCAACCTCACCTTCGGTTACCGACGCATCACCCAGCGAACATATTACTACAGGCTTCTCTTTATTTTTATCTTCAATATTTAAATTTTCCTTGTACCAAAATCCCATCGCCGCACCGGTGGCCGGAATTGCCTGCATGCCGGTGGCAGAGGACTGATGCGGAATTTTAGGTTTGTCAGAATCCCGCAAACTTGGGTGACAATAATAGGTTCTTCCACCCGAAAACGGATCGGCGGCTTTGGCCATCAATTGCAGCATCAAATCATACGGTTGCATCCCAATTCCCAGCAACATTGCGTCGTCTCGGTAATACGGAAACGCATAATCTTGTGGTAGCAACTGCATCGCCACAGCAATCTGAATCGCCTCGTGTCCGCGCGAAGTAGCGTGAACATATTTAGAAACAATCTTGAAATTGTCTTCATACAATGCCGTCATCGCTTTGGCTGTTGCCATCGTGGCAAAGGCCTTTTCTAAAATAATTTTGGGGAGGGTCTGCGTTGCAATTTCCATTGGTTTACTTTTATTTTTTGAAGCTAGTTCCTGCTATCCGTTGCAATTCCCGAGGCAAAAAAACTAGGTTCTGAATTTAAGTCAGCATCCTCGGGAGATTTCCACTGCTATCAGGGCTATTAGTGCCCCGTTACATTGAAGTTTTAGGATTCGTTTGCCTTATAATTTTAAAAATCTTAGGCCTGCACTTCCAAATTCAATGCTACCGGTACGATCCAGCCAAACTTGTCGGCTTGTGTTTGCACTTTAATCCGGTGCAGAGTGTCTTTTATATCCTGGGCTACCGGACTTTCCCTTGGAAAAACTATTGCCAGCTCTTGGTAGCCAATTTCTTCTACCATTGCAATGCCTACGGCTGTTCCGGTACCAAAAGCTTCTTCCAAAGTTCCGTTTTTAAATGCCGCTACAATTTCACGCATCGAAATGGGTCTTTCGGTAACCTCAAATCCTTTGTCTCGCAACAAAGTCATCACGCTCATTCTGGTAATACCTGCCAGTACGGAACCGCCGAGATTCGGAGTGACAATCTTTCCGTCAATTTTAAAGAAAATATTCATAGTTCCCACTTCCATCACATACTCAAAATTCTGCGCATCGAGCCACAACACTTGATCGTATCCTTTGGCTTTGGCCATTTCCGTCGGACGAATGGCGGCCGCATAATTTCCTGCTGCTTTGGCTTCACCCGTCCCGCCATTGGCAGCGCGAATGAATTTGGTTTCGGCATACAATTTAATCGGCTTGCTAAAAAAAGGTCCGGCCGGTGAGGCCATAATAATAAACTTGTATTTCGTCGCGGCACGCATCCCGATAAAAGCTTCGTCAGCATACATAAACGGACGCAAATACAAGGCGCTTCCTTCATTTTTTGGAATCCATTTGTGCTCGATTGCCACGAGTTTTTTTAATCCTTCCACGAATAAATCCTCGGGGAAATCAGGCATACCCATTCTATCGGCACTAAAATTTAACCGTTTTGCATTTTCTTCAGGACGAAACAACAACGGGGTATTGTCTTTTCCTAAAGTCGCTTTCAAACCTTCGAATATGGCTTGCCCGTAATGCAACGCCATCGCTGCCGGATGTGTCGGAATCAATCCCAGGGGCTCGATTCTTGGATTGTGCCATTGGCCGTTTTCATAATCGCAAACAAACATGTGATCGGTAAAAGCAATTCCCATTGGAATGTTGTTGATATCTACTTCACTGGCTCTCGAAGTGGCTACTTTGGTTTCTGAAATGTGGTATGACATAATTTTATTTTTTTGGCAATTAAATTGCGGTATTGGTATCAAATTGTTCTAAATAATCTCCGATTTTTCGCAGAAAGGAACCTCCCAAAAATCCGTCAACCACGCGGTGGTCGAAGGAAAGTGAAAGATACATCATGCTGCGGATCGCAATTTCATCTCCTTTGCTGGTGGTCACCACTTCGGGTCGTTTTTTTATAATTCCCAAAGCCAAAATTGCCACTTCGGGTTGGTTGATGATGGGGGTTCCCATCAAACTGCCAAACGTGCCCACATTAGAAATTGTAAATGTGCTCCCTTGCACTTCATCAGGCTTTAATTTATTATTTCGGGAACTTTCTGCCAGATGGTTGACGGCTTTTGCCAATTCTTGTAAACTCTTTTCATTGGCATTTCTGACCACCGGAACAATTAAGTTACCATTCGGCAGCGCCGTCGCCATACCGATATGAATGTCAGCATGTACGATAATATTTTTTCCATCGACCGAAACATTAATCATCGGAAAATCTTGAATAGCTTTGGCCACTGCCGCCACAAAAATCGGCGTGAAGGTTAATTTTTCTTGGTATTTATCAAAAAACCTTTCTTTGTTTTGATTTCTCCATTGCACTAAGTGGGTAACATCGACTTCGATGTAGGAAGTCACGTGCGGCGCAGTGTGCTTAGAATAGACCATGTGATCGGCAATCATTCGGCGCATGCGGTCCATTTCAATGATACGGTCTTTACCTGCGGTAAAATCAATTTTTGGTTTCGGATAGTCGGCCGTTGGCTTTGGAATCTGGGTCGTGGGTTTGCTCTGAATTGCGTATTTTCTATTGTTTAAATAACTGAAAATATCGCTCTTTTGAATCCTACCCTCGGTTCCTGAACCTACAATGCTCTGCACTTCTTCAAGAGATAAGTTTTCCTTTTGGGCAATGCTGATGATTAATGGACTTAAGAAATTGTCGGTTGTTCGTTGTTCGTTGTTGGCTTCAAAAGATTTAATTTCGATTTCTGGATTATAGCTCAGGTTTTCTTTTCCTTCGTCGCCCTCTTGGCTTTTGAATGTTGCCTCAAAACGTTCCTCCGAAGCTACGTGCTGATTGCTTTCATCTTGATTCGACTTTTGGCCTTGAGCTATTAATGCTAAAACTTCACCCACACCCACAATAGCATCTTTCTGAAAACGAATCTCAGTAATTACTCCGGAAACCGGTGACGGCACTTCGCTATCCACCTTATCGGTAGCGACTTCTAAAATAGTTTCCTCTGCGTCCACTGAATCGCCGACTTTCTTGAGCCAACTGATAATCGTGGCTTCCGAAATACTTTCACCCATTTTGGGCATTTTAAATTCAATTATTGGCATTGATTTTATTTTTTTTACCCGAAGGCACTAAGACTTATTTTTTTTTGAATTCTTCTAATGTTTCATAAAAAGCCTGTTGTGTCGGGCGGTTTGTTGGCATTTCTCTTAAGGGCTCGACTGCTTTTAAAGTTTCGTGACATTCCTTTGGCAACTGCTGGTACAAAGCCGTTCCCTTGGTTTTCCAATCGATAATCTCATCGGTCACGTCTTTCACTATTACCGCGGGATTGCCTACAACCATTTTTCGGTTGGGAATTTGCATTCCGGCTTTAATAAATGCCAAAGCCCCTACAATACATTCGTCGCCTAAAGTCACCTCATCCATAATGACCGCATTCATTCCGACCAAACAATTCAATCCTATATTGGCTCCATGAATGATAGCACCGTGGCCAATATGAGCGCCGGCTTTCAAAATCATTGATTTTCCTGGAAACATGTGAATCGTGCAATTTTCCTGTACATTGCAGCCATCTTCGATAACAATAGCGCCCCAATCACCGCGAATCGCCGCTCCAGGGCCTACGTAAACATTCTTTCCAATAATTACGTTTCCTGTGACAGAAGCCTGTGGATGAATGAAACTGCTTTCGTGTATGATGGGAATGAAACCCTTGAATTCGTATACCATTGTGAAGTTATTTAAAGCACAGGATTCATAACCCAGCTTTCGTTCTACTTTTTAAATTTTTTCAAGGTTTCTTTTGTGAAATCTGACAAGACCAACCTACCGCTTATAGCAGCCCTTTCGGCCAATAACGAATCCCAATCGGCTGTTCCGCGCCAGAATACTTTTTTCATTTCGACCATTGCTTCGGGATTGTAAGTGCACAGTTGTTGGGCAAAAGCATGAACCGCTTCGTCTAAAGTGTCGATACTTTCATAAACGCTTGCATACAGCCCTTTTTCTCTGGCCCAGCCTGCGTCGTAAAAAGCATTGGCATCGATTGCGATTTGCGACATGGCCGAAATACCAATTTTTCGCTCTATTGCCGGACTCACGACAAACGGCCCGATGCCTACATTGAGTTCACTTAATTTAATGGCGGCGAATTGTGTCGCCATGCAATAATCGGTGGCTGCTGCGATTCCAACTCCGCCTCCCACTGTTTTTCCTTGAATTCTCCCGATAATAAATTTGGGGCATTGGCGCATCGCATTGATGACGTTGGCAAAGCCCAAAAAAAAAGTTTTGCCTGTTTCGGCATCGCCAATTGCCATTAATTCTTTAAAACTTGCCCCGGCACAAAACGTGCGATCACCGCCACTTTTTAAAATAACAACTTTTACGTCGTCGTTGTGACCAACATTTATTATCGTTTCTACCAATTGGGCTAAAATATGGCCGGGCAAAGAATTCTGTTCGGGATGAAAGAACTCGATGGTGGCGATGTTGTTTTGTATCTGTTGCGTTACGTATGCGTCCATTGGTTATTGGTTGATGGTTGATAGTTGCGATAAATTTCAACCTTATATTTATTGTTTATTATGATTCTAAGGGCTAGCCCTGATAGCAGTGGAAATCCTTTTTTGCCGTTATTCGGCGGAAAAGATTGCAACGGATAGCAGGTTCCCGGCTTCTAATCTAAAATTCCAAATTGATTAAAATGATGGTTAAAATGTTTGGTGCTTAATAAATCCCATTCAAATTTGTCCATCATCCCAAATACCACATTTTTGGTACGCAAATCGGGGTTTTCTTTAAAAAATTGTTCATAGGAATCAAAGGCATCGATCAGTTTTTGCTTGGCGGTTTGTATATCCGGATGTAACAAATCTTCCAAATCGTTTTCTCGCATCAGCGGATGCTTGTGTCCGCGCGGCATAGGCTTGTGGTTAAAAATAGTTTCGCGCCATTTGTCGAGTTGCTCTGGTAACGTAACGATTTCGAAATCGCCTTTTTGGCCTGCCGCAAAAAGAAATTGTTGTTCCATATGCTCGACCAAATGTTGCGGTGTCATCGTGCCCCAATTGGCCTTGTGGTTTACTGTCAGTTTGGTGAGGTAGTTATTGATATTGTCGCGGTTGATCGACACAAATGGCGACTTTTTCCGCACCATCGTTAGAATGGTGGCGATTGCAACCAATTCGTCTTTCTGGTCGAAAACTTCTACAAACCATTTTACAATACCGCAGGGCAATTCTTCGCCAACACTGTCGCGTTCTATTTTTTGTTTGCAAGTTAGCCGAACATAAATGGTGTCATTGTGGTAAATGGGCCTTACAAATCGACATTCTTCCAATCCGTAATTGGCGGCTACGGGTCCTTTATTGGGGTAGACAAACAATCCGGCGGCGGCGGCGAGAATAAAATAGCCGTGGGCAGTTCTTTTCTCGAAGATGCTCCCTTTTAGAGAAGTAATATCGGTGTGGGCATAGAAATGATCCCAAGTTACATTGGCAAAATTAATAATGTCGGTATCGGTAACGGTTCTATTGTGGGTTTTGAGTGACATGCCGGGTTGAATGTCTTCCCAATGGTATTGAAACGGATGTTGGACCGACTCTTTGTATTTGGAATTGGGTTGGTAGATCCCGGTAATTTCGGTTAGGGTGGTTGGCGAGCCTTGAACGGCGCAACGTTGCATATAGTGTTTGATACCCCGAATTCCTCCCATTTCTTCTCCTCCGCCGGCGCGACCTGGACCTCCGTGAACTAGTTGTGGTAAAGGGGAGCCGTGACCGGTGCTTTGTTTGGCATTTTCTCGATTCAACACTAAGATTCTACCGTGATGCGACGCGGCATTAATTACATATTCTTTGGCCATGACATCGCTGTTGGTAACAATTGAAGAAACGAGTGAGCCTTTGCCCATTTTAGCCAATTCAATAGCTTCGTCAATGTTTTTATACGGCATCAGCGTGGCTACTGGTCCGAAAGCTTCAATATCGTGCGCCGCTATATTTTTGAAAGGTTGGTCTTCCCGCAACAGCATCGGACTGATGAAGGCCCCTTTAATATCGGCTCCAATTAAATTTAAATTTTCGAAATCGCCATATACAACGGTGGCGGTTTTGCTAATTTCGAGCACTCTCGATTTGACTTCTTCGACTTGATCTTTGCTGACCAATGCACCCATGCGAACTTCCTTTAATCGCGGATCGCCGATCGTGATTTTATCGAGTGCTTTGCCCAAGGCTGTTTGCACTTCCTCTATCAAATTGGCTGGAACAATCAGTCGGCGGATGGCAGTGCATTTTTGTCCGCATTTAACGGTTATTTCGCTTCGGGCCTGGCTGATGAACAAATCGAATTCAGGCGTTCCCACAATGGCATCTTCTCCTAAAATTGAAGAATTTAAAGAATCAGCTTCCATATTAAAAGGAACCGATTCGTTAATAATTCTGGGATGAGATTTGAGCATCCGACCTGTTGTGGCAGAACCGGTAAAGGTAACCACATCTTGGCTTTCTACCGAATCCAACAAAGTATTGGCAGAACCGCAAATTAGTTGTAACGCTCCTTCGGGTAAAATTTGGGAAGCTATGATTTCTCTGACCACTGCTTGGGTTAAATAGGATGTGGAAGTCGCGGGCTTCACCACTGCTGGCATTCCAGCCATCCAGTTGACCGCACATTTTTCTAGCATGCCCCAAATCGGAAAATTAAATGCGTTGATGTGTATGGCTACACCTTTTTTGGGCACTAAAATATGGTGGGCCATAAAACGACCGCCTTTGGATAGATCGATCGGATCGCCTTCGACATGATAGGATTGATTTGGGAATAATTTTCGAAGCGAGGCATTGGCAAATAGGTTACCAAATCCACCTTCAATGTCAATCCAACTGTCTACTCTCGTGGCTCCCGTGCAATAACTTAGTTCATAAAACTGTTCTTTACGTTTCGTCAAATACAGCGCTAGTTTCTTAATCATGTTGCCACGTTCTTGAAAAGTCATTTTGCGAAGTTTGTCGCCACCTTTGGTTCTTCCATAGTGCAGAATTTCGGCGAAATCTAGTCCATCCGTGCTGGCGTGACCAATAAGGGCTGCGGTTACCGAATCGATTAAAGGAACTCCTTCGCCTTTGCCTTCTGTCCAATAACCATTAACGTAATTTTGAATTTTGCTCATATTATAATTTTACCATAAAGGCGCTTCCGCACAATATTGTTTTATACTCTTTCTATAATTGCTGCATAGCCCTGGCCTACACCAATACACATCGTAACCAAGGCATATTTTTTTCCGGTCAGTTGGAGTTCCAACGCCGCCGAATATGCAATTCTCGCTCCAGTAACTCCGAGCGGATGACCTAACGCTATGGCGCCCCCATTCGG
>JACMOK010000152.1 GCA_014378065.1 Flavobacterium sp.
AACAATTGAATAGCATTCAAGCTACTTTAATGAAAATTAAAACTAAAAAATAAAGTTAACACACCTGCTTTTTTTTATAGAAGAAAAACTACTTGGTTGTCTAAGAGGGCACTGAAAAAGTCTTTTTAGGAATTAATTGTTAATAAAAAGGAGTAGAAAACTATAGTTTTTTGCTCCTTTTTTCGTATTTTTAATGGTACCCAAAAGGCTTTTAGATGTTAGTTCAACAACAAAAAATTCAATTCAGTCCGTACTCTTCGTTATATGATTTAATCGTTCCCAAGGACAATATGCTAAGAAAAATCAATGAGTTGATCGATTTTTCATTTATCTATGATGAGTTGCTAAATAAATACTGTACAAATAATGGTCGCACAGCAGAAAGTCCTGTGCGTATGTTCAAGTATTTACTTCTGAAAACAATTTATACCGTTTCAGATGTTGATGTAGTGGAGCGTTCCCGTTTTGATATGTCCTTTAAGTATTTTTTGGAAATGGCACCAGAAGAAGATGTTATAAATCCTAGTACACTAACAAAATATAGAAAACTACGTTTGAAGGACACTGACTTATTAAATCTATTGATTAGCAAAACAGTATCTATAGCCGTTGAAAAGGGCATCATCCGCTCCAAGTCTATTATAGTTGATGCCACACATACTTTATCGAGATCAAATCCATTTTCGGCAATTGAAGTATTACGTCAACGCACCAAACTACTACGAAAAACAGTTTATTTATTTGATGACCAATTCAAAGAACGTATGCCAAAGAAGAACAACTCCAATGAATTGGAAAAGGAATTGACCTATTGTAAAGAGTTGGAGAGCCTAATAGAAAAAGAGTAAGATTTAAGATCTATACCTGCTGTAAAAGAAAAATTAAACCTGCTAAAAGAAACCATAGAAGACACTCAGGAAAATTTTACTTTATCAAAAGACACAGATGCCAAAACGGGTCATAAGTCCGCTGATAGTTCTTTCTTTGGTTATAAGACTCACTTGGCTATGACTGAGGAACGTATTATTACGGCAGCTGTAGTAACATCAGGAGAAAAAGGAGATGGGCCGGAATTACCTAAACTTTTAGAGATTAGTCAAGAAAACGGAATTGATGTTGATACCATCATTGGCGATGCAGCCTATGCCGGAAAAGAAAATCTTAAATTCACAAGTGAGCAGAACATTAAAGTAGTAGCGCGTCTAAATTCTTCCATAACGCAAGGATTTAGAAAAGACGAAGATAAATTTGATTACAATAAAGATGCTGGTAGGTTTATTTGTCCTGCTGGTCATATGGCCATTCGAAAAGCGCATCAGGGCAAAAAAAATATTGGAAAGAATCAAGTAGACACCTACTATTTTGATGTCGAAAAATGCAAGTTTTGCCCTTTAAAAGAGGGTTGTTATAAAGAGGGAGCCAAGACAAAAACATATTCTGTAGTGATAAAATCATACTTACACCAAGAACAAGTTGCCTTTCAAGAAACTGATTATTTTAAAGAAAAAGCAAAACATCGATACAAAATTGAAGCGAAAAATAGTGAGTTGAAAAATGTACATGGTTATAATAGAGCAACATCCTATGGCATTACCAATATGCAAATGCAAGGTGCAATAGCAATTTTCGCAGTCAACTTAAAAAGAATACTCCGATTAATGTAGGAAAATAAAAGCTACATACGCAGTATGCAGAATGAACTTATAAAAGTCAAAAATCGACTCATACAACCTACAATAAAAAACAGTTATAAAAATAAAACGCTCATAACGGATATTTAAAATCCTGTTATAAGCGTTTTTTTATTGTCTAAAAATTGTCTCTAATCAAAACAAGAGATGTTTTTCAGTGGCCTCCATTTAAACAGACGGGATTTTTTTTATCATTTACTTTTTACTTCTTAGAATATAATCTTTCGGGTTTGGATCTCCCCGTTTTCTAAACGAATTTTAATCACCAATGCTTGCTGGCTTGGCACCAATCCCGAGATAGTAAATTCGTTATTTCCTATCGCGCTATTCTTCGCGATTTCTCTGCCCAGAATATCATAAACTGTAACCGTATCGATCGGATCTCGATACGATTTTATCATTATCGCTTGGTGCTCTGAAACCACTACAACTTGGTTCGCACTTCTTTCATAATTTGCCGTTCCCAGATTTTGGTTGGTATAACGCAACACAAAACGGTTGTCATAACGACCAGCAACCGTAGCGAAACTATATGGGGCTTGTTTCAGATCATGGATAATATGAAGTAACTTATCTTCCAGATAAACAGGAGAAGTATTCAGTTGACCCTCGACCTGATCAATGCTGATGTTAAATGTTCCGGGAAACGCGCTAAAAAATCCTAAAGCGACGACATCGTCAGCAGCAAACGCAGGTCTGCCTTGGATACGGTACTGTTCATTTTCGATCACAGAATAAAAACTAGCCGAGTTTTGACTTTTCAAAGCGGCTCCATCATAACCTCTGTCTACGCCTTCCGTTGCCTGGTTAAAATAGCCAATTAGCTGCTGGCTAAACAAGCCCTCCTGATTGGTCAAGTTCAGCCAGATTCTGTCTGCAGTTGCGGCGGTCACGACTGGATTGTTTTGATTAGAATTTCTGTAAAAATTGGTGTTGATGTAGGTTTTGTTCCGCATCGCATTGGTAAAATTGACGCTTGTCGCCGTATTGGCTTCAATAAAAAAGCCTTGGCCTGATGCGATAAACCCTGACGGTACCGGACTCGTCGGTAAAGTCAAACTTCCTCTCGTTCCGCCTGATAGGTTAAACAACGCATAGTCATCTGTGATGAAATTGTAAGCGTTCGGACCAGGATTAGCTGATGAAATATCCCCTACGTGTGTCCAAAAATATAAAGTTCCCGCAAAACTAGCATTGTCGATAATGAATTTAGTAGCGTTGACTGCAGAGGGATATGGATTCCCTATTAAATTAAAATCGTCATTTGCGTCTGCACCGTTACCGCTCAAAGCCAAAGGAATAGAAATGTTTCCTGTGTTTACCGCTCCCGAAAACACCACCGAACTAGTCGTTGGAAAAGTACCCGCCGTTGGTGCCATGATCGCATATCCTTTTGCTGGAGCCATCACCGCTAATGTTCCTGTATTCGTCCAAGCGTAAGGTGCTGCATCGTCAAAGCCATCCGAAGGCGCTGCACCCGTAGCCGAAGTAAGTACATCGAAAAAATTTGGCGTAATAAACGAAAAGGAATAATCGGTTCGCCAGGCACTAAAGGTAGACCCAATCGTATTGTTGGCAACTGGTGAACACCAGTAGGTGTAATCATATTTTTCGTAAGGCGTTGTCGTTTTCTTCACTTGGGTATTTCCAGTATTGGTTACAACACCATTATCGTCAATCATTACCAACGAACCTTGATTTTCGATCACTAAGTTTCCGTTTACCGTTAAGTCATTTTGAATGGATACATATTGTGTGGAACTAATAGTAGAGGCATTAATAGTAAGCGTTTTATTCGGATTGACCGTAACACTACACGCTTCAAAACTGCCATTAATTGCGGTATCATAATTTCCATTAATCACCACAATAGTCCCCAGGGTTGGCGGACTTACAGGTGACCAACTCGTTCCATTCCATGTCGTGGTCTGAGCCTCTGTAATTTTAACCGGGTTAGATGCCGTGTAGCACGTAGCACTGCTCTCTCTAACTTGACAGTAAAATTGATACCCATCCAAACCTGCCAAATTGGCGATGGCTAAGGTAACTGTATCGACCCCTGAATAAATACCTGCGTTGGTTAAAGAAGTCCAAGTTGCTGCATTTGGCGCGACACCAAACCATTGAAACGCGAGCGTATTTCCACCCGTAAATCCTTCGCCACCCCCGACCGTTAAAGTAGTAGCCTTGCACGATGGGGTGTAACTCGGTTGCGCGGTTACGGTAGGTGGCGTTCCTGATAAAAAATTATGCGTGCCGACATCTGAATAATCATTTGTACCGCAAGAAGTCGGTCCGGTTCCCGGCCAATCTATGATATTCCAGTTAGAATTTGAATAGATTGTACTTGGTGCGGTTACGGTATTTTTTCTTCTAAAAGTCGCTCCATTGGTGCTCAGACCCAAAGCATCAGCCCAATTTGTTGAAGTATAAACCCCAAAAGCATCCAGTAAAATAGCGCCTTTAAATAGTGCAATATGATCATTGGCACCCGGATTAAAATTAATGCCGCCACCTAATCCTTGGGAGGCATAAGAGCCATTTCCGCCAGGAACCGTACAAGCCCCATCACTTCCGAAGGAAACCACATAGGTGGCGCCATTGGCAAGACTGACATTGCTTAAAGGTAAATTGGTGCCATAGGTAGAAGAGGCATTGTTGGCAATCTTTACGGAGTACGTACCTAAATTGACAGCAGCACCTGTGCCATTGTAAATTTCCACATAAGTCAATCCGCCCGAACTCGCATCTGTTACTTCACTCATAAACAAATTGGAAGCAACTATTCCGCCCTGACAAGTGTTTCCGGCATTATTGATAACCGTAAACGGGTTCGATGCCTGACAACCTTGGCTGTTGGTAGTCGTTAAAATTCCGGAGATTGCGCCCGGAGGTACAATGACTTTAATCTGTGTTGAAGACACAGCAGTAACCGTCCCAGAAACACCATTGAAGGTTGCGGTGGCTCCGGTCAAATTATTGCTCGTCGCGTTGATAATAATTTCAGTACCTACTGGCCCCGAAGTTGGCGTGATGATGTTGCCTGTCGCGGCACAAACTCCAGACCCCTGAATGTTGTAGGTGTACGGATTTTCTCCTCCCGTTGTATCGTTATTTCCAATGGATACAGTTGCCGTTCTGATACCAGCCGCCAAAGGGGCAAAGGTAATGATGAAAGTGGTGCTTGAAGCAGCAGCAATAG